>JBBDXA010000075.1:0-39735 GCA_040902585.1 Phycisphaeraceae bacterium
CTCGGTGGAAGATCTGAATGATGGGGACGCCGCGCTCGGCGAGGCGGCGGGCGTTCCCCCTCCAGCAGGCCACTACCTCCGGGCCACTGTCTCCGGGCCACTGCCCACCGCTCACGTCCTTCGATGCAGGGGCCGTAGAAGTCCTGCCCACCGTTGGCGGGAGCGCCGTCAGGCATCCTCCCGCGTCAGCGTCAGAATTGCCGCCCGCCTGCCGGGGGAGTGTTTCGCCAGCGCCGCAACGTGCGCGACCACGGCCCGCCGATCCGCTTCGGGCCAGTCGCCCAAGGCATGAGCAAGGGCGGCAAGATTCTCGTCTGGCAAGGCATCGGGGAGAGGCTTCTGTTGCGCTGAATCATGCGTCTCAGTGGCGCCCAGCGTTGCTCCTGAAATGTCCGAGTGCTGTAAGTCAATGCGCCCGGCAGGATTCGAACCTGCGACCTGTGCTTTAGGAAAGCACTGCTCTATCCAACTGAGCTACGAGCGCGACACGGGAAACACTGCATGCGGGAGGAGGGACTCGAACCCTCACGGGGTTGCCCCCACCAGAACCTAAATCTGGCGCGTCTGCCAATTCCGCCACACCCGCGTGGCTGGACATCATATCGCGAGGCCCGGCGGGTTTCTTTCGTGGCGATTATGGAGGTTCCATTCCATGCCATGCGTCTGCTTAAAGCAAGGCCCACGTTCGAGACCACGACCCAGGACTCAGGACCCAGGACCCAGGACCCAGGACTCAGGACTCAGGACTGTCTCACTGACCGAGGAACTTGTCGCGACCTTTCACCAGGGCGGCGATCTTGCGATCCGCGACGCTGCGTTTGAGCATCCAGAAGCCGCAGTCGGGGTGGACCCATTTCACCCGCCCTTCGCCGAGCTTCTTCTGCGCCCGATCGATGCTCGCGGCAATCTCATCGGGCGACTCGACGTGATTCACTTTGATATCGATCACGCCCAGACCAATGGCGATCTTGGCATCAACATCCTTCAGCGCGTCGAGGTCTTCGACCGGTCGATGCGCCAGTTCCAACACGAGGTGATCCACATGGAGAGCATTGAGAAAATCCGTGAGCTGTTTCCATGTGCCCTTTTGAATGGTCTGGCCGCCGTAGTTGCCGAAACAGAGGTGAACCGCGCGCTGGCCTTCGAAGGCGTCGAGCACGATGTTCATCGCCTTCGCGGCGAGGGGAGCATCGGCAGGGTTGCCGGGGATGTTCGCTTCATCGACTTGCAGGCAGTCGCAGGGCAGACCCTTCACCTGGGCCGCGAGCACCTGGGCGATGGCGAGCGTGAGTGATTCGAAGTTGTGGTAGTGACGATCCAGCAGCGTGCGCGACAACATGTAAGGACTGGTCACCGTGAACTTGAAGGGCCCGCCCGCGACGCTCGCTGCCCGCTGGCAATCCGCCAGCAGATTCAGCCCGCCTTCGATCAGCGCGCCTTCCACCACGCCTGCGGGTTTGGCGCGAAACTGCATCGAGCGCTGCTGGGCGTACGCCTGCCAGTCGCTGCGTCCGACCTGCGAGCGCATGCCGCCCATCGGCTTGACGAAGTAGTCGATCATGCCGTTGGTCTCGGGGTGATTCACATCGAAGCGATACAGTTCGCCATCGGTGGGTAGATCGATGCCGGCATCGCGCTGCATGGAAAACACGCAGCGCGTCGCATCGATCACCGCCTGCTCACTGGGCATGGCCGCCAGCCAGTCGGGCACGGGGTAGGAACCGACGGTGGTCGTTTGAATGGAAGGATGGTTCATGATGCTGAACATGATAAGGACTCGACCCCAAGCCCGATGGCGAGTCGGTGAGCCGTCGGGGTATGCCGACGATACCCCGACGGCTCGCAAAGCCTCGCCATCGGGCTTGGAGTTGGGAACTATTTCAGCTTGATGCACTCGTGTAATAGCGCAGGGCGAACTTCCAGAACCAGCGCGTGAACAGGAACAGGCCGATCGCGATCGCCGCCTCGATCGCCAGCCATTCCGCGCCGACCTGACCGAGCATGACCTCAGCGGGCACGGTGGTGAGGAAGGCGACGGGCACGACCACTGTAAAGAATATTCGCACTGCCGCGGGAAAGGCTGCGACGGGAAACCGCCCGGCATCGAGCAGGCTGCGCAGCACTTCGGTGGCGTTCCAGACTTTCACGTACCAGATGCTCAGGCTGGCGAAGACGAACCAGAGACTATATAGAACGACCACCGCCAGGAGCACGGGCACGATGCCGAGGAGGTAGGCCGCGGGCCCGACGCCGAGTTTGATTCCGCTGTAGGTGAGCAGGCCCAGGCCGAAGAGGATGTCGGGCAGGCCCCAGGGTGAAGCGTTGCGCAGCGAGAGCCAGAACTGGCTGTCGATCGGTTTGAGGAGAACGAAGTCGAGCGTGCCGCGATGAACGTACTCGACGATGCGATTCAGATTCGGATTCAGGAAGGAGAGCGAGACGCCGTTGAGGAGGGTGAAGAGGCCGAAGACGACGAGGGCCTGTTCCCACGACCAGCCGCCGAGCTGGGCCCCGCTGCGATAGAAGAGATCGAGCGCGAACAGGCCGCCCGCCAGGCCGCCGAGGCTGTTGAGGACCGCGAGCGTGAAGTTGACGCGGTATTCCATCTCCGCGGCGATGGCGGCTGACCAGAAGAGGCGAAGTGTGCGGAGGTAGCGGGGCATGGGAATTTCTGATGTCTGATGTCTGATGTTTGATGTCTGATTTCAGATTGGTGAAGTCTGATTGCTGATTGCCATTTCGCTTCCAATCAGAAATCAGCAATCAGCAATCAGACATTCTTACGCTCCCATCGCCGAGTATCGCTTCAGCGCCACGCGCCAGAGAAGACGGTTGATTACCAGAAACAGCACGATCCATCCCGCCAGAATCGCCAGCACCCAGAGCCAGGGCATGCCCGGGTCGCGGCCGAGCAGCGCCTGCGCGGGGAAGTACATCATGTAAGGGAACGGCGTCGCCATCGCGATCGTCCTCATTGTCGGCGAGTACACATCCAGCGGCCCCAGCAACCCGGAGAGAAAAAGGTAAACCATGAACCACAGATTCTCCACCGCCACCGCGCGCTCCGTCCAGAACGCCAGCAGCGCGAAGGTGTATTGAATGATGAACCGCAGGACGAATGCGAGATAAGTGAGCAGCGCGCCCAGCAGCAGGTCGCCCGCGCCCGGCGACCAGCGCGTGTCCGGCACCATCACCAGCAGCACGCCCACCAACACGGCGACGAAGGGCATGCGCGTGAAGCGCTCCGCGGTGTGCTGCGCGACGTAACGCCAGACCGGATCAATCGGCTGCAAGAGGTAAGGCGACAACCGCCCTTGCAGCACATCACCTTCAAACTCGTAGATCACCCACACGATGGTGAACTGACGAATGATGAAAAGAGCTGTGAAATACTGGGCGAAAGCCGCGGCAGTCAACGCGAACTTCCCGCTCTCGCCCGCCTGGTACCACACGCCCATCATGATCAGCGGGAACGTCGTCGCCAGCATCCACAGCACGATCTCCGCGCGCATCTCCATCATCAGCGCGTTGTACACGCTCAGAAACGTCCGGACTCGGCGAAGCACCACACTCATGCTCCCTGTCCCCCTCCCTTCGTCCCTCCGTCCCTCCGTGCCTCCGTCCCTTCCCCATTCATCCCTTCCTTAAACAGCTTGCCGATGATCTGCTCGATCGGCGGATCGGAAACCGCCAGGTCCACGATCGCCAGCTCCGCGAGCATCCGGTTCATCGCACTCGTCAGGTTCTCCTGCGGCACGATGAACCGCACCTCCCGGCCTTCGATCGATTCCACTTCGCCATACTTCTCCAGCTCGCGCTTCTCCAAAGGCTCGCACAGTTCCAGTCGCACCTCGCGATACGGCGCGAAGCGCTGCGTCACACCGTCGAGGCTGCCGTCGTAAATCAGATTGCCTTCGTGGATCATGAGCACGCGCTCGCACAGCGCGGTGATGTCAGCCATGTAGTGACTCGTGAGCAGGATGGTGGCGTTGTACTTGCGGTTGTAGTCACGCAGGAAGTCACGCACCGCAGCCTGGGCGTTCACATCCAATCCCAGCGTCGGCTCATCGAGAAACAGAATCGTCGGCTGATGCACGAGGGCAGCCATCAACTCCGCCTTCATCCGCTCGCCCAGCGACAGCTTGCGCACCGGCTTCTTCAATTCACCATCGAGCGAAAGCATGTTGCTCAGCTCCTTGATGCGAGCTTCGAACTCCGGTTGCGGAATGTCGTACACCGAGGCATTGATGCGAAGGGAATCCATCGCGGGCAGGTCCCAGATGAGCTGCTGCTTCTGACCCATGACGAGGGTGATGCTCTTGAGGAAGGCGGTCTCGCGGTGGAAGGGCACGCGGCCATCGATGACGGCGCTGCCTGAGGTCGGATGGATCAGGCCGGTGAGCATCTTTAACACGGTGGTTTTGCCCGCGCCGTTGGGGCCGAGGAAGCCGACCATCTCGCCGGGGTTGATGTCGAAGGTGACGCCCTTGACCGCTTCGACGGTTTTGTACTTGCGTTTGAAGAAGTGACGGAGAAACCCTTTGACGCCCGGATCGCGCTCGCCGACGCGGTAATGCTTGCACAAATCCTTCGCGGCGATGATCGGCATGGGAGGCATTCTAAGGGTTCCGGGTTCAGGGTTCAGGGTTCCGAGTCCGCCAACCCGGAACCCGGAACCCCGCACCCCGCACCCGGAACCCGAAACCTATTCCCCCGGCACCACGATCGGCACCACGCCCGGCTTGATCCTCACCTCCACCGGCGTCTGACCGTAATACTCACCATCCACCTCCACCGCCATCGGCGTATTACTCTCGATCATCACACTCCTGCCTTGCAGACTCTGCACCCCGCTGACCCGTGACAGCTTCCTCCGCCACGCCGCCCACGCGAAGCGAACCAGCGACCGCACCTTCCCACGCGGCAGCACACACACATCCAGCACCCCCGAATCCATCGCCGCCTTCTCCGCCACCGTGAACAGCCCCGCATAGTTCCTCGCATTCGCCACCACCACCATCGCCCCACGTTCCATCGCCTGCCCGTCCACGCGCACCGTGATTACCGGCGGCGTGTACCGGCGAATGGTCCGCCAGATCGGCTTCATGTACCCGAAGAACCCGAGCTTGCCCTTGCGGTTGCGGTGAATGTCTTCGATCACCATCGAATCAAACCCAACAGACATGACCACAAGGAATCGCGTCCATGATGCAGAGGTCTGCTCCAAACTCCCCTCCCTCCCAGGGAGGGGCCGGGTGAGGGTCGGGCCAACATCACTCTGCGACGCTGACTGATTCGTATCTTCATCAGCCACCATCCTTATCTCACCCATATCCACCAACCGCACCCTTCCGCTCTCCACAATCTCCGCCACCCCCGCCGGCTTCCAGGGCAGTCCCAACTCGCGCACCAGCACGTTGGCTGTGCCCACCGGCATCTGCACGATCGGCACCCGCGACGGATCAACCAACCCGTTGAGCACCTCATTGAGCGTGCCGTCGCCGCCCGCGACGATCAGCCGATCCAAATCCTCCGGCAACTCGCCCGCCCACGCCTTCGCATCGCCGGCCTTCGTCGTGAGTTGCACTTCGACGCTGTGCCCTCGCCCCTGGAGCAAGGCCGTCAGCGCCTTGATCCGCGGAGCCGCCTTGCCGCCGCCGGCGATCGGGTTGCCGATGATGCGAAGCTTCATGGGCAGGCATGATACGCCAGGACCGGCCACCCCCGGGGAGGGGGTAGACACATGTCTACCATACCCCCCTACCCCCTGGTAGCCATTTGATGTTAAGTGCTTGCACCATATTAACTTGTCAAATGTCTACCCCCGTGTCTACCCCGTGTCTACTAGACACGGCTGCCGCCTGATCCGCGGCTCGCCCGGCACGTACCCATCGCGCGGCGACCGAAGGCGGACAGAGACCTAACGCATACCATGCGAACTCCATTGCACACGCCGGAATCCGGGTGGCCGGGCGGTTCTATGCGATTTATGCGTCAGTTTTTTGTTTATATTCGTGCACGTACCCATTCATGAGGTAGAATTAGGTCACATTCGAGCGCGATCCTCAACCCGCCGGGTTGAATCAGCAGACCGGATTCAAAGTGAGAAGGTGCCGGTTTCCCCCGGCTGACCCTCCATCCACAAAGGAGAACAGATATGAAGTTCCGAAACCTATCCCAGATGGCCATAGCCTTGGTCGCCGTGTTTGCCTTGTCGAACGCGGCATCGGCGGTGCTTGTCGTTGACGAGTCGTTCAGTCAAGCTGTCGGCACGCTGAATGGCGCGCCTGCCGGAACCGGATTACAAGGCAACTGGATTTCTACCACCGGTACCTTGGCAAATGTCATTGCCAGCCAAACTTTGTCGTACGGGATCCTGCCAAACGCAGGCAATCAGGTCGATATTCCCGCCGGTCAAGCAGCCGGTAATGCCCGTGCAACGACCACCTCCGCCTTGTCGGACGCCGGATTGCTCAATAACGGCGCCTCGCTCTGGTTCAGCGTTGTGACCACGGGCGCGTCAGGGTCCAATCAGCACTCCGGCTTTGCCTTCGGCAATGGATTCCTTGCCCCGTCCTTCGATGGTGCAAGGCTCGATGGCGATGCCCTCGGCTTCTACACGAGACAGGGAACGGTCCGAGCCGCGGCCTGGGCGGCGGGCGGTGGCCTGCTGCCGGACTTTCTAAGCGCCGGCAGCCTTTCAGCGCCGCAGTCATCGACCAACTTCATCGTCGGAAGAATCGATTGGGGTGCGACCGCGGGTGACGTCGAAACCATCACCCTCTTCACGCCCAGCCTCGCGACCCTTGCGCTGCCCGGCACGTCCGTTTCCACGTCGATCGCCGCCTTCGACCAGACGACCTTCAACCTCGTCAGCTTCGCCAGCCGCCAGGGCGTCCAGTCCTTCGACGAGATCCGCTTCGGCTCATCCTTCAACGACGTGATCGGCGCCACCGCGATCCCCGAGCCCGGCTCCCTCGTGCTGCTGGGCATCAGCAGCCTGGCGATGCTGCGACGCCGTCGTACCGCGTGATTACGGATCAGGATGCGGCAGAACAATCTGAACACCAATGCAACCCAGGCCCGATGATTCGGGCCTGGGTTTTTCATTGCGCGGCTGTCGCCTGTCCGCAAGCAGGTTGGGCGCCGCGCTTAGCAGGTGGGGAATCTTCACATCAGGCTTGACTTGAGAATGAATCTCAGTACACTCTCTGGCATGACAAATGGGAATGAGTCTCAATTGCGCATACGCCCCCGAACCGGCTTCACTGTGCCTGAAATGCTTGCGGTCGTGGCGATCGTTCTGATCCTGCTGGCCCTGCTCATGCCCATGATCGGCAAGGCCCGCGACCACGCGCAGGTCGCCCAGTCCGCCGGCAACCTGCACCAGATTCAGTTGGCCATGCTGTCTTACGGCCTGGACCACCGCCAGTACCTGCCGCCGAAATTCGAGGTGAAGAAGAACGTGCTGTCCTCGACGGATTACTTCGTCAAAGGCAAGCGGCTCAACACGACGACACTTGGCATTCAAACGGTGATGGACTCCTACTGTGGCAAGGATGTCTTCCGCAGCCCGTGTGATACGGGAGATTACCTTTCAACTGTGCCCGTTCACATCCGCAAAGGCACGAGTTACGAAGTGAAGGGCAACAACTACAACGACATCGAATTCGCCAAGAAGGACGAAGCGACCGGCGGGCACAAGATCACCAGCTTCTTCCACAAGCGCGACAAGGAGATCGCCCGCGACGTGTTCAAGCCTTGGGAAGCGGACGACCCCAGCAAAGTCCTCGAGAAGATCTACAAAAACGAACTGGGCCCGATCAAGTGGCGCGGCGGCGCGATGAACATGGTCTTCGGCGACGGCCACGTCGCCACCGTGCGCACCAAGGAAGAAGAAAAGCTCGCCAAGGGCAAGAAGGTCAATGGCGGTGACGATCCGGATCACTTTGACGTGGACTGATCCGCTCGCGCAGGAAAAGTGTTTGGAGCCTCCGAATAACCTGACTCAATCGTTTCATAAGGAAAGCAGGAAACAAGGAAACAAGGAAAAGAAGGCTGAAAAACAATATCTTTCCTACCTTCCTCTTTTCCTGCTTTCCTTATAAAAAGTCTGAGTGGAGGTTATTCAGAAGTCCCGTTTGAACTGAAATGGAGAACGACGAATGTATCGCATGAGTGAACCCCCATCGAAAGCACAACGCTCCCCGCGCCGGACCAAACGCCTGGCGCGATGGGCCGCCGCGCTGGTTGCGACGCTGCTGCCCAGCGTGGCCAGCGCGATCAACTACACCGTAATCCCCATCCTGCCCGAAGGCATCGACCCGGCCCTGATCAAGAAGGTGAAGATCGACCGCGTTAACTCCCTGGGCCAGGCGGTTGGTGAGTTCGAATTTTTCGCCGGACCCGATCCAAAGAAGCGAGCTCTGTACTGGGAATTTGATTTCTTCGCTGCCGGTCAGGGCGGCGTTGAAGTCGGCTTCGATCCCGGCGCGAAGGAGATCAAGGCCAAGCGCATCAGCGATGCCGGCCTGATCGCCGGCGAACGCAAAGGCCCGGGCACCTTCCAGGAAATCGACGGCAAAGGCAACCTCAAAACCAAGGAACGCAAGACCGCCTGGGTCACGTTCAACGACCAGCTCAGCTCGCCGGTCATCGAGCTGGGCGGGCTGTTCGTCACCCCCGGCATCGTCGAAGTGTCGCCCGACGACGTCAGCGAGGACGAGGCGCTCGACAACGACGTGCTGGTGGGCAAAGCGAAATTCCTTGACGGGGGCGCGGTAAAGGAGTTGTCGTGGATCTGGTCAGCGGCGACGCCCAACACCATCATCGAACTGCTGCCCCCGCCCGGCACCGACAAGCTCAAGGTCAAGGACATCAACTTTCACGGCTACTCGGTGGGCGAGATCGAGACCCTCCTGCCGGGCAATGTGAAAGTCAAGGAAAGCTTCGTTCGTGATCCGTCGGGCAACTTCATCACGTTGCCGACGCTCACTGGTGTCATCGTGCAGGAGACCAAGGCCGATCGGCTCAATGACAGCAACATCATCGTCGGTGAAGTCAAGACGCTCGACGCCATCGGCAAGCACGCGGTGATCTGGAAGGAGAACGCCGGCGTGTTCGAGATCTTCGACCTAGGCACGCTGCCCGACGAGAGTTTTGATGGCGTCGGCCGGGAGTTCAAGGCCAAACGCATCAATGAAGCGGGACTGGTCTTCGGCGACTGGAAGGGCGAGTTCACACTGCCAAGTGTGGGCGTGCCGCTGGAGTATGACCTGGGCTTTTTCTGGACCGAGGCCATGGGCATGCAAAATTTGATCCAACTGGCCGACATCGAGGCCCTGGTCCCCGGCGCGGATACGATCAAGATCAAGGCGAAGGAGTTCGATCCGACCGGTGCGCTGATCGTGGGCGAGTACGAGTACTTCCTCAACGGCGAAACCTTCAAGGCGTCGTTTCTGACGAACCCGCTCACCGGCGACACTTCGCTCTTCACGCCGCAGGCCTTTCCAGACCTGACCGGCCTCGATGAGATCAAGGATATTCGCTACATCAGCCCCGACGGCTGGATTCTGGTCAACGGCAAAATCAACGACGAGGATCAGGCCCTGCTGCTGATTCCCGAAGGCTTCAGCGTCACGGCCGATGCGCCCGAGCCGGCAACCCTCTCGCTGGCGGCAATGGGCATGCTCGCGCTGGCCCGGCGTCGCCGACGCCTGGCCTGAACGATCAACCACTCACTTTGCTCATCCATTACCACGGAGTTTTTCGGATGACCCAGACCACTGAAAAGAAGCGTCCCAAGAACTGGCTGCTGATCAAGATTCGCGAGTGGCATACCTACGTCGGGGTGGCGCTGTCGCTGTTCATTGTCATGGTGTGCCTGACGGGCATCTACCTGAATCACAAGGACCTGTTCAAGGGCGAGGACAAGCCCAAGCCGATGGCCGGCAAGGAGAAGCCGGGCAAGGATAAGCCCAAGGCCGGGGTGGCGACGACCCAAGCGCCGACGACCGAGGCTGATCCGGCTGCGCTGAATGCCGCAGTGGACAAGGCGATCGCTGCGGTTGCCACGCAGCTTGGCGACCTGCCCATGGAGCGCATCGAGATCAAGGACGAGTACGGTCATTGGAACGCCAGCGTGAAGCTCGCGGATGTGTCGATCGATCCTGACTCGGGCAAGGTTGTGCCCAAGGCCCACGAACATGAGGACGAGGAACATCGCACCTTCACAGCCGCGATGCTCGGCCAACTGAACATCACCCCGGCTGCCGCGCTGAAGCTGGCGCAGGAAAAGCTGGGTGACGCCGCGATCGAGAAGCTGGAGATCAAGGATGAACACGGCCAGATCGTGTTCAAGGCCATGACGCACGATCACGACGAAGCGATCGTGCCGTTGATGCAGAAAGCCGCCAGCGAGGCCGGGCTCCTCAAGCCCACCGTGCTGGGCAAGTACGACAAGCCCATGCACGCGGGCGGCGGCGTGAACTGGGGCAAGCTGCTGAAGGACCTGCACACCGGACAGATCGCCGGCTGGCTCGGCAAGCTGTTCATCGACTTCACCTCGTTCGTCATCGTCGTACTCACCGCAACCGGTGTCTGGCTGTGGTGGGTGCCGCGCCAGCGCAAGAAAAAGGCTGCGGCCCAGGCGGCGGAAGTCGCCGCGGCGCGGGCGGCAAGCCCGAATGCGGCATGAGCGGATCCTGTGGTTTGAATCTACTTCTCCCGAATGCCAAATACTTAAGCCCCTTTTCTAATCGGCAACCCAAAAGACTGCTTGCCCGAGCCGCCAACAATCGCCGGCAGGCTACCCCGCGCGTTACCATATCCCTTCCGTCTGTTCCTACTCGGAAGGTGAACCATGACACATCGCACTCTTCGTTCTCTCGCGCTGCCTCTCTTCATCATCGCCCTCCTCCTGGCCCCACCTGCCTTCGCGCAGACCTCCGCCAAACCCAACATCATCCTCTGCATGGCTGATGACCAGGGCTGGGGCGATACCGCGTACAACGGGCATCCGCTACTGGTGACGCCGCATCTGGATGCGATGGCCAAAAGCGGTCTGCGCTTCGATCATTTCTACGCAGCCCACCCGGTCTGTACGCCGACGCGGGCCAGTGTGATGACCGGGCGCACGCCCAATCGCATGGGCGCGTTCAAGTGGGGCCACTCGCTGCGACCGCAGGAGATTACCGTCGCCGAGGCCCTCAAGTCCGCGGGCTACGTCACGGGACATTTTGGTAAGTGGCATATCGGGTCCGTGCGCAGCGGCAGCCCGGTGAATCCCGGTGCCAGCGGTTTCGATCACTGGTTGTCAGCCGAGAACTTTTACGACATTGATCCGATCTTGAGCCGGGAGGGCAAGGCGGTCGAACTCAAAGGTGAGAGTTCGATGATCGCCGCCGATGCTGCGATTGACTTCATGAAGGCGCAGCAGAAGGCGGGTAAGCCGTTTCTTGCGGTCGTCTGGTTCGGCTCGCCCCATGTCCCGCATCGCGCCGCGGATGAAGACCTCGCTCACTACAAAGGCGACAAGAACGCCCAGTGGCTCGGCGAGATCACCGGCCTGGACCGCGCCGTCGGCAAACTCCGCGCCAGCCTGCGCGACATGAACATCGCTGACAACACCTTGTTCTGGTACTGCTCGGACAACGGCGGCCTCGAGCCCGCCAGCAGCGGCGGCCGGGCCAAGAAAGGCTCTATCTACGAAGGCGGCCTGCGCGTGCCGGCGATCATCGAATGGCCCGCGAAAATCAAGTCGCCGCGCATCATCAACGCCCCGGCTGTCACCAGCGACATCTACCCGACGCTGCTGGAAATCGTCGGCGTGAAGATCGACAAACAACCCGTGCTCGACGGCGTCAGCCTCCTGCCCATCATCGAAGGCAAGGATGCGGTCTCGCGAAAGGCAATCGGCTTCTGGGATCACCCGACCACCGGCATCGGCACGCCCAGCGACAAGATGATGACCGAACTCCTCGAAGCCCAGAAGAACGGCGACGAAAGCGCCGCCCCCAACCACGAAAAATACCTCCGCAAAGACGCTGGCGAGATCAAACAGCAATACCCCGAAGACACCTTCCCCGGCCACGCCGCCTGGCTGCAATACCCGTGGAAACTGCACCGCATCGAAGCGAAGAACGGCAAGGTGACCCTCGAGCTTTACAACCTCAAAGAGGATCCGATGGAAGCGAAGGACTTGGCGGGGAGTGATGGGCCGGGGGCGGCGAAGGTGAAGATGATGCAAGGCGAACTGGAAGCCTGGCTCGCCTCCGTCGCGCGGAGTTTGAATGGGAAGGATTATTGATTACCCGCTGGGCACGCAGGCTGGATTGAGGCTCGGCGACGCCCACCGCCGGCCGCCCGAAGACTTCCCTCGCCGCGCTTGATACACACCTGAGGCCTCTGAATAACCTGACGCAATCGTTTTATGAGGAAAGCAGGAAAAGAGGACTGATTTTCAGGGTTTTTCCTACTTTCCTCCTTTCCTGCTTTCCTTATAGAGCCTGTCAACCAGGTTTATGCAGAGGCTCCACCTGTCGAAAACCCGCAGTGTCCGCAGGCGCTCGCCAAATTAAATAAGATGCTAGCGGAATCAAGTCGATAATCAGCCTGCGGAGCCATCGCCAAGTGCAGTTAACAGGCGAGGCGTGTCCGAGGCCCCAATGCCCCATAAGTCTGGTGAACCACATTCGCCCGCGTCCCCGTCTGCGGTGCCTGACTTTCGCGCGCTCTTCCAGGCCGCGCCGGGGCTTTACCTGGTGCTCTCACCGGACTTCACCATCGTTGCGGTCAGCGATGCTTACCTGAGCGCGACGATGACCCGGCGGAATGAGATTATGGGACGGGGCTTGTTCGAAGTCTTTCCCGATAACCCCGACGATCCGGCTGCCACGGGTGTGTTCAATCTGCGGGCCTCGCTCCAGCGGGTGCTGCAACATCGCCTGCCCGATGCGATGACGGTGCAGAAGTATGACATTCAGCGGCCGGCGGCCGAAGGCGGCGGGTTCGAGGAACGCTATTGGAGTCCTGCCAACTCGCCCGTGCTGACCGAAGCGGGCGAGGTGGCGTACATCATCCATCGCGTCGAGGATGTGACGGAGTCTGTACGACTCAAACAGCACGGCAGCGAACAGGGCAGGGCGAACGAAGCGCTGCGCAAGCACAACGAGCAGGTGGAGGCTGAGGCTTCCCGCCGCGCCAGCGAGATACAGAAGCTCAACCACGAACTCAGCAAGGTCAGCGAGCGGTGGGAATCGGCTGTCGCCGCGCACAAAGCGGACCCGACGCCCTTCCCGCGCCGTTGGTTCAGGGCAGCCTTGTTGATCACGGGCGTTCTGGCGCTGGCGGCGATGTGGGCCGCCACCGACAAGCTTCGAGACCATTCGCAGATGCGACAGGACCTGCGCATCGAAGCGCTGAGCGGAACGATCCTTCATGTGGACGAAGTCCTGACCATGTCCGCCCGCATGGCGGCCGCCACCGGCGATCCCGCCTGGGAGCAGCGCTACCGCGCGTTCGAGCCGCAACTCAGCGCGGCCATCAACGAAGCCATCGAAGTAACCGCCGACCTGGACCAGGCAAGAGGCAGTTCGCAGACGGACGCCGCCAACCGCCGGCTGATCGAACTGGAGAACGAAGCATTTGTGCTGGTCCGCGCCGGCCAAAGCGAGCAAGCCAAGGCGATCCTGTTCGGTGAAGACTACGAAACCCAGAAGGAGCTGTATGCCCAAGGCACGGTTGAGCTTCTGAAGCACCTCCGCGAAGCACAGGCGGCGAGCCATGCTCAGTATCAGGTCGAAGCGATTTCAACCCTCATCATCGGCGCGGCTGCCATTGCCGTCCTTTGCGCCATCTGGGTGATGGTCACGCGACGGCTGAACCAATGGCGGATCGTCCAGTTGGTCAGTTTCGATCGACAGGCCCAGGCACAGGAGGCGCTGCGCGCCAGCGAGGGGACATTCCGCGGGCTGCTGGAGTCGGCACCCGATGCCGTGGTCATTGTGAATGAGCGCGGCGCGATCGAACTGGTCAACGCCCAGGCGGAGCGGATGTTCGGCTACGGCCGGGACGAGCTGCGCGATCAACCTGTGGAGTTGCTGATCCCTCGTCGATTCAAAGAGGGGCACGTCGCCAAACGCGATTCGTATTTCGCCGCACCCGTCGTGCGCGGCATGGGCGTGGGGCAGGAGCTCTACGGCGTGCGCAAAGACGGGACCGAGTTCCCCGTTGAGATCAGCCTGAGTCCGATGCGGATGGCCGACGGCATCCGCGTGTCCAGCGCGATCCGCGATGTCACGGAGCAGAAGCAGGCCGAGGCACGGCTCAAGCAACTTAACGTCGATCTGACCGCTGCCCAGAACACGGCCATGGCGGCCAACCGCGCCAAGAGTGATTTCCTGGCCAACATGAGCCATGAGATCCGCACCCCCATGACCGCCATCGTCGGCTACACCGACCTGATGCTCGACCCGGAGCAGAGCGTCAGCGACCGCTTGAACTGCGTGAACGTCATCCGCCGCAACGGCGATCACCTGCTGTCGATCATCAACGACATCCTGGATATCTCCAAGATCGAAGCCGGCGAGATGCAGGTCGAACGGATCGCCTGTTGCCCGTGCCAGATCGTCAGCGAGATCGCTTCCACCATGCGCGTCCGGGCGCTCAACAAGAACCTGCAATTCGAAGTCAAAGTCCTGGGCCCTATCCCGCAGACCATCAAGAGCGACCCCACCCGGCTGCGACAGATCCTGATCAACCTCATCGGCAACGCCATCAAGTTCACTGAATCCGGCTGGGTTCGGCTGATCATGAAGTCCCAGAATGAGACTGAAGGCACCAACGCCCAGCTGCGCTTTGAAGTCATCGACAGCGGCATCGGCATCAGCCCGAAGGACCAGGCGCGCCTCTTCCTGCCCTTTGCGCAGGCGGACAGCTCGACGACGCGCCGCTTCGGCGGCAGCGGACTGGGCCTGTTCATCAGTCAGAACCTGGCGGGCCTTCTCGGCGGCAACATCGCGGTGGACAGTGAAGTCGGCCGCGGCAGCAAGTTCACCGTCACCGTGGACCCAGGACCGCTGACAGGCGTGACAATGGTGTTGCAATGCACCGAAGTCTTCGCGCCGGGCGACGCGCCTACAGCGCCGGCGGCACCGGAACTGACCGGCCGAATCCTGCTCGCGGAGGACGGCATCGACAATCAACAACTGCTTTCCTTTTACCTGCGCCGCGCCGGCGCAACCGTCGAACTGGCCGGCAACGGGCAGATCGCCTGCGACATGGCGCTCCAGGCCGCGGCCGAGGGTTCGCCGTTTGACCTGATCTTCATGGACATGCAGATGCCCGAGCTCGATGGCTACGCCGCCACCGCCAGGCTGCGGAGCAAAGAATACCGCGGCCCGATCGTCGCCCTGACCGCCCACGCCATGGCCAACGACCGGAAGAAGTGCCTCGACACCGGCTGCGACAACTACCTGAGCAAGCCCGTCGCCAAGGCCACCCTGCTGGCGATGGCGGGCCGGTATCTGCCCGGCCGACAGGCGTCGGCCCCAGTCCAGCCCGCGCCGCAACAGGCTGGCGGCTGCCTCGAACCGCAAGGCATCGATGACGAGGTCATCCAGCAATTCCTGCCCGAGTTCGTCAACCACTTGTCAGAACACGTATGCCTGCTCCACGACGCTCTGGAAAAGGGCGACCAAAAGAGCCTGATCAGCGTACTGCACCAACTGAAAGGTTCCAGCGGCATGTACGGCTTCGCCCCGGTCATGGAAGCAGCCGCCCAGGCGGAGCAGAGCGCGTTGCAACAATCTTCCATCGAGTCGATCCAGAACCAGGTGCAGTCGCTGATCGATCTGATCCGTCAAATCAAAGGCTACGATCCCACAGGTGAAACGCCTGCTGATCCACAGGTCGCTCCGACGCCTGGTGATTCACGCTGAAGCCGGGGGAGCGCCCAGGGTGGGTTGAGGCTCGGCGAAGCCCACCTCCGGACGCCCGATGACTTTCCTCACCGCCCACCCTACGTGCGATGCTCAACCTGCTTGCTCAACATACGAACGCCGGAGGGTAAGCCGTCGCGGACTCAGCCCAATCTACGCGCGATATGTATTTCGGCCCCCGACTCGTCACATTTGCGGCGTCCATACAAAGTCGCCCTTCAAATTAATGTAGCCATGGCCGGCCGCCGTTCTCACCCACGCGACCCCATTGATGTCATGAGGATGTGCCTCGAGGAATTTTGGTTGGATCACAACTCGAGACTCCGTGTCGATATAGCCCCATCGACCATCGACTTTGACCGGCGCTAGGCCGTTTGAAAACCATAGGACTTCATCGAACTGCGATCGAATCTGAAGCTTCCCATTCTTTCCAATAAACCCCCACTTGCCGCCTTTGTCCTGGATCGGTGCAAAGCCTACACTGAACGGCAGGACGTTTTTGGCATGGACTTCTCCGATTGATTGTCCATCAAGGCTCAACAACAACCAACTCTGTCCCTTGGTCTTGGCGACTATAACACTGTCGCTCGGTGACGATACGTGCTCGTATTCGGCTTCTATAACGAGCCGTCCACTCTTGTCGATGCAACCCCATCGCCCATTAAACTCGACCGGACACAAACCTTCTGAGAAATGGCCGGCCGAGGAGTATCGCGGGGCAATCACCACGCGCCCATTGGTATCAATAAAACCAGTCCGTCCGCCAGCACCAAAGGCCGCCAGTCCGTCGGAGAAAGAAGTCAGGTGAACTGATTTCGCACCCACCTGTGCCGCCACATCGTGTTCGGCGATCACCGGTTCGCCGCGCTCGTTCACAAACCCCACAGTAGTGAACCCGTGGCATATTAACGCCCGATCATTGCTAAACGGTAGCAACGCCTCGACCTCCAGGGTAAATGTGACGCGACCTTTAGCGTCCAGTACACCGACCTGATTTCGAGACTTTCCGAATGTTCCGCGTCGCTCGTAAAATTCGACAGCCCAATCCAATTCGATCGGCACCACTACCGTGCCATTATGGTCGACGTATCCATATTTCCCGCCC
Organism: Phycisphaeraceae bacterium; assembly: GCA_040902585.1. Taxonomy (GTDB): domain Bacteria; phylum Planctomycetota; class Phycisphaerae; order Phycisphaerales; family Phycisphaeraceae; genus JBBDXA01. The sequence goes on from JBBDXA010000075.1 coordinate 17,044, forward strand.
TTCTTGACGGGATAAAGCTTTTCCACACCAGCAGCTAGAGATGGAGCGGAGCTGCACAACAGTATCAACATGAGGGCATACGATTGCGGATTCATTGGATCGTTCCTGCGTAAAATAGTTGGGATGTCGATCTATACCTGATGTCTAAGTTCAATCATTTGGATGCGTTTGAGGGAATGAGGTATTTAGACACTTGCGTACGTAGCACTTCCGGGTGATTGTCAATCAACCACCGAGCAAAAATGATCTGGGCATCTTCTAAGGATGTCCGATCATATATAAGGCTCTTAGCCACGCTTTCGGGAAAGAGTTTGGCCAGGCGTGACATCGCGCTTCTTCCCACACCTTCATGTGGATCTGTTATGAATACAGTGTTCATCCATGCAGAATCGCGGCCATTGACCAACGTTAAAACGTGCAACGCCAGCTCTCTATTTCTTGGATGTGAATCTAAGAGGAGGGGAAAGAAGTAGCCATTCACTGTCTCGCCTGTTGCAGCATATGCTTCCGCTTGCGCTTCGTCGTACCAATAATTGCCGGTATAACCATCTAAGGGGTAGTGAGCTCTCGAATCTTCGCGAAACCTCGAAATATAGTTCTCGATGTCAATCGGGGACGATACGCATTGGCAACCAAGAAAGACAAACATGGTCGCCGTCAATGGGAATATTCTCAGAATTGTATTCATGTCGAAATAGTCCGATGTTTGGGATGAGCCTTCGAAGCTCACCGTTGAACCCCCGCGATGTCATGCGCCGAAACAACGTGAACCCACTAATGAGCTTCGCATACTCAGCCCACCCTACGAATCACCCCAACACCCCCCTCACCACCTCCCCATGCACATCTGTCAGGCGGTAGTCCCTGCCTTGGAACCGGAACGTCAGCTTCGTGTGATCGATACCCAAAAGGTGCAACAGCGTGGCCTGGAAGTCGTGGACATGGACGCCGTCGGCAGCCACGTTGTAGCTGAAGTCGTCGCTCTGGCCGTAGACGGTGCCGGGCTTGATGCCTGCGCCGGCGACCCAGGTCGAATAATTGCGCGGGTGGTGGTCGCGGCCGTGCTTCTGTTTGTTATTCATATCGCCCTGGCAGAACACCGTGCGGCCGAACTCGCCGCCGTAGATTACGAGTGTATCTTCCATCAGGCCGCGCTGGGTTAAATCCTTCACGAGGGCGGCCGCGGGCTGATCGGTATCGCGGCATTGCTCTATGAGTTGCGTGGGCAGGTTCTGATGTTGGTCCCAACCGGCATGCATGAGTTGAATAAACTGCACGCCGCGCTCGGCGAGGCGGCGGGCGATGAGGCAGTTGTAGGCGAACGACCCGCGCCGATGCACCTCGGGGCCGTACATATCAATAATGTGTTTCGGTTCCTTGGAGAGGTCCACCAGATCCGGCACGCTCGTCTGCATGCGGTAAGCCATTTCGTATTGACTGATGCGGGTTTGTATTTCCGGGTCACCGACCTCCGCGTATTTCAGTTCGTTGAGTTTGGCGACATCATTTAATAGATCGCGGCGCAGCGAGCGTGAAAGGCCGGTGGGGTTGGAGATATACATCACCGGATCGCCGCCGGAGCGGAACTTGACGCCCTGATGTTTGGTGGGCAGGAACCCGCTGCCCCAATACCACTCGAAAAAGAGCTGCCCGCACGTGCCTTCGCGATCGACGGAGGTCATGGCGACGAATGAAGGCAGGTCGCGGCTGGCGCTGCCCAAGCCGTAGGAAAGCCACGCGCCCATGCTGGGTCGGCCGGGCATTTCGCTGCCGGTGAAGAGGAACGTGACGGCCGGGGCGTGGTTGATCGCGCCGGTGTGCATCGAGTTGATGAGGCAGATCTCATCGGCGATGGAGCCGGTGTGCGGAAGCATTTCGCTGAGCCACATGCCGCTCTTGCCGTACTGTCTGAAGGGGGCAATCGCGGGGAGAAGTTGGAGCTGTTTCTGGCCGGCGGTCATGGTGGTGAGGCGCTGGTTGCCGCGCGCGGATGGGGGAAGCTCCTGGCCGCGAAGTTTTTCGAGGTTGGGTTTGTAGTCGAAGAGATCGACCTGGGACGGCGCGCCGGACTGGAGGAGATAGATGATGCGTTTGACTTTGGGGGTGAAGTGCGGGAGGGAATCGAGGCCGCCGAGGGAGGCGGCGGTAGTAGAGCCTGCGGCGCGCGAGTCGGATGCGAGCATGGAGGCGAGCGCCATGGTGCCGATGCCTGTGCCGGCGCGGGAGAAGAGGGCGCGACGGGTGAGGAGGCGGTGGTGGTCGGCGATTGGATTCACGAGATTCCTTTCAATTCAACTATACGACGGCGCAACGATTGAGTTGTAATGCGCCGACCTTGTCCGATCCCAATTTCTCGAACAGTTCCGCCGAGCCGTTCTGCTGAGCGTGTAAATGTTCCGCATCGCTGATCGGCGTCAGCCAGAGGACGCGGACCGGATCGCCTCTGAACGGAGGCAAAACAACGGCGGGCATATCTGGCGGGCCTTCGCGAAGGAGCACGGCAACGGGCGGCTCACCATCGATAAGGTTCACTGCAACCCCGCAGTTGACTGTGTGCCCGTGGCCGAGCCAATCGTAAATCCGCCAAGGGTACCCGGCCAGACTGCTCATGTAACCGCCGAAAGCTTTCACAGCTTCGTCTGAAGCTCCGCGCGGAATGGCTGCGGCAAGTTCGATGCGGCGGAACGGTGAAGGATCGTCCACAGCCATCTCGACGCCAGGCAATGAGAGCGCTCCGACACCCATGGTGACAAGCGCTGTAAAGCGGTCCGTATTGACCTGGAGTAGTGCCTTGGGAGGCCATGCGCCACCGTCAATGGCGAAATAGCGGTCATGTTGTTGGCCGATCCCCTGTTCGATCGCCGGGACATATACATCGCTGTACGACGACCAAGCCTCTTTACAGTCCCACCAATCCCAATATTCCTTTGCTTTCCGCACGCGATCGTGGATTACGTTGTCATCATCCAGCGACCAAGCGAACGGTGATTCACCGGTACAGTCGCGTGCGTAGCCGTAAAAGCCCTTCGTGCCGGACCAGCGCGGGATCGCGGCGATGAGCTTGTCGTTCTCGAAGAGCGCGGCACCATCGCCTTCTTCGAACCAGACGACGCTCAGGCCACGCAGAGCAGCGGCACCCTTGGGATGAGCGCAGAAGGCAGAGGGCAAAAGCGGTGCCTCGCCCCGCTTCAAACCCTCGACATCAAGCTGTGCAGGAGCGGCCACACGATTACGAACCCAGCAGGATTTCATCTCGTGCTTGTCTTCGGAAGGATCACCAAAACGCAGGTACATATACACAACGCGCTGGTCGTCCTCGACAACGACCATCGCGCTTCCGAAAGGCGAAGGCCACTCCAGGTAACCATCATCATCCGGCGCAGACATCGACTACTCCTTCGTAATGACCTCATCGAGATTCAGAATCACCGTCATCACCGCGGTGTAGGCGGCGTGCTCGGCGGGGTCGAGCTTTTCGTCGCGCGGGGATTCGCCGATGGCGAGGAGTTTCTTCGCGGCTTCCACATCGGCGCGAAAGTGGGCGAGGGAGCGGTCGAGGCTTGCGCGCAGCAATTTCAATTCTTCTGCCTTGGGCGGATGACTCGTCGCTAACTCGAAGGCGTACTTCAGACGTGTGTTGATGATGTCCGGGTCGAAGCGCGCACCATCATCACCAGCGCGCAGCGGTGTTTCTTTCATCACGCGCTCGGCCATCGCCCGCGCGGCTTCAACGTAGGCCACATCGTTCATCAACGTCAGCGCGTGCAGCGGGGTGTTGGTGCGCCCCTGTCGCACGATGCAGACTTGCCGCGACGGCGTGTCGAAGAACATGGTCGGCGCGACGCTGCGGCGCCAGAATGTGTAGAGGCTGCGGCGATAGAGAGCTTCGCCGTGGTCCTGTTCGTATTTGATTTTGCCGAGGCTGAACTCTTCCCACGGGCCGGGCGGTTGGTAGGGTTTGACGCCGGGGCCGCCCATTTTGTCGACGAGGAGGCCGGAGATTTGCAGGGCCTGATCGCGGAGGGCGAAGACGGAGAGGCGGAAGCGCGGGCCGCGTGCGAGCAGGCGGTTTTCGGGATCGCGTTCGAGGAGGGCTGGCGTGATGCGCGAGGATTGCTGGTAGGTCGCGCTGGTGAGGATGAGCTTCAAGATGTGCTTGGTGTCCCAGCCGGAGTCGATGAACTCGACAGCGAGCCAGTCGAGCAATTCAGGATGCGACGGGGCTTCGCTCTGGATGCCGAAGTCTTCGCTGGTCTTGACCAGGCCGATGCCGAAGATCTGCTGCCAGAGGCGGTTGACGATGACGCGGGCGGTGAGCGGGTTGTCGCGCGCGACCAGCCAGCGGGCAAGGGCGAGGCGATTCGGCGGAGCGTCAGGCGGAAGCGCGTGCAGCACTTCGGGGATGCCGGGCGAGACGGGCTTGGTTTTATCCGGCTGATCGTACTGCCCGACCTTGAGCACGAAAGCCTCGCGCGGCTTGGCGAGATCCTTCATCACCATGCTCTTCACGTAGGACTTTTCCAGGTCCGCCAGTTTTTTCTTCGCCGCTTCAACCTTCGCCTTCAAAGGCTCGCGCGAAAGACTGGCGACGTGCGTTTCGATCACCTTGCGCTGGGAAGGGGTGCGATCCTTCGCCGCCACGCGCAGGGCGGCGAGCAGGTCCTGTGCGACGCCGGAGTTGCCTTCGAGCGAAGGGTTGTCGTGGGAAGTGAGCGCGAGGCGGAACCGGCCGAGGTTGTGAAACTTGTGTTGTGATTCGTGCTTGAGGCGGACGATGAGCGTGGCTTCTTTTTCAAGCTTCACCGGCGCAGCGAAGAGGAACATCGCCTTGCGATCGAGCTTCATGTTGGCGGGGTTCCACACAGCCCAGCCGGTGTTCTTGTCGCTATCGAGCGCGCTGGCGGCGGTGAGATCGCCCTGTTCGAAGTCAGCCTTGGCGCTGGCGATTTTTACAGGCTTGCCGTCGAGTTCGACTTCGATCTTGGTGAGGACGAAGTTGCCCGAGTCGCTGCGGGCGATGCCGCCGGCGGTGAAGGAGGGATCGGTGAGGGCTTCGAGGCGGAGAGCGGTGAGCGTTCCGGGTGAGACTTTGTAGGTGATGGTGTAGTTATTGTTGACGGGGTTGTTGCCGGTAATGAAGAGAGAAAGATCATCGCGAAGCGTCCAGGTGACTTCGTTGTCCGCCTTGTACTCGGCGGGGCGAAGGGATTGCCACATCGCCTTGCTTTCCTGTTCGAGGAGTTGCGAGGCGTGCTTCGCTTCCCAGGCCGCGGCCTGATCGGCGACATCCTTCGGCGCGAGCTGCATCTCCTTCTGGAGCGAGGCGATTTCCTTTTGGAGCGCGTCCGCCTGTTTCGCCTGATCGGCAGTCGGGAACGGCATGACGGGGTTGGCGTTGCCGCCGGCGTCGACGTTGCCGCGTTCGTCGATGCTGTTGAAGTAGGCGTAGAGCTGGTAGTACTCGGACTGTTTGAGCGGGTCGTATTTGTGATCGTGGCAGCGGGCGCAGCCGACGGTCAGGCCGAGCCAGACGGTGCCGGTGGTTTCGGCGCGGTCCATGACGTATTCGACGCGCGACTCTTCGGCGATGCGGCCGCCTTCGCCGTTCAAGGGGTGGTTGCGGTTGAAGCCGGTGGCGAGCAATAGGTCGTCGCGGGTGGAGGGGACCCACCCACGGGAGTGGGTGGGCTTTGTGTTGTTGATCTGTTGATTGTTTGCTGAATCCTGACTTCTGACTCCTGACTCCTGTCCCCTGTCTCCTTCTTCCATCAGATCGCCGGCGATCTGCATCATGGTGAACTGATCGAAGGGCATGTTGTCGTTGTACGCACGGACGACCCAGTCGCGCCAGAGCCACATGGTTCGCGTCTGATCGCCCTGGTATCCGTTGGTGTCGGCGTAGCGGGCGGCATCGAGCCAGAAGGAGGCCATGTGCTCGCCGTAGTGCGGGGAGGCGAGGAGGCGGGTGAGGTGCGCGGCGTATGCGGCGCGTTGCTGTTGGTCGTGAGGCTGACCCTCCCCCGGCCCCTCCCTAAGAGGGAGGGGAGTCGGAGGCAGACCGGTGAGATCAAAACTCGCGCGGCGAAGGAGCGTGCGGGCGTCGGCGGGAGGCGAAGGGGCAAGCCCTTCACGTTCGAGCTTGGCGAGAACGAAATGATCAATCGCGTTGCGCGGCCAGGCCTTGTTCTTCACCTGCGGCAGGGTCGGCCGCTGCGGCGCGAGGAACGCCCAGTGCCCTTCCCATTTCGCGCCACTGTCGATCCAGCGCTTGAGTAGATCGATCTGTTTCGCGGTGAGCTGCTTGCCGGTCTTGCGCGGCGGCATGACTTCGGTTTTGTCATCCGTCGTCAGTCGATGGATCAGTTCACTTTCACCGCTCTTGCCGGGGACGATCGCGTGGAAGCCTGATTCGAGTTCGGCCGTCGCACCTTGAAATGTGTCGAGTCGCAGGCCGGCTTTGCGTGCGGCGGCGTCGAAGCCGTGACAGGTGAAACAGTTGTCCGAAAGGATCGGGCGGATGTCGCGGTTGAAGGAGAGGTCGTCAGCGCAGAGCGGCGATGTTGCAGCGAGGGCAACGGCAAGCACGGTGATGGAGGATCGAATCGGTCGCATGGTGATGCGTCATTGTATCGCCATGACGTCGATCACCGAACGATTCAGCCGGCGGGTTCGATCGCGGAAGCCGAAATGGGGGTTTCACCGGCAGGCAAGCCCGCCGGCTAAATCAATACGCGCCATCGCACAAGGCCAGCAACATGACATGATTCAAAACGAGATGCAGGTCCTCGACGATCTGCATGTCATTGATGGGTACATGGATGTGGTGCGCCGCGGCCTTGATGAGCTTGCCGCCTTCGTAGCCACAGAAGCCGAGGGTGATGCCGCCGTTTGCATTCGCATAGTCGATCGCTTCGAGGACGTTGGGCGAGTTGCCCGAGCCGGAGATGCCGATGACCAGGTCGCCGGGCGTCATGAAGTTTTTCAAAGGCTCGACGAAGACGCTGGTGTAACTCACATCATTGGCGTAGGCCATCAGGGTGGCGAAGTTGTCGTTCAAACACATGACGCGGAACCTGCTGTCGCGCTGGTAGCTGGCGCCTTTGTTGAGGTCACAGACCATGTGCGATGCGGTCGAGGCGCTGCCGCCGTTGCCCATGGTGAAGATGAGTTTGCCCGCGTCGCGTGCCTGACGGAGCAAGGCGATGGCGCTAGCGACGGCGGCGACATCGAGCCGGGTGATGGTGTCGCTGAGGCGGGCGAAGTAATCGCGGACGATCGCCTGATCCTGCTTCGCGTAGGCGGCAGGCGAGGGGGCAGAGGCAGATTGTGGAGCAGCGGTTTTCACCCTGATGAAATCCCTTCGGTGGGTCGCGTGAGATGACGCGCGATGGATCGTGCGGCTTCGAGTCCGCTCTCATTATACTTTTCGACCCATCCGCCGGTTCGCTGAAGCGTCTTGGGGGCAGATGGGTGCCACGGGTCGCGGAGGTCTGCCGACGAGACCCGTGCCGGCGGGCCGTTCGCTCTTGATTCGGGCGTCATCACCCCCATTGCACGGGGCAGCTCGCCAAGCCTCGCCGCCCCGTGGCACCCGACGCAACCTCACAACGATCCTTCCCCCCGCGTCCGTCGTACCGTTACACACGGAGCGAAACCCGCCGCCTTTAATGCTTCGGCGCAGCCGATCCGATACCACGTGGGGAGACGTTGCCGACCGGTCCTGTGAGGCCGATAACTGAAATTCGCGCGATCGAGATTTCCTGATATCTCGATTTCATGATTTCAGGATTTGTCTCCCCCGCGCAGGGATTTTGCCATGAAGCTCGTTGTGCTGGCCGGTGGACGCGGCACCCGCATGGGTGACCTGGCGCGGGATCTTCCCAAGCCGATGATCCCCATTGCCGGCAAACCCATCCTCGAACATCAGCTCGCCATCGCCAAACGGCACGGCATCCGCGATGTGGTCCTGCTCACCGGTCACATGGCGGAGGCGATCGAACACCACTTCGGCGATGGCTCGCGCCTCGGCCTGAACATCACCTACTCGCGCGAAGAACAACCGCTCGGCACCGCCGGCGCGATGAAGGCAATCGAATCGCATCTCACCGAAGACTTCCTCGTTTTCTACGGCGACACCCTCTTCGACCTCGACCTTGACGCCCTCATCGCCCACCACCGCGCGAAGAAGGCGATCGCCACGCTTGTCGTCCATCCCAACGATCACCCGCATGACAGCGACCTGGTCGAAGTCGATGGCGATGACCGCATCACTGTCATGCACCGCAAGCCGCACCCGCGGGATGTGTACCGTCGCAATCTGGTGAGCGCGGCGTTGTACGTGATGTCGCCGAAGGTGCTGCAATCGGTGACGCCTGACATTTCATCCGACTTCGGCCGCGACATCTTCCCGCAGCTCGCCCGGGAGCAGGCTGCGATCTACGCCTGGAACACGCCTGAGTACATCAAAGACGTCGGCACACCGCATCGGCTCAAGGAAGTCGAGCGCGATCTAATCAATGGTAAAGTCGCCCGCATGAATCGCCGCCACGCGCGGCCGGCGATTTTTCTTGATCGCGACGGCGTCATCAATGAAGACCATCCCGACATGGTGCGCACGCCGGATGATTTCCACCTGCTGCCAGGCGTTGCGGAAGCGGTGAAGAAGATCAACAAGTCAGATTACGTCGCCGTGCTCGTCACGAATCAGCCCATGATCGCCAAGGGTTTCGCGAGCGAGGCTGATCTCGACGCCATTCATGCGAAGCTCGACACATTGCTGGGCGAGCGCGGGGCGTATCTCGATCGCATCTATTACTGTCCGCATCATCCGGAGGCGGGCTTTGAAGGTGAGCGTATCGAACTGAAGATCGAGTGCGATTGCCGCAAGCCCAAGGCCGGCATGCTCACGCGTGCCGCCAAGGAAATGAACATCGACCTGTCGCGCTCGGCGATCGTCGGTGATCGTTCAGTAGACATCGAAGCCGGCCGACGCGCGGGCGTGCGCACCGTGCTCGTCCGCACCGGTCAGGCCGGCGGCGACGGCAAAATCAACGTGCAGCCTGATGACGTGGCGGACGACCTTGCGCAGGCGGTGGACCTGATTCTCTCCAGTGCCGTTTCTTCCACAGGAGCTCGCTGAATGATCGGCACGCAAACCCCCTTCCGCATCAGCTTTGCCGGCGGCGGCTCAGACCTCGCAGCCTTCTACGAACGCGAACCAGGCTGCGTGCTGTCCACTTCCATCAACAAGTACATGTATATCCTCATCCACCCCTACTTCGATCCGGGCAAAACGCTCCTGAAGTACGCCAAGACCGAACTGGTGGACAAGCTCGATGACATTCAGCACCCGCTCATCCGCGAAGCCCTGCGCAAGTTCAACGTGACAGGCGTCGATATCAACTCCATCGCCGACATCCCCGGCGGCACCGGACTGGGTTCCTCCAGCGCCTTCACCACCGGCCTGCTCCACGCCCTCTACGCTTACGTCGGTAAGTACCCTTCCAAAGAACGCCTCGCCAGTGAAGCGTGTGAAATCGAAATCGAAATCCTGCGCGAACCCATAGGCAAGCAGGACCAGTATGCCGCGGCCTACGGCGGGCTCAACTTCATCACCTTCTTCCCCAACGGCAGCGTCGGCGTCGAACCGATCCGCCTGTTGCCTGACAAGTTCCGCGAGCTTCAGGAAAACCTGGTGATGTTCTACCTCGGTCAGAACCGCAAGGCCGGTGACATCCTCAAGCATCAACGCGACCGCATGATGAGTGAAGGCAAAACCATCGACAACATGCGAAAGATGTGTGGCCTTGCCCGCACCCTGCGCGACAGCCTGCAAAGACAGAATCTCGATGACTTCGGCTCCATCCTCCACGAAGGCTGGGTACTCAAGCAGTCGCTCTCGGAGAAGATTTCATCCAGCGATGTGGATCACTACTACAAGCTCGGCACCGACAACGGCGCGGCAGGCGGCAAACTCCTCGGAGCCGGCGGCAGCGGGTTTCTGCTCTTCTACTGCAAGAAGGAAAACCAGGACAAGTTGCGCGAAGCCCTCGGCCTGCGACAGATCAAGTTCCGCTTCGATACCTTCGGCTCCAAAGTCTTTTATGTAGGCGATGCGACGATGGACTGGGAATAGACGGGGGAAAGTGGAAAGTGGAAGGGGGAAGGTGAAAAGTTTCAAACGCGGAGAACGCCGCAGGACTAACTTCTGACTTTGTACTTTCCACTCTTCACTTTCGACTTCTACTTTCCACTTCCCACCTTCCACCCTCCACTTTCCCCCCACCCATGCACCTGACCCTCGCCATCGCAACATGGAACCGCGCGGAGCTGCTCGCCGAAACACTGGCGAGTCTGGCCACGCTCGATGTGCCCGATGGCGTCACATGGGAAGTGCTGGTCTGCGACAACAACTCCAGCGACCACACGAAGGCCACCGTGGAAGAGTTCGTCGCGATGAAGGCTCGCGGCGCGGTCCTGCAAGGCAAGGCCGGCCTGACGGAAGTCCGTTCTCTCTTTGAACCCACGCAAGGCAAGAGTCACGCCCTGAACCAGATCCTGCGCGAAGCGACCGGCTCGTGGGTGCTGTTCCTGGATGATGATGTCCTCGTCGATCCGCAGTGGTTAAAAACCTACGTGGAAGCAATCGCGCGCCATCCGAAGGCGGGCGTCCTCGGCGGCGCGGTGCTGCCGCGCCTCTATAAGGATGTGCGCGGCAAGCAGGCGTTTCTACTCGAACACTACCCCGGTGCCTATGGCGTACTCAAGCTCGATGCGGATACACCCATCGGCGACCCCACGCCTTCGCCCGGCGGCGCGAACATGGCGGTCCTGCGCGAAGTCGCTCAGAAGCACGGCTTCGCTCTGAACTTCGGCATGATCGGCGGCGAGCGCATCGCCGGCGAAGATGCGGGCATGGCGATCAACATCCTCCGCGAAGGCTACCAAGGCTGGCTGCTCGCCGATGCGAAGGTGCTGCATCACACGCCCAGCGATTCTCTGACCAGGCGAAGACTCTGGCAATGGCAGAAGGGCTTCGGCCGGGTGCGGGCGTTTTGCAGGGGCAAACCGCAGAAGGGAAAATTCGGCATCGCGTGGTGGGCCTGGCGCGAGATGATCCGCCTGTGGCTGGGCGTGATCGTGCGCTGGCGGCCCTGGCCGACGAAGGGCTACTACCATGCCTACGTCGTGGCGGCGCAGTACTGGGGCTACATGACCGCCAAGTAATCCGCCCGCGCCAGCCGATGGAATATCCATGCCCACCGTTTCGGTCCTCATCCTGTCGCACAACAACGCGAGCTACATCGCCGAGGCGATCGCGTCCGCCATCAGTCAGACCCACAAGCCTTCGCAGGTGCTGGTCATTGATGACTCGACCGATGACAGCCCCGGCATCATCGAATCCTTCGAGCAGTCGTCGGGCGGACTCGTCAAGCTCATGCGGGTGCCCCAATGCAATGTCTCCCGCGCTCGCAACATCGGCCTCGATGCCGCGTCAGGCGATTTTCTTTCCTTCCTCGATGCTGACGACATCTGGCTTCCCACCAAGCTTGCGAGACAGGTTGAACTGCTCGATGCGAATCCCCAGGCGGTGGGCTGCTACGCGCTCTACTTTGATTTCGTCAACACACTTGATGATCGCCAGCGACGCGTGCCGCGTACAGGTGCGGATGATCCTGACCTCGAGCACGTGCTCTTCGAGCAGAACCTTTCATCCTCGACGACCCTGTTTCGTCGCGAGGTGATGGGTGATCTGCGCTTCGATGAAAATTCGCCTGATGCCGAGGACACGATCTTCGCCGCGGAGCTTCGCTTGAAGGGCCGATGGCGGCTGATCGACGAACCGCTCATCGCCAAACGCATCCATCCGAATCAGGCGTCCACATCGAGCAAACATCGCCTGCGCAATGTGGCGGCCCGCCTGCGCTGGATGAAGGATCGACGCGACGCCATCGGCGCAGTCGCGGCCGACGCCATGATCGAAAGGCAGACTCAAGGCCTCATCGGCTGGATGGAAGGGCTTTACTGGAACCGCGATCTGGCGTCGCTGAAATTTGTCAGGCCGGAGGTCGAGCGCATCTGTCCCGAGCACTACGCACGCAGTTTCATCAGCCGGACGCGCCTGTTGCCGCGCTGGATGTATCGCCTGCGCGACATGGTGACGGGCAGGCGCGGGGCATGATCACCGGCTGACGTTTTGTGAGTCCATTTGAATCGGTTTGGGTGGCTGGGGCTGAGTCCGCGAAGCCCCGGCCGATGGGCGCACAGGGTTGACCGGGCCGGGGCTTGCGCGGACTCCAGCCCCAGCCCCTTGATCTACCCGCTGACGTGATCGCAATCCTTCAAGTGAAATCGCAACGGCTTCATCGCCCAGTCACCGGCGTAGTGGATGCCGATGCGCGGAGTGACTTCGATTCTGTTTGAAGGCAACGCCCGGCTCCGCACCTGTTCGATGAAGAGCATGTCGCTCGTCACCAGGTCCACTCCATCGAGGGCGCGATCGATCTTCATCGCCTGACACAGCTTCGCGGGGCCGGAGCAGAGATCGCGATCGCGTTTCGTGTTTGGGCCGCGATGGTTGCGCATCCTGTCGATGCCTTCGGTGGGTTCCAAGGCGCGAAGGAGCACGGCTGTGGGCTTGCCTTCGACCTGAGCGACGACGTTCATGCAGAAGTGAAGCCCATAGGTGAAATAGACGTAGGCATGACCACCATCGCGCCACATGGAGGCGTTGCGGACGGTGCGGCGACCGCCGAAGGTGTGAGCCGCGCGGTCGGGAATGCCGAGGTAGGCTTCGGTTTCGACGATGAGGCCGGCCAGGCGCGTGCCATCCTCAAGGAGACGCACAAGCCGCTGACCGAGCAGGGCGCGGGCGATGGTGATGGGCGAGCGGCGGAAGAAGGGGCGGGCAAGGCGGGGCATGAGGCCGCATTGTAAGGATGGGCGCAAAGACCCACCCACACCCACCCACAGGAGTGGGTGGGCTTTCACGGCATTACTTCGTTACTTCGTTACTTCGTCACTTCGTCACTTCGTCACTACAACAGCCGTTTGTGTTAGCTTATCCCCCATGACACCCAAGCAAGTATTGCAACTGGTCAAGCAGAAAAGAATCGAATTCATCGACTGTCGCTTCATGGATTTTCCAGGCCTCTGGCAGCACAAGACCTATGTCGCCAGCGAGCTCACCGAGGCGACGTTCACCAAGGGCTTCGGCTTCGATGGCTCCACCGTGCGCGGCTGGCAGCGCGTAAATGAATCCGACATGATCCTCGTGCCCGTCGCCGACACCGCGCGCGTCGATCCCTTCTTCGAGCACCCGACGCTCACCTTTATCTGCGATGTGAAAGACCCCATCACGAAAAAGGAATACTCGCGCGACCCGCGCAGTCTGGCCCGCAAGGCTGCGAATTATTTGAAGAAGACGGGTATTGCGGATACCGCCTACTTCGGGCCGGAGATGGAGTTTTTTATCTTCGACAGCGCGCACTACGAGCAGACGATCAACGGCGCATCCTACTCGGTGGACTCGGTCGAAGGCATCTGGAACAGCGGGCGCGCTGACGCGGCGAACCTGGGTAATCAGGTGCGGCCAAAGGAAGGTTACTTTCCGATTCCGCCGATGGACTCGATGCAGAACCTGCGCAGTGAGATTGTGGATGTGATGCTGGCGATGGGCCTGCCCGTGGAAGGCCATCATCACGAAGTCGCCACCGGCGGTCAGGGCGAAGTCGACCTGCGGCAACAGGACCTGGTCACGATGGCCGACACGTGCATGATGTACAAGTACGTGGTGAAGAACGTCGCGGCCCGGCACGGCAAGGTCGCGACCTTCATGCCCAAGCCACTCTTTGGCGATAACGGCTCAGGCATGCACACGCATTTCTCGCTCTTCAAAGACAAGAAGCCGCTCATGGCGGGGCGACACTATGCGGGGCTGAGTCAGGTCGGGCTGTACGTCGTGGGCGGGCTGCTCAAGCACGCCAAGAGCCTGATCGCGTTCACTAACCCGACGACCAACAGCTTCAAGCGCCTCGTGCCCGGCTACGAAGCCCCGACGCAGCTCACCTACAGCTCGCGCAACCGCACGGCTGCGATCCGCGTGCCTGTCTACTCCGACAACCCCGCGACCAAGCGAATCGAATTCCGCTGCCCTGATTCTTCGTGCAATCCTTATCTCGCTTTCGCCGCGATGATGATGGCGGCAATCGACGGCATCAAGAATCAGATCGATCCCGGCTCGCCGCTGGACAAAGACATCGCGGAACTCGACCCGGCGGAACTGGCGAGCATCGACCTGGTGCCACACGACCTGGGCGAAGCCCTCGATGAACTGGAGAAGGACCACGCCTACCTGCTCGAAGGCGGCGTGTTCACGGAGGATGTGATCAAAGGCTGGATTCAGTACAAGCGCGAGATCGAAGTGGCGGCCCTGCAGGCGCGGCCGCATCCGCATGAGTTCAGTATGTATTTTGATGTGTGAGCGCGCGGCGCGTATCGTATTGGTGGCTGCGGGTATCGGCGTTCGAAAACGCAGAAGCAAGCCTCCGGAGGTCCACATGCTGGACAAAGACCAAGAACCGCGAGGCCCGTTAAGTCCCCTGCAAATCTTCTTCTGGGTCGGTGGATTCTGGCTCGTGTTCAAGCTGGTGTTGGAAGCCATCATCCCCTTCGAAGTACAATACAAAACGGCGGAGACCGCTATCGCCAAAGCATGGCTCGTCATTGACCTCGTCACCCTGATGCCAATTGCAGGCGTGACTGGTGACATGGGACGATGGGGCTTCACGATCGCCGGAGCAATCGTCCAAGCGGCAGTCATCTCATGCGTCATTTACTTTATTTCGTGGGCCATGGCGCGCCAACGATTAAAGAAGTGGAATCAACGCTTGAAAGACAAGCTGTGCCCGCGTTGCGGGTACGATCTGCGGGCAGGTGGCGAAGATTGCCCGGAATGCGGATGGCAAAAGAAGAAGGAACCGGAGGATCGATCGGATCGCCTCTGGAGGTTTTAGCCGCCGAATGACGGTTCACTCTTTTATCCCCAAATCCGCCTTCGTAAAGAGCGCATCGAATGCGAAGCCCGCGCCTTCGATGTTCTCCCTTGCCCCTTCCTGCCGGTCGATCACCGCAATAATCTTCACCACTTCGCAGCCGAAGCTTTGAATCACCTTCGCGGCTTCGAGCACCTGTCCGCCGGTAGTGGCGACGTCTTCGACGATGAGGATGCGTTCGCCCTTTTCCATTTTGCCTTCGAGCTGCTTGGCGGTGCCGTAGTCCTTTTTCTGGTTGCGGATCAGGACGCTGGGCAGGCCGGTGGCCATGGAGGCGGCGGTGACGAGCGGGATGCCGCCCAGTTCCGCGCCTGCGAGACGATCAACTTTTCCCGATGCCTTCACGCGCTCGGCAAACATCGCACCCAGCGCGGTGAGGATGGCCGGCTGCGTCTCGAAGAGGTACTTGTCCATGTAGTACTTGCTCTTGCGTCCGCTGCGAAGGGTGAAGTCACCGTGCAATAAGGCGGCATCGCAGATCTGTTTGGCGAGTTCCTGTTTGGTCATGCGGCGAAGTATAGCGAAGAAGAAAGGTCCTGAGTCAGGGGTCAGGGGTCAGGAGTCAGGAGTCAGGAGTCGGGCCCCTCCCTCACTCCAGACGAATGCGCAGGCCCAATTTGCCCGCCAGCTCGCGGACTTCGCCGGCATACTGTTCCAGCGCGTCATTGATGTTGTTGCCGTACTGATCGTAGAACCACTCGCCGCTGAGATAACCGTCGTAGCCTTGATCGATGAGCGCCTGGAGCGTTTCGCGCATGGGCATTTGACCTTCACCGAACGGCGTGATGACGACCTGGTTTCGTTTGTTGAGCCCGTCGTGAAAGTGAACGTGGCGGATCATGCCGTTGAGCTGCGCCATGGTCACTTCCAGCGGTTCGCCGCAGCGGACGGGATGGAGGTTGTTGTAGCAGACGGCAACGCGCGGGTGATTCAGTTCGCGGACGAGGCGGGCCGCGTCCACGCCGCGGGCGATCGAGTCGTGCGTCTCCAGCCAGATGTCGGTCACGAGGACGTCCGCGTAGTCGGCGAGCTCCAGCAGAATGGGCGACAGTCGGTAAGCCAGTTCATCGAGCGATTTGTAAGGCTCGGGGAGGGGCCCGATGAAGAACCGCGCGCCCTTGGCGCCGACATCGGCCGCCAGCTTGATGCGCTGCCGGGCGGTTTCCATGATGTCCTCGGCGAGGAACTCCACGCTGGTGGCGATGCAGGCGATTTCCTTGTTGGCCTTGGTGAACTGATCGCGGAAGCGTTTGCGTTCATCTTCGTTGGTCCACGCTTCGACGCCGTGGTTGTGTCCCACATCGGTTCGCAGTTCCAGGCCGTGGTAGTTGAATCGCCCTGCCGCCGCGAGAATCGCTTCAAGCGGCCACTCCGGACAGGCAAAGGTGGTGAAAGAAAGCTTCATGCGAATAAGTAACCTGGAGGAACAGCAGCCGATCGTCAACCGGGCGACCGCTGCGGAAAAGCCTTGAGGCAGGCGGATTTCGCGCGCGGCCCGATCCTCTCATCGGCGAATTGAGCGGATCGGCTCAGGAAACGGGAGTATCCCCGCAACTCCGCCCTGAGTCACCCGATGCGTTACCTCGCCCTTCGCTATAATCTCGGCCCCCGTCGCAGCAGCGAGGCTGCGCGCGACCACCGTCCGGATAACAGGAATCTTCTCTTGCCCAAGTTCATCTGGCTCAACGGAAAGCTCGTCCCGCCTGAGCAGGCGACCGTCAGCGTCTTCGACCACGGCCTGCTCTACGGCGACGGCGTGTTTGAAGGCATCCGCGTTTATAGCGGACGGGTCTTCAAGCTGCGCACGCATCTCCAGCGGCTCTTTGAGTCCGCCAAGGCGATCCGTCTGAAGATCCCGCAGACACTCGATGAGCTGATCCAGGCCACGCACGACGCGGTCAAGGCCAACGAAATCAAGAACGGCTACATCCGCCTGTGCGTCACGCGCGGGGCCGGCTCGCTGGGTATCAATCCTTTCGTCTGCCCGCACCCCAGCACGTTCATCATCGTGGACTCGATCACGCTCTACCCGGCCGAGCTTTATGAGAACGGCATGAGCATTATCACGTCGTCGGTCATGCGCAATCACCCGGCTGCGCTTTCGCCGCGCATCAAGAGCCTGAACTATCTGAACAACATCCTCGCCAAGATCGAAGCGATCGACGCCGGCGTGCTCGAAGCGGTCATGCTCAACATCAACGGATTCGTCACCGAGTGTACGGGCGACAACATCTTCATCATGAAGCACGGCACGCTGCTCACGCCGCCACTGCACGCGGGCATTCTCGAAGGCGTGACGATGACCACCGTGATAGGGCTGGCCGAGGCGGAAGGCATCTGCGTCCAGCGGGGAGACCTGAGCAAGCACGATCTTTACATCGCCGATGAAATGTTCCTCACCGGCACAGCGGCGGAAGTGATCCCCGTGACGAAGGTGGACAACCGCGTCATCGGCACGGGCGAACCGGGCCCTGTCACCCGCCAACTGAACCAGGCGTTCCGCAAGCTCGTAACAGACAACGCGCCTGAAGATTGATTGCATTGAACGTGCTGTTGCGCCTGCGATTCCGCCGGCGCGACGACTTTTCACCACAACCTCCGACTGACTCGGCCTGCTCATGCCTCGGGCTACCGACCATCTGGCCTATCTCACGGCGGACGCGCCCGGCACCGGCGGAATGATCAAAGTCCGCCCGCAGGATTTTCTCGTCGAGGAACAGCCCCTCTACGAACCCTGCGGCGAAGGCGAGCACCTCTACCTCTTCATCGAAAAGCAGGAGCAGACCACCTCCGATGTCATGCGCCGCCTCGCAAAAATGTTCGGCGTGCGCCGCGGCGACATCGGCTATGCCGGCCTGAAAGACAAACACGCCATCACCCGCCAGCACTTCAGCATTTACAAGCCTGATCCGAGTGATGATGAACGCCTGCTCGGCCGCGTGCAGTTCACCCGCTTCAAACTGCTCTGGTCCGCCCGGCACACCAACAAGCTCCGCCGGGGCCACCTGCGCGGCAACCGCTTCGTCATTTACATTCGCGATGTCAAGCCGACGGATGTCATCCGCGCCAAGCCGGTCTTCGATCATCTCATCAAGGTCGCCGCGCCCAACTACATCGGCGACCAGCGCTTCGGATACCGGCAGAACAATCACATTCTGGGCAAGCATTACATTCTCAGTCAGTGGCAGGAGCTGCTCGATGAGATGCTGTCTGTCTCGCATGAAAGCGATCCGCCCGAGCGATACGCCGCGCGGCAGGCCTACCGCGACAAGAAATATTTCGAAGCCCTGGAGACCTGGGCCCGGCACTTTCATCACGACCGCCAGGCGCTCGATGCGCTGAGGCAGGGCAAGTCCGATCAGCGCGCGGTCATGGCGATCGATCCGGTCCAGCGCGAGTTCATGATCAGCAGTCTTCAGAGCGCGATCTTCAATCACGTGGTGGACAACCGCGTGCGGCGAGGCGCGTTCAACAGGCTCGTGTCGGGCGATCTGGCGTGGAAGCACGACAGCCGGGCGGTGTTCGCGGTCGATGACGCCACCGCCGCGAAGGAGAACGCCCCGGGCGGTCGCATCGAGAGGCTGGAGATTTCACCGAGCGGGCCGATGTGGGGCTGCAACATGACGCGGCCCGAAGGCGAGCCCGGCCAGTGGGAGCGCGAAGCGGTCGAGTCGCTTGGACTGACGGTCGAACAGTTGTGCGAATCGCCGCAGACGGTGGATGGCACGCGGCGGCCGCTGCGGATGATGATCCGCGATCCGGACATCAGCGGCGGCGGCGATGAGCACGGGCCGTTCATCCGCGTGGCCTTCGAGCTGCCGCGCGGCTCGTTCGCGACGATGGTCCTGCGCGAGATCATGAAGCCCTGCATCGACGCCCCGCGCGAAGAGCAGGAGAGCGGCCGGGAAAGCGATGAGGATTGACGCGTCGCACCTGTTTGAACAATCATTCGCGTCGTGGGACTATGATTCAATGATGAATCGCAAGCTGGAAGCAAGACACATCGAAGTCGTGGACCCGCGGATGGCGGCGATTTATCGGGAGATGTCGACGCAGCAGAAGGGCGAGATCATCGCCTCGGCACATCGCACGATGAAGCGGCTACTTCGCGGGCGCATTCTAACGGACCATCCGGACTGGACCGAGGAACAGATCAACACCGAAGTCGCTGAGAGGTTGCTTTATGGATCAAGACGAACTGTTGGGACAGGTCGTTGACGTTCTCGAGGAAATGGGGGTTCCCTATATGGTCGTCGGGTCATTCGCATCAGGCGTGCTGGGCGAGCCCCGTTTCACGCAGGATGTGGATATCGTTGTCAGTCTGATTCCGGAAGATGTGGTCGTCCTTTGCCGTGCGTTTTCCGATCCTCAATACTACATCGATGCGGGCACGGCCAGGGAGGCGATGCGCACGGGCGGGATGTTTAATCTCATTCATGCAGCCTCGGGCAATAAAGTGGACTTCATGATTGCCAGGACCGATGAGTGGGGCCGGCATCAGATGTTCAACCGCCAGAAGATTCGCGTCACGGAAAAGATCACCTGCTACGTCGCAAGCCCCGCTGACGTCATCATTGCGAAGCTGATGTATTTCAAAGAAGGCGGGAGCGAAAAGCATCTGCGCGACATCACGGGCATGCTGACCGCGCACAAGTGCAGCGTTGATGTGGATTACGTCAAACATTGGGCCACCGAATTCGGAGTCGCTGATACCTGGAATCTCATTCTCGAACGAGTCTCGGACAATACTGTACGCAATGAGGCGATCACTCCCCCCTCCGCTCCCCCACCTCCACCCGAATCACCGACCTGATTCCCCCCCTCCCCTTCCAGTTCGTCTCCACCACCATCCAGCGCGGCTGCATCGCTTCCTTCAGATCGTCCGCGATCCGATTCGTCACCGCTTCATAAAAAATCCCTTCGTTGCGGAAGCTCTGGTAATAAAACTTCAGGCTCTTCAGTTCGACGCAGAGCTTGGCGGGGGTGAAGCGGATCGTGACGGAAGCGAAGTCCGGGTGGCCGGTCTTGGGGCAGACGCTGGTGAACTCGTCGGACACGTGCTGGATGACGTAGTCGCGCCCGGGGTTGGGGTTTTCGAAACATTCCAGGAGGGAGGCGTCGGGCATGGGGAAGATGATAATGGAAAGGGTTCCCACGCACGCCCAGTGCGTGGGCTTTGGCGCGGCACTATCCTTTTGCTTCATGCACACCACCCCCGCCCAGCGCATGCGTCTGTACGTCGGCGACATCACGAAGCTCGCTGTCGATGCCATCGTTAATGCCGCCAACTCGACCCTGCTCGGCGGCGGCGGGGTGGATGGCGCCATTCACCGCGCGGCTGGGCCTAAGCTCAAAGAGGAATGCAGAACCCTCGGCGGCTGCCCAACCGGACAGGCCAAAATCACCCGCGGCTACCAGCTCCCGGCTCGACACGTCATTCATACCGTCGGCCCCGTGTATGCCGGCGGCAACAGCGGGACCGGGGGCGAAGCGGACCTGCTGCGGGCCTGTTATCGCAACAGCCTGGACCTCGCCAAAAAACACAACCTGCCCGTCATCGCCTTCTCCTGCATCTCCACCGGCGTGTACGGCTACCCGAAAATCGAAGCCTGCAAGCTCGCCACCGATACCGTCCACGGCTGGGTCATGGAACACGATCTACCCCGCGAAGTCATCTTCTGCTGCTTCGGCGAGGAGGATGCCCGGCTCTATCAGGCCCGGCTGAGGGAGATTCATCCGGCGGGGTGAGGCGGAGCACCATCCCGACAGGGTGGTGCTAATAGCGCACGTACGCAGCGCGGCGAAGTTGGCAACTGGAATTCGTTCGCGAATAGCACCGCCCTGTCGGGACGGTGCTCAGGGCATTGTTCCGGTTCAATCGTCAAGTAGCCGATAAGGAGAGGAGATCGCCCTGAAAAGTCGCCTTCCATCGACTCAGGACTCAGGACTCAGGACTCAGGACTTTCGCCGGACTTTCCCCGGCACCCCTGTGGCCCTATGATGTACGGAACACCAACGGACTTTCAACCCGTTTTCACTGGAGCGAATTGCAATGATCAACCTGACTGAAGCAGCCACGACCGAAATCAAGTCCATCATCAGCAACCATGCGTCTGAGAATGCCCTGGACCCCAACGCCCTTCGCCTTCGCGTGGGCGTACGCGGCGGCGGCTGCGGCGGCTTCTCCTACATTCTTGACCTGACCGATGTCGATGACGAATCCTGCGAAAAGTTCGAAGTCAACGGCGTCACCATCCTGTGCGACTCCAAGAGCCACCTGTACCTGGACGGCACCACCATTGACTTCCGCAACGAAGTCATGGGCCGCGGCTTCCTGTTCAAGAACCCCAACGCGACCAGCTCCTGCGGCTGCGGCTCTTCGTTCAGCGCCTGAGTTCTGATTGTCGTCCCAAGTCGATTTTCAAAGGCTCACCCTCGCGGTGGGTCTTTTTCTTGCGCCTGTGCCCAAAAGCTTATCGCTCGAACGTCTATTCAAGGGTGGCCCGCGTGCGTGTCTTTGAATGATGGTGCCCATGCACAGGTAAATCGCGGCCCTGTGCGCCTGACCCGGTTATGTATCGATGCGACCTGAATCTTCATGGACAATCCCATCGCAGCCGCTTAATCTTCAGTAGACCGTCGGCGTGCATGAAAGGCACGCAACGGGCGTTGGACAAAGGCAAGCTTCCAATACGTTGCTTGTCATTCCCACCACGGAGCGAGAAGGCGGCAAGAGAGTTCCGTTGAAAGCTGTCGCCGGCGCGACAGGTAAGGACTTCGCCATGGGCCGCCAATTGCCAGGGATGCGTCGCGGGTTCACCGTGCCCGAGCTGCTCGCGGTCATTGCGATCATTCTCATCATCCTCAGCCTTCTGCTGCCCAACCTCGGCTCGGCCCGCGACACGGCCCGCAAGGCGATCTGCGCCAGCAACCTGCATCAGCAGGGCATCGCCCTGCGCGGCTACCTCAACGACAACAATTTCTACCCCGGTCACTGCGGCATGGCATCCAACGGACAGGTCGTGGCGATCTGGCCTACGCGCATGCGGCGGTACGCGCCGAACCTGGATGTGTTCAACGACCCTTCCGCACCCGAAGGCTTCCGCTGGCGCGCGGACTTCAACACCGGCGCCAACTACGCGACCGCCGCTGATGTGACCAACTGGGATTACAAGCTGGGAGAACGGCTGCTGGCGGTGCATTCCGTGCCGTTCACCTATGGCTACAACGACTGGGGCCGGTGGAACGTTCTCAAGAGCCCGCAGCGCGGCCTGGGCGCGGACATCCGCTGGGGCGGCCTGGCGGTGCCGGAACTGCACAAGACCAAGGTCGTCGCCCCCAGCAACATGATCGCCATCAGCGGCAACACCAACGACGGCGCGTGGGACTTTAACATCGACCCGACCAACCCCACCGAGTACCCCGGCAAGCTGCACTTCGCCGGTGAAAACGTGCTCTTCGTCGATGCCCACGTCGAGTACTACAAGCAGGTGGAGCTGGTCGATGTGAACGTCGCCACCGCCAGCGGCAAGGACATGAGCCGCAAGTGGAACAATCACAACAAAGAGACATCGGATCAAAATTAGGAAGGGGAAGCCGATAAATGACTGTCTGTGATTCCGGCGGACCGGTTTGGGTG
>JBBDXA010000076.1:0-6361 GCA_040902585.1 Phycisphaeraceae bacterium
TCCACCATGACCGGCAGGTATGGGCCGACGAACTCCTCGAACGGCTGCGTCAGCGCCAATACGCCATAGGCGATGGCCGGCTCTTCGGTCGTGAGAAAGACGGTGTGCCTGGCGAGTTCACGGAAGATGTAAAACTTGCCGCGAATGAAGTGCCGCCATGAGCGAACGATGTCGAGTTCGTCGTTGGACAAACGAGCCGGGTTCTCAGATGCAAACGATTCGATCAGATCGACGTTCGCAAGAAACGCGTCCCGGACCTTGAGCCGGACTTCCACCGTCTGTCCCGCAAAGTCTTCGGGCGTGGCGATTGGTTCAGGAACGACGCGGAGGCGCTGGTTCACGAAGAACATGAGCGTCCGGTGCAGTCTGAAGAACAGTTCGGCGTCCTTGGATTCGAGCAGCATAGGCCTCACACGTTTCGCGGCATCAAGACCATTCGCGGCGATTGCACTGGGATGGCGATCGACAGTCTACCTCGATACCAGATCAATCAAAGCCGCGCATGTATTGCTGATGGGCTTTCGTGGTGCCGTCGCCATTGTCGACCGGCAGAAACAGACGAACACCGGCAACGTCTTGGGCAACACGCGCACGCTGTCGTTCAACAGCGGTGACATCTTGAACTTCAGCACGCCTTGGCCCGGCATCGGTCCGTGGGGGTGATGAAAGTGGGAACTCATCGCACCGCCGGGCATCTGAAACATGAGACGGATCGCGAAGCCATCGAGCAGTGGCTGCGACGATTGGAACTCAACCTGCCCGGACACAATCTCACGTCCTGATAGCCGATCGGCATTCTCGATGACGAGGTTCGCGATGGTGACGATGGTGTGTCCTCCTCATGGTATCTGGCCCTGCTTTCCGGGCCCTCCTCTATTGTGCCCGTCCCACCTATCCTGTTGCCCATGTACCAGCCTGTATCGTCCTCGGGCTCCCCGCAGCAGCGCCTCACGCTCTTCGACTGCGTCTGCATCATCGTCGGCATCATCATCGGCGCGGGCATCTTTGAATCCACGCCGAAGATCGCGGGCAATGTCTCCAGCCCTGGCTGGATGATCGTCGCCTGGCTGCTGGGCGGGCTCATCTCACTCATCGGCGCGCTCTGTTACGCCGAACTGGCGACCGCCTACCCGCGCAACGGCGGCGACTACGTCTTCCTGACCCGCGCCTTCGGCCCTCGCACCGGGCTGCTCTTCGCCTGGGCGAGCTTCTGGATCGTGCGGCCGGGAAACATCGGCGCGATGGCATTCATCTTCGGCCGCTACGCCGAACAGCTCTTGCCGCTTGGGACGGACGGCCTCGACACGTTGACATACGCGATCGGCGCGATCGTACCCTTGACATTATTGAACATCGTAGGCGTCGAGCCGGGCAAGTGGACGCAGAACGCGCTCACGGCCGTCAAGGTGCTCGGTCTGCTCGTGGTGGTCGTTGCGGGATTCTTAGCCCTGGAACCGACGTCGGCGGTCATCGCTTCGACCACGGGCGGCGACTTCGGCTTCGCGATGATCCTTGTCCTGTTCACCTTCGGCGGCTGGAACGAGATGTCTTACGTCGCCGCCGAGGTGCGTCGGCCGAATCAGAACATCCTGCGCGCTTTGCTGCTGGGCACGCTGGTGGTGACCGGCGTTTACGTGCTGGTCAATCTCGCGGCGATCGCAGCGCTGGGGTTCGGCGGCTTGCAGAAGGCGTCGTCGTACGCCGCCGATGTCGCCGGCACCCGGGCCATCGGCATCCTCGTGTGCATCTCCTGTCTCGGCGCGATCAACGGGATGATTTTCACTGGAGCGAGAATCTTCCATGCGGTCGGCACCGAGCATCGCCATTGCCGATGGTTCGGCCAGTGGAATCCGCGCCTCCAGACGCCGGCCCGCGCCCTCGTCCTTCAGTCGGCGGTCACGCTCGCGCTGATGATCGGGTTCGGCGCTTACAAAGACGGCTTCGACCGTCTCGTCGTCTTCACCGGTCCGCTCTTCTGGGTGTTCCTGCTGATGACCGGCATCTCCCTCTTCGTGCTGCGTATCCGTGAACCCGCGACGGTACGACCGTACCGCGTACTGCTCTATCCGCTGACACCTGTGCTCTTCTGCCTGTCAACGGCGTACATGCTTTACGCGTCGGTGAGTTATGCCTGGGCCATGCGATATGCCGAGGGTCTGTGGGCCGTCGCCGCGATGATCGTCGGTGCAGTCTGGGTGTGGTACGAAGGCCGCCCTCGTAGCGATGACGCGGCGGGATAAAGCCCAGATGTTCGCGGATCACAATCCTTCACGACCCGCGGGTCGGGACAGTTGCGTTTGGCCCAGCCGATGGTCAGTTCGCGGGACATGATTCAGGTGAATCACAACCGTCTGCTGCAAACCGACAGACCGGAGCCTGTGCCTACACCTGAGTTTGACCCAGCCCGATCCAGAACCGGCCACAGCGCCCACCGGGAAATGACGGCGTCATCGGCCAAAACCGGCCACAGCGCCCATTGGCAGCGACAGTGCCATCGCCTCAAAACCAGCCACAGCGCCCACCGGCTGAGGGGCGCTTTCGGGTTGCCCCAATCGCTGGGAAGGCACCCAGGTTGGAGCCAGACGCAGCGATCGAAATCCATCAACCCAATTTCGTGTCATTGGGCGCTGAAAACCGGTTCTCAAGCTCCAATGACACCTTGTTCCAGGCACCGTTGCCCTTCACTTGTGACCACACTTGACTCACCGCTCCCACTCCCGGCAGTACTGCCGCCCGTACTCCATCAGATCCAGGTAATAGCCTCCGGTATTCTCTTCCTTCTTCTTCAGCAGCTCCTCGACCATGCGACAGGCATGGAGCATGATGGTCTTCATCTCCGCATTGGTGATCCGACTCAGGTCGGGGTTGTCCAGCAGTGGAGATGACTCGCCAGCATGCAGGTCCTCAATGGGGCCGTTGCGGAAGGCGAGGGCCACGATCGCGTTGGCTTCATCACGGAGTGAGAAGCCGCCGGGGAAGTGTTTCTCGATGGCTTGTTGGGCGGAGTCGTGGGGGTTGGGCATAGGTTGAATCTTCCTGACGGTCCGCATGCTGCGGGGAGGCTCACCTCTTAACGCACGTTAACCCGTTTCGAGCTGGGTGTCACGGGTGAAATGAGTGTTATGGGCGTCATGGGTGTCATCGCCCCGGCTGCCCTCGACCGACGTGCGAGCCGGTGTCCTTGCGATCAATCAAACTCGACGTCGATCATCGACGCGCCCTCAAAACGAATCTTCACCTCCGGCCCCGCTGTCCTTCGTCGCGATCGCTGGCCCATGCACTGCGGCAGGGGCATTCACCGCCGGCTTGCCGTCGCCGGCGGAAACGGTCATGCCCTGCGTCTGCGTACCCTTGAGCACGCCTTGCTCCACCTCAATCGTCGCCGCCACCCGATGCCAGACCTTCGCCGGCTCCACACCCTCGAAATCATCCGAGAAGAGCACTTCCTACTTCCGGGCGATTGAGTCGCCTGGCACGGTGACAGATCGGTGGTGAGAGGCGAGGAGGCGAGGAGAATCCTACGAGGTCGAAGGCGCAGGTGCGCGACCGGCGATGGCCACGAATCGGTGGGTCCTGCGGCGAGCCAGAATACCCGCAGTGAGAGGAATGAGCTATTTGGACTCAAGTTCGATACCGCGCTCTCGCATCGCTTTCACGAAGCTCAACCTCCCCGCTCGGGATACTTCACTAAGTTCGTTGACCGAGTTACTAGAAATCGATTGCCTGACGCGCTGGAAAGCCTCGCTCGAGTAAAACTGTGACAAATACACGGCTACTTCCCAATTCGTTCCGTCCACCGCCACCTCGATGGCTGTCTTTCCTTGGGCACTCGCCTTAAGAGGGTCAGCGCCGTAATCCATGAGAAGCGCACTGAACTCGACGCACGGTCCCCTCGCGGCGTGAATCAACACGCTGTCTCCCCTGACATTCAAGTTCGGGTCAAGACCCGCGTCAAGCAAGCTCCTCAGGTAGGGGAGGTCTTCAATACATGACCGTTCCGCCTGGATTCGTTTCAAGAGGACTGTGACCACATAGCCGTCAGAGGGTACAAGATTGGGGTCCGCTCCGCACTTCAAGAGATAGTCGAATGTTTGCCGCTGTCCGTGCCGCCACGATACGTACAGTGCGTTGGTACCTCGCTCTCCTGTCACATTTGGATTGCCGCCCATTGCCAAATACGATCTGATCGTCGCGATGTCTCCTTCAGCACACGCCTGCATGAATGCCTGTTCCGCACCTGAACCAAATCGATCCGCAACTGGATTACTCGGCACGGATGACAATGAATTGAATGCGACAACCATGAGAGCCAATACCGCTATATTGTTTATCCATACGAGGATCGATGTCCACGCCAGCCACTTGTCGTGTCTCCATCGCACCAGCATCAAGGCTATCGTCACCGCACTAGATGTGCTCAGAGCTAACAACCAGTTCATTGCTGCCGAGCCCGCTCCTCCGCGGGTCGCCCCCGGAACTGCAAGGCCCATGATAGTTGCGACGACGAATGCCGGAACCACAAGCATCACGAGTATAGCGAAGACTAGGCCTGATGCTGCTGCGAACTTGATAGGATTGGAGTTCATCAGATTCCATCCATTGCTCGGATAACTGTATCTATACCATGCAAGTCCAAAGAAGACATATCGCGATCCTCAAGGGCGGGATATAAGCGACGCAACGAACCCGCCGTGTCTGGTGCGAATAGACCAAGCACGATCTGTGCCTCCGTAAGAACCTCGCCTTGCACGAAATAAGCCACTATGTCGGGGCTTGACAGTGGCGGGTGCCCCAGAGCGCCTGTCTTGCCAAAAAGGCCAACACCCGCAGCGTTAAAGGTAATAGCCCTATCACCCGTCGCATAAGCAGCCATGGTCGCCAATCCGCCGCCCAATGAGTGTCCAGTAAAAATAAGTTTGCCGCCGCGTTTGGTCACTTCATTGTGAACTTTCTGAGCCAGCGATACTGCTTGATCGTATTGAGGAGCGAATCCAGACAAGGCCTGCATAAAATTGTCGTCCCAATCACGACCGTCCTCCGTTCCTCTGAAAGAGAGTACATAATCGTGGCGGATCATATGGCGATAGAGAACAGCACTGAATCCAGTCTCGTTATCAAAAAAGGCCGCAGGTTCCAACCCTAGTGTACTCAATGCGGGATCGCCAACCACGGTCCAGCTGTGAACATTCCGAGGTTCCAGTCGGTAAGCCTCTCTACTTAGCAAGGCCATCTGGTAATCCAGCACTGAAAAGTTGTTCCGTGTCACTGTTGGAGCAAGCCAATATCGAATCCTACTCAGGCGCGGAACCACTTGGAGGTGAATGTGATTGAGAAAGATAAGCGCGGCCGCCACTTTCAATATGCTTACGACCGAAAGATGACCAGTAGGATCAATGTGAAACAGGGGGTTCGCATGCCCGTACAAGTATTTATGAAGGCTATGAGGAACAGCGGGATCACCCGCAAACGGGTCCACCCGATTGAACCGTCCCGTTGCCGCGTCGTAGTATCTAGCCCGCAAGTACTGCATCGCCAACTTCTGGTCGAACTGTTCGCCGGAGTAGAGCAGGTTCGTCAGGGCGGCGGCAGTGTCGAAGCCCAAGGCGTTGCCGTAGGCGTCGTAGGCGTAGGTCTGCACCACGGCGGCGGCCGCATCCAGCAAGGCTCGCGTGGAGCCGTGGGCGTCGTAGAGGAAGAAGTAATCATCGACGGGTGAGCCGGTGTTTGCCTGGGCGATCACATCCAGGCCCAGCGTGTAGCTCTTGGCGAGCACCGAGTCGATGAACTCTTCGAGTACCTGCTGGTAGCCGGTGGGGTTGTTGGCATCGACGAGGTATTCATGCACGACGGGCGTGCCCGAGTTCACCGTCTCCGTCTGGCCGACGCGGATGCCTGAATCGTCGTAGGCGTATTCGAGTTCGGTGGTGTCGCCGCCCTTGGTGATCGTGGCCTTGGCCATGCGGCCCTGGAGGTTGTAGTCGTAGGTGACGGCTTCGATCACACTGCCCGTATCATCCAGCCCGTCCCACACCTTCTTGCCGGTCTGCTGCGTGGCGTCGCCCCCGGAAGTACCGGTGGCGTTGCCGTAGGAGTAGACGGTGAAGGTGTCATCTCCCGTGTCGGCATCGCTGGCTTCCGTGAGCAGCCGGTCGTTCATGTCGTAAGTGTACGCGACGGTGCGGTCTTTATCGCTGTCATCGGAGTCGGTGATCATTTCGACGCGGTTGCCGACGTGGTCGAACAGGGGGACGTCCCCCTCCACGCGGTACGGCCCGTTCTCGCGAATCGTGATCTTGGCGTCGGACACGTAGTGCCTCCTGGACGGTACTGAATCCGCTTCGAATGTGGTCTGCGAGAGACC
>JBBDXA010000077.1:0-6358 GCA_040902585.1 Phycisphaeraceae bacterium
GACTCCTGCCTTCCCCGGCTTCGGCTATACTCGCTCCCATGCCGCACACCCCGCGCATCGGCCTGTTTCCGGGCACGTTTGACCCGATCACCAACGGTCATGTCGATGTTATTCGCCGCGGCCGCGTCCTCTTTGACAAGCTCGTCGTCGCCATCGGCAGGAACCCGCTGAAGGCTGAGCTCTTCGCGCTGGAAGAGCGGCTGGAGATGATCGAATCCATACTCAGCGACTGCCGGGACAACGTCGAAATTCAAACCTACAACGGCCTGACCGTGGACTATGCCAAGTCCATCGGCGCGACCGCCATCCTCCGCGGCCTTCGCAACGTCACAGATCTCAACTACGAATTTCAACTGGCCCTCACCAATCGTGCCGTCGCCGATGTCGAAACGGTCTTCATCATGACCGGCGAAAGCTACGCCTTCACCAGCTCGAGCCTGATCAAACAGATCGCCGCGGGCGGAGAGATCGATCGCCTGCATCGCCTGCTGCCGCCGGTTGTGCTCCAGCGACTTCGGGAGAAAAAAGAGGAACTGGGCGATCGGTTTCTCGGCATGAGGCAGGATGGACTGAAGGATTGAGGGGGAAGGGACGGAGGGACAAGGGGACGGAGGAACGAAGGGAAAACAATAAAGCGCCGATCGTTGTATCCTTTCTCTCTTCGTATTTCTTTACCTTCGTCCCTCCGTCCCTCCGTCCCTTCGTTCCTCTCTTCTCATGGACTACCGCATCATCAGTATCGGTACCCTGAGCCACAACGAATTCTGGAGCGAATCGGCTCCAGTTCGCACGGCTCACGCGACGACCACGCTTATCCGCAGTGGCGAGCGCGTGATCCTCGTCGACCCTGGTCTTCCCGCGCAGGTCATTACCGCGCGCCTCATGGAACGCGCGGGGATCAAGCCGGCGAAGGTGACCGATGTGTTTCTTACCAACTTCAGACCGTCCCACCGCTGGGGCCTTGATGCGTTCGAGCATGCCGACTGGTGGATCGCCGAGATGGAACGCGAGTACGTCGGGCGAGGCCTGGTCGAACAACTGAAACAGGCGACCGATCAGGCGGATGAGGCGATGCAGGATGTGCTCAAGCAGGAGATCGCGCTGCTGCGAAGGTTCAAGAGTGCGCCGGACCGGCTGGCGGAGCAGGTGGATCTGTTCCCGCTGCCGGGCTTCACGCCGGGCACCTGCGGATTGCTGCTCTTGAAGTTGAATTCCACGACGCTGATTGCGGGCGATGCCGTGCCCACAGCCGAACACATGGAGCACGGCCAGGTGCTGCGACAGGCGTTTGACATTCAACAGGCACGCGAGAGTTTCACTGAGGCGATCGAGATCGCGGATGTGATCATCCCCGGTCACGACAACCTGCTTTTGAACCCGACGCGAAGGCCGATGTAGCCGCTTGCGGCTTAGCAAGTGTGTCGCGGGTCATTCGCACGGGTCTCGTCGCGGTAAGACCTCCTCGACCCGTGGCACCCAATCAATCACTTCATCTTGAGCAGCGCGTAGTAACCGCCATCGTGATACGTCGATCCTTCGCCGCCGGGCAGCGTGGGTTTTTCCAGGACGAGGGTGCAGCCGGTCTCCTGGATCAGCCAGGCGATCTGATGTTCGTTTTCATCCTTGTCGAGGCTGCACGTGCTGTAGAGGACGTGGCCGCCGGGCTTCACGAGTCGAAATGTTTTCTGGCAGATCGCGCGCTGAAGGTTGACGAGCGATCGGAGCGAGGCTTCGTTGAAGCGATAGCGGGCCTCGGGTCGCCGGGCGAGGACGCCTGTGTTGGTGCAGGGCACGTCGAGGACGAGCAGGTCCACCGGCTTCTGCGCATCGACCTGTGGCAAGGCGATGACCTTCACCCGCGGCTGTTCCTTGAACGAATCACTCAGCGCGCGCATGCGGCCTGGGTCTTTGTCGGTGGCGATGATCGTGGCGTCTGGATGCATCGCCGCGAGCTGGCGCGTCTTTGTGCCGCGGCCGGCGCAGTAGTCGATGATCGAGTTTGGATTCAGGGCGCTGGTGGCACCTACCGCCTCGGCTGCGGTCACATCCTGCACCCGCCGCATCGGGTGGCCCTTAAGAAACGCGGTGAGCTCGGCGTGGGTGTCGTCCCAGATGATGAAGCCTTGGCGCTCGTGGGGAGCACCATCCGCGGGAGCACCATCCCGACAGGGTGGTGCTATTGGCGCCCGTCTCTCCTTAGCCTCGTTGCCTGCTTGGTCGCCGGATGGCAATAGAACCACCTTGTCGGGATGGTGCTCCCCGAGATGCTCCTCCACCGCCACGATCATCGGCGGCGTCTTCGTGCCATGTCTGCAAAACTCGATCACCGTGTGTACATCAAACTGCTTGAGCCAGCGTTCGATCAGGTTCAATGGATGGCTCGTCGCGGCGACGAGATGTCGGGCGAGCTTGGGACGATCATCAAAACTCACGGGCGGCAATACGTCGCTGCGCAGCGGGAGAAAGCCGTCATCCAGCGGCAGGCGGTCGGCAGCAGGGGACCAGGCGCTGCCGCGGGCGGGCTGGTCAGCCTGTTCGCTGATGCGTCGCAGCACCGCGTTGACCATCCCAGCCGCGCCGGGCCTGATGCGGCGACGGGCGATGGTGACCGATTCATCCACCACCGCATGGACCGGCAGGCGATCCATGAAAAGCAGTTGGGCAGCCCCGGTCAGCAGCACGCCCTGCATGGCCGGCTCCAGCGAACGCAGCGGGCGCTTGAGAAAAAGGTTGATCATGTACTCCAGCGTCAGCCAGCGCTGAAGCGTGGTGCGGTGAATCGCCAGCGCCAGCCTTCGTTCGCGGGCTTCGAGTGATGCGAGGTCAAACGATTGCGGATCGATGGCGGGGAACTGCGCGGCGGCGTTAGCGATGGCGTCGGCGGCGAGCAGGCGGGCGTTGGGCTTGAGGCGCGGGGGGATTGAACGCGGCATGGCGGAACATCGTATGCTGAATGTGATGACGGTGTGGAAGCCATGCCATCAAAACGACGCCATCAAACATGCATAGGCAATGACTGACTCGCTCTCCAATCCGCCCGTGCCTGCCCGGTCGTTTCCTGCGACGCTACCGGTGTTCGCTGCGCCGCCTCCGCCGCCGGGGTCGAATGGCAGGACGCCCGCGGCGGCTCCTTCGCTGGCTCTCTACGAGCACGATCCCTCCTCGCGCGAGCTGCTGCTGGGCTGGTGCTTCTGGCTGCTGGGAAGCTGGTTCGTGCTGGGCCTGGGGCTCGATGGTACGCCGGTGCGCTGGATGATTTTCTCGGCGATGATCGGCATGCTCATGCTCTGGCCGCTGTTTCGCCTGAGCCAGGATGGGTTCCTCTCGCCGCGACGCCGATGGAAATGGTATGAGCCGGCGGCGGGGGGGCAGGGGCAGACCCAGGTCCAGGACCCGGTCGATGAACCGGCCTCGGCCGATGCGCCCGCGGCGCCTTTGCCGCGACTGTTGCGTTCGCGCCTTTCGCCGTGGCTGGTGCTGCGCGACTGGTTCTCGCTCAATGTCGTGTTTCAGGCGGTGGTCTGGCCTCATCTTCTGACCGGCAAGTGGACCGGCGAGCAGGCCCTGTGGGTCGATGCGGTCGTCGCCGGCTGGAGCCTGCTGGTGGGCGCGATCGTTGCCTGGGGTTGTCAGTCCTCGCGCGGCCTGCTTCGCTTCTTCGCCATGTTGCTCGTGCTCGGCGTGCTGCTGTTTGAACCTTTGATGATGAGCGTGATCAATCAGATCAGCGAAGCCAGGGCCACGGCCGGCGCGACCTGGCGGATGCACGTCAGCCCGATCGAGGCGCTCTATGCCGTGACGCAGCCTGCGGAGAAGTTCTATGTGCAGCCATGGATCGTGCCCATTGTCTGTGTCGCGCTGGCGGCGGTGCTGGCGTGGATCGGCCTGCTCTGGCTCACGCGAACCCGAACTGCGAAGCGAGCCGGGCTTGGGCAAGCCGTGTAGTTTGCGTTAAGATGTCCCTTTGGCCGGTGGGACTGGCCGTAAGCTCCAACATTCAAATTCCAAAACTCAAACAAGCTCCAATTTCAAATGAATGCAAACACCGAAACGAACCGCCTTGCGGTTGATCAGGATTGTTTTGTATTGATTTTGCCTTGCTTGTGATTTGGTTGCGATTTGCTTTTTTGCGATTTGGAATTTCGACTTTCGCACGACGTGTGCAGATAAAAAACCGATTCATGAGGTGATCGTCGCGATGGAATTTATTACAGCCGAAGAAAAGGAAACCCTGGAAAAGAAGCTGGAAGATCGCAAAGCGCAGCGGCCGATCCTTTCCACGCGCATCGCCGAGGCCCGCGCCCTGGGCGATCTGAAGGAGAACGCCGACTACCACGCCGCCCGCGATGACCAGGGTCTTAACGAAGCGGAGATCCGTCGCCTCGAAGAACGGCTGCGGTCCTCCAGCGTCGTCAGCGGTGACGACACGCCCAGCGATATCGTGTTCCTCGGCTCGGTCGTGAAGCTGCGCGATACAGATGACGACAGCGAAGAACTCTACAAGATCGTGGGTGAGTCCAGCGGCGGATTCAACTTTGATTCAGATGAGATCGAAGTCACGGCAAGCAGTCCGATGGGCGAAGCGCTGATGAAGAGCCGGGTGGGCGATGTGGTGAAGGTCGATCTGCCGCGCGGGCCCAAACGGTTTGAAGTGCTGGCGATCAGTTGAACGCAAGGGCGCAGCAGCGGCGGGCGTCGGCCCTTCAAGGGCCGGTGCGGAGAGAAACGAACGCGAACGGATTGAAGCATGAAATGAAAGGCCCCGCCGAACGATCGGCGGGGCTTGTTCGATTTGAAGGTTGTCGCGCGGGGCTCACCTCACGCCGCGCGTTGACGCCGTCGTCCCAGTCCCGCCAGGGCGAGGAGGCCGAGCATGGCGGTGGTGGGTTCGGGGACAGGGGCGGAGAACGCCAGTCCACCGTGGAACGTGTCTCCGACGAGGCGGAACAGTTCCGCGTTGAAGGTGCTGTGAACGCCTTGGGCGGCGAAGAACTCCAGCTCCCCGCCAAAGAGGTTTTCGAAGTAGGTCAGCTCGAAGGAGTAGACGCCGCCGCTCGGCGCGTTGAACACGCCGAAGGCGTCATGGGGGCCTGACAGTATGCCGTCGTTGATGACGAGCTGGCCGTCAATGATGAGGCGGGTGCCGTCGTCGGCGTTGGTGCCGAACGTCCACGCGCCGGCTTCGTGGATCAGGATATGTCCGGTGACCTGTACGGCGAAGTTGTCATCGCCGGAGGCACCGGGAGTCAGGGAGTAGCTTATCTCGCCGGGGAAGGCGT
The DNA here is from genome assembly GCA_040902585.1 of Phycisphaeraceae bacterium. Taxonomy (GTDB): domain Bacteria; phylum Planctomycetota; class Phycisphaerae; order Phycisphaerales; family Phycisphaeraceae; genus JBBDXA01. The sequence goes on from JBBDXA010000077.1 coordinate 5,280, forward strand.
GGTTGCCGAAGAAGTGGCCGTCGCCGCCGGTGTTGAGGAAGTTGACGGCGTAGATCGTAGCCTCGGCTTCACGGTTGGCGGCGATTCCCCCGGCCAGCAGCGAGTCCGCCGTCGCCAGGTTGTTGATGACGGTGCCGGCCGAATAGACGACGCGCATGTTCGCGCCGAAACTGGGCGGGGCGTTGAGGTACTCCACGAACGTCTGGTTCTGCGTGCCGGTCAGTGGGATATCGTTCCACACGCCGCCCTGGTTGTTGACGTTGACATCGGTAAGCTGGCCGGCATCTTCATTACTGTTGAAGTCGTTGGGTTCGCCGCCGTTCCAGCGCTGGAAGCCGGTGGACGCCAGGGTGACCGGCCCGCCGGGTGTCGTCCACACCCAGCCGTTGATCTGGTTGTTGGCGGTGCCTTGACTCTCCGACCCACCGAACGTCGCGTTATCCGTCAGGCCGATCCACGCCTGATCGACGACGTTGGGCACGTTCGGGCCAAAGAGTCCGGTGAGGAATCGGTTCTCCTGGGCGTTGTCGACCTGCGCCATCTGGCCCTGATGGCCATTTAAGGACATCGCCTCGGCCGCAGCCTTGGCCTGAGCAAACGTGCCGCCGGGACCGACCTCATAATACTGGCCGTTCAGCGGGTTCAGGTAGCGCTGGGGCGTGACCAGATTCTGCGGATCGCCGCTGGCCGCCAGGTGGGCGATGTCCGCCTGCGACAGCGCGGTGTTGTAGATCGCCAGGTTGTCGATCTCTCCGTTGAAGAAGTTGCCGTTGTTCCAGCGCCCCAGCAGGACGTTCTTGGCGGTGCCTTGGAAGGGGATGTGCCCGCCCGTCTGGTTGTCCTGCACACCGTTGACGAAGATGCGCTGCGTTCCGTTGTCATACTGGTACGCCACGTGAATCCAACTGTTGACCTGCCCGCTGAGGTTCTGCACGCCTGGCGTATCGTTGCCGAAGAAGCCGAGGTGGGCGGTGTTGCCGCGGGTCACCAGGTGCAGGGAGTTATGATTGCTGTTGGGCGGGTCATTGCCCAGGATCGTCCTGTCGCCGCCGAACGAATTGGGATTGATGAAGGCGGCG
>JBBDXA010000078.1:0-6331 GCA_040902585.1 Phycisphaeraceae bacterium
TGTCGCATCCGAACATAACGAAACCGACGCCAACGCCATGCTCATGACCGGCACCCGCGAAGGCTTCGCCGCCGTCGCCACCGGGCCGGGCATGCTCAAGGACACCGTCGTCAACCCCGGCGCACTGCTCGACGTCAACCAACTGGTCAGCTTCCTCAACCCCGGCGTGCCCGACCCGGCAGACTTCGTCTCCCCGCGCGGCAGGTCGTGATGAAGGAATGGGTATTGGGTGGCATCGGCCTCGAAGAAAGGATTTGAATGAACACGCATGCAAGGTTGCTCCGATTGGTGACGACGCTGGCGCTGATGCTGGCGTTTGCGTCATCGCTCATCGCGCAGGATGGTGCTCGTTCAGCCGCCCACTTCGCGCCCGCCGATGCGGCCGTCTACATCGAGATCAACGACATCGCCGCACTCCGCGCTGACTGGGAGAGCGATCCTCTTGCCAACTTCATTCAGAAGCATCTACCCGGGCCTTCGCCCGCGGGCTGGAAAGCCGTGCAACTTCAGATGGGCCTCAGCGGCGACAAGATCATCGACAATTACTTCGGCAAGTCAGCCGCGATCGTCTTCATGAAGACCGGCGGCGAGCAGCCGGGCATCGTCATCACCAAGGTCGCCGACAAAGACATCAGCTACGGCATCGAACGCCTCAAGCTCAACAAGACCGGCACCATCGGCAGCTTCACCACCTACACCACGAAAAACAGCGATGCTCAAATCGCCATCGGCGGCGGCTGGGTCGTCGTCGCCGACGCCACCGTCAAGGCCGGCGTCACCAAACTGCTCGAAGCCGGCACCGGTTCGCTGGCGGATAGTGCGGAGTTCAAGTCCTGGTCCGCCAAGTTGCCGACCGATCGCTTCGGCACCGTCTTCATCCGTCCCGGCAACGACGACACGCACGCCTTGGGCATCTCCCGCAAAGGTCGCGATCTTTCCCTTGAGTACCGCGGTAGCTCGCAGGATTTTTCGCCGCTCTTCGATCTCCTGGGCGATGGCGCGCCGCTCGACTTCGGCCCCCTTCCCAAGACCACCATCGCCGCCATCAACGCCAACATCAAGCCCACGCCCGGCCCCAACCCCAAGCAGATGAACCGGCTCTTCCCCGGCAAATCCTTCGAGAAAGACATCCTCCCCTACCTCGGCTCACCCACGCTGCTCTTCCTCGGCGAAGTGCCCGGTGATCAGTTCAAAGAGAACCCGGGCCTGTCCGTGCCCGTCCTGGGCGTGGCGATTCAGCTCAGAGATAAGAAGGTCGCCGAGGATCTCAACAAGGCGATGAACGGCCTGATGATCGTGCTCAACTTCGCCGCTGCCGGTTGGGAACTGCCTGAAGTGGTCGTGCGCGATTCCGAGCATGGCGGCACGAAGTTTCACGTCGCCGATGTCGGTGCCCTGCTGGCCGCTCGCACGGAGAGGCCGGAGCTGAAGGCGATCAATCTCGCCTACGGCCGCGTCGGCGACTGGTACATCCTGTGTACACAGGACAAGTTCTTCACGCAGTGCATCGACGCCGACCGCGATCCTTCGCTCAGCCTCGCATCCTTCGCCGAGTTCAAGGCGATGCCGCTCAAGGCCCACGAGCGCCCGATTCTCACAGCCATCCTTCGCCCTTCCGCGCTGGCGGCGCATGTGAACACCTGGCTGACGCACTGGGAAAAGGTCCGCCCGCAGGTCGTCCAGCAGGCGACGCAGGCGTCGCAGGCAAGTGATAATCCCGAAGTCAGGCTCGTTCAGTTCGCCCGCATCGCCGTGGGCCTGATGGATCATTACCAATCCGTCAGCGTGCAGGCGTACCGCGAAGGCGAAGGCATGGCCGCGAAGCTCGATCTGATCCGCAAGTGATCCGGGAGCACCGGGAGCACCATCCCGACAGGGTGGTGCTATTCCCGTCCGGCGTTCGGAAGCGACCTTTGCAGCAGACACGATTCAGCAGGTTCGTACGCCAATAGCACCACCCTGTCGGGATGGTGCTCCCGTGGGGCGCAGCCTTACTTTCCCGCCTTCGCTTCCTTGTATTTCTCCAGCGTCTGGAGCAGATGCAGGCGCATCGCGGTGTCTTCCGCGACGGCGGCAGCCTTGGTCTGCACTTCGATCGCCTTGTCGATTTCCTTCCGCTGGAAATGCACCATCGCCAGCGCGTCCAGCGCCTCGGGGTTCTTCTGCTCCGTCAAATCCACCGCCCGCGCGGCAAACTTCAGGGCCACATCCAGATCCTTCTTTTCCAGTTCCTCAGTCTCCACCAGGAACCGCGCCACCTGGTGCAGCATGTCCGCTTCATCCTTCAGTTCGTTCTCCAGCAGCTTGCCCGCCTGTTCGTAGCCGGCCTTGTAATCCTTCTTTTCGATCAGCAGGATGAACATCTTGTTCAGGCCGATGGACGGCGCGAGCGAAGCGTCGATCGCCACGACTTCGTCGAACAGCTTGAAGATCGCGTCCCAGTCTTTCTTCTCCGCAGCCGCTTCGATCTTCGCCTGGATGGCTTCCATCCTTAGCTTCTTCTCCGTCTCCGCCTTGACGTCGTACGTCCCGGCCAGGATCGCATCGAGCGCTTTCTCCAGGCCTGACTGCGGGTGGCCGATCCATGCGATCCTGCCTTCCTTGTCCACGATGAAGGTCGTGGGAATGCCCTGCTGCCCGCTGGCTTCCATCCACAACTGGGCGCTCTTGCCGGTCGGCGCGCCCTCGTCCACAGCTATCGTGAAGTTGATCTTCTCGCCCATGCGTTTGAGGAAGGGCTCGACCTTGGTCTGATCCTCTTCCCACACGTTCAGGCCGATGACCACGACGCCCTTTTCCGCGTACTTGGTGTTGAGTTTGGAAAGGTGCGGCATGGCGGCGATGCAGGGCCCGCACCAGGTCGCCCACGCGTCGATGATGTACACCTTGCCCTTCTCGAATGATTCGACGGGCTTGCCGTTGATCCACTTGCTCACGTGCAGCTTGGGCGCGGCATCGCCGAGTTTCAGCGTGGGCGCCGCCGGCCCTTCGCGCTCCTGCGCGACGACAGGCGAGGCGAGGGCGGTGATGATCGAAGCGAACGCAAAGAGGCCGGCCAGAGTCAATCGCAACATGACATTTCCTTTCGGGTGAGCGGGCCTGCTGAACGTTCAGAAGGCCGCCGCATCATCATACGTTTGACGGGCGGAGGTGTTTCTTGATTCCAGAAAGTTGCAGGCAAAGATTGAAGGAACGAACCAAGCCCGATGGCGAGGCTTGGCGAGCCGTCGGGGTATCGGGACGGTCCTGAGTCGCGGGTCTGGTCCTGAGTCCTGGGTCCTGAGTCCTGAGTCGGAATACCCCGACGGCTCGGCGGCCCTCGCCATCGGGCTTGAAGCAGTCGACCCATTACAAACGCATCTTGACTTACTGGTTTGCTTTTTGATAGGATACCGAGCGCAAGCCGAACTGCGGTCAGGGTGGAAGGCAGCGCGGAAGTGGCATCGCAGGAGATCATCACAGCCCTGGCGGAGAAGATCCGCCGGATCGAGCGCGGGCTCGACGACGAAGGCCCCGCCTTCGCTGGAGTGCCGTCGCTGTCGACCGGTTGGGAGCCGATCGACGCCCTGCTGCGCGGCGGCCTGCCGCGCGGCGCGGTGCATGAGTGGATGGTGGGGGAAGGGATCAGGGGTCAGGGGTCAGGAGACAGGAGACAGGAGACAGGAAGAAACAAAGGGCAAAGCCCACGCACTCCCGTGCGTGGGGTCACGCGTGGGGTCTGGTGCGCCCCGCTATGCCTCTTCGCGCACATCGCCCGCCGCGCGATCAAGGAATGTGAAACACCCGACCGCTGCGTGACATGGATCGGCCGCCGCTGCTGGCCGCACGGATACACGCTGGTGGGACAGGAGACAGGGGACAGGAGACAGGAGGCAGGAGCAAGAAATCAAAAAGACTCAGGACTCAGGACTCAGGATTCAGGACTTCGTATTCAGGACTCAGCACTCAGGACTTCGCTCCTCTCCCGCAGCCTGTTCATCGATCCGCCTGACCGGGCGGCGCGCCTGTGGGCGATCGAGCTCTCGCTGCGCAGTCCAGCCGTGGCGCTGGTGATCGCGGACGGTTCTCTATTGGACATGAGCGCGACGCGCAAGCTGCAACTGGCCGCCGAGGCCGGCCTGCGCGCAGGCGCTGGCGGCATCGCTTTACTTGCAAGACCGCCACATGAGCAAGGTGAGATTTCCGCAGCGGTCACGCGCTGGACGGTTTGTGCGGAAGGAAACAGGAGACAGGAGACAGGAGACAGGAGCAGACAGCAGGCAGCAGGCAGCGGATGTTCCCCGTCCCCTGTCTCCTGTCTCCTGTCCCCTTCCCCTTCCCGCCCGCGCTGGCGTCTGCAACTGGCACGATGCAGGAGCGGACAGATTCAAACAACCCCGGCCTTCGACACCGGCTGGACCCTGGAGTGGAACCATGAAACGAGCACTGTCGCTGTACCTGCCGATGTGGTCGATCGATCGCGTGCGGAGAAGGTGGCGCATCGGGCGTGAGAAGACAGGAAACGAGGGCCAGGGGCCAGGGGCCAAGGGCCAGGGGAAGGGATCGCGGACTCAGGACGCAGGACTCAGGACGCAGGACCTTCTTCCTTCCATCCTCCTGATCACGACCAGCGCCGATCGTCAGCTCATCGTGCAATGCTGCGAACAGTCCCGTGCCGCAGGCGTTCGTCCCGGCATGACCCTCGCCCATGCGCGGGCGTTGCTGCCGGAGAAGGGCCAGGGGCCAAGGGCCAAGGGCCAGGGGAATGCCAATCCGCAATCCACGATCCGCCATCCGCAATCACTCCCCTTCGCCCCCCACGCCGACCTTGCCGCGCTGCATCGCCTCGCGCAATGGTGTACGCGCTTCTGTCCCACCGTCGCGCCTGATCCGGAACTGGCTGACATCGTTCACGCTTCCAACTTCGATCTGTTCGCTTCCCGCTTCCCGCTTCACACCGGCCTGCTCATGGACATCACCGGTTGCGATCGCCTCTACCGCGGCGAAGTGAATCTCGCCCGCGCCCTGGCCGACGCCATGCACCACCTCGGCTTCACCTGCCGCCTCGCCATCGCCCCGACCTTCGGTGCCGCCTGGGCGCTGGCGCGGTTCGGGGAGCACCATCCCGACAGGGTGGTGCTATTGGCGCACTAACACCCAACACGACCGAGGTACCCAACGCGTACGCCCGGCAGCATCGCAAGCGTTTCTGCGCACGTTCGCTCACAGCACCACCCTGTCGGGATGGTGCTCCCGGATTCTTCCCTTCTGCCTGCCCTGCGTGAGTTGCCGGTGCGCGCTCTGCGCATTGATTCAAAGATCGAAGCCGCGCTGGCGGAGGTGGCGGTTGATCGTGTCGGGCATCTGCTCGATCTGCCGCGTTCGCAGCTTCCTTCGCGCTTCGGTGATTCACTGCTCTTGCGACTGGATCAGGCTCTCGGTCAGGCGATGGAAACGATTGACCCGGTGCGCCCTGAGCCACCGCCTTGTGTGGAGATGGATTTCACAGGCCCGACCACGCAGTACGAAGCGATCGAACTGGCATCGCGGCAACTGGTCGAGCAGTTGATCGCCGAGCTGCAATCGCGCGAGGCAGGCGTGCGCGAGCTGGTGTTGGAGCTGACGCGCGTGGAACTGGAGCCGACACGGGTGCGCGTGACGTTCACGCATCCGACGCGCGATGTGAAACACCTGTGGTCGCTCCTGCGCCCTCAGCTTGAACGGGCGCACCTGGGGCACGGCGTGGATCGTTTATCACTGACCGCGCGACGTTGGGGAAGGCTGCGGCATGAACAGAAGACAATGAAAGGAAACAGGGGACAGGAAACAGGAGACCGGAGACAGGAGCAGGCGGCAGACAACAAAACTGAACCATCAAAGCCCATGCACTCCCGTGCATGGGTTCCCCTCCGCCTCGCATCCGACAAACCTCCGACTCCCGACTCCCGACTCGCGACTCCCGACTTCACTCCCGACTTTACCCTTTCCGAACTCGCCGCTCATCGCGGGCAGTTGCTTGATGTGCTGCTGAACCGCCTCGGCAACGAGCGCGTGCTGCGGATGCATCCTGTCGCGACACACGTGCCGTCGAAGGCGTTTCGATTGCAGCCGGCGGGCGAAGCGATGGCGGATCAGGATGGAGCCGGCGGTCAACAAGTTCGGCGGCGAAAGGCGCGACGCGCGGAAATAGCGGGACGTTCTCGCAATGATCGCTGCTACGCCGCAAGCGGCGGCAATCCGCCATCCGCCATCCACGATCCGCAATCCCTCCCCTTCCCCCTGCCCGATCGCCCTTCGCTCTTGTTCGATCATCCCGAGCCCGTGCGCGTCATGGCGGTCACGCCCGACGGTC
>JBBDXA010000079.1:0-6315 GCA_040902585.1 Phycisphaeraceae bacterium
CACCGCCCTGCCGGGACGGTGCTCCACGACTACGCTTCTCACACACGTTCTTAGAGATGAGCCAGCCGTTTGGCTGCCTCGGCGATTTCGAACTGCCTTGCCGCCAGAGAAATGACTGCCAGGCAATCGGTCGTCCCCAATTCGGGCGGAACGACGACGTAAAGCAGGTCCAGGCTGTCTTCACTGGACCGCAAAGGCGCAGCAATGACGGCTGAGGGAACATCCGGCGCGACCGACAACTCCACGCCCTTGGGCGCGCCCGGTATCCCCCCAGCCAGCACCGCTTCGCCGCGCGCCAGCACCGCCCGCACCGTTCGCCTTGACACGTGCGGCCGCCGCTTCAGAGGCCAGCTCTTGGCCAGCATCGGAGGCATCAGCATCTGCGGCGGCCGAGTCAGTTCCACCTTGCTCACGCGCATCGCCATCGCCACCTGTCCTCCGATCACACCACTGGTCACGAACTCGAACAGATACCGCAGCCGCTTGACCGCGCTCTTGGTCTGCACCAGTCGCAGTCCGGTTAAGCCGATCGCCTGAAGCTGCGCCGGTTGAATCGCGCCCTGGCCCGCGCCTTCCATCGTCGTCAGCTTCGTGTTCTCGTCGCCTTTCTCCTGCATGTCCACATTGAAGTACGACAGCTCCTGCCCCATCGCCTGCTCCACCGCGGGCGTGCTCACCATGAGCACCATGCGATAGGTGCCGATCTGAACCTCATCGCCCGGCTCGACAAGCTGCCAGTGCTTGTCCATCTCATCGCAGGCGATGCGCTCGCCGTTGACGATGACGCCGTGCCTGCTCTTGAGATCGCGAATGGTCCATCGCCGCAGCTCATCGACTTCCATCTCCGCGTGATGGCGTGAGACGTCGGCCCCATCGAGCCGCACCTGCGCATCGGTGCCCCGGCCGAGGATCACCGGGCCTTTGGTGAGAAGGTACCGCTGAATCGCGCCGCGATGATCGTGGATTTCGAGATACTGATCGTGGTCGTGGGGGCCCATGAAGTTACTCGCTTTTGGTTGGAGTGGACAGCAGTTTAATTTCTTCGTCGGTCAGGGCGCGGTTGTAGATGCGGACGTCGTCGAGCCAGCCCTTGAAACTGTCGGCCGTACCGCGACCGCCAATAGAGGCCCCATGATTGTTCGCCTTCAAGGCACCTGCTGCTTCGGACGTATTGTCGATTGTTCCATCGACATAGACCCGCATGGTGCGACCATCATAGGTCGCCGCAACGTGGTGCCACTTGTTGTCCGATACTGACCGTTTCGAGCTGCAAGTGGCAACCGTAAGGTTCAATTTCACCTCGCCGTTCAACTCTATCGCCATTGAATAACTCGTCGAATTCTTGTCTACAATTCTCGCGCCGTCCTGAAGGAGGTCTGTTTTCATCCATGCCGATAGCGTCAGTGCTTCTGTGATGGAAAGAGACGGGCGGTCGCCATCCAAGTTGACAAAGCCCTTGTTCCCGCTGAATTGAAGCGAAAATCGACTCGTGGACAACATGGGTGGCGTTTCCCGACTCCAAATGGTGGCGGAGCCCGGAAACGTAAGCCTGCCTTCGTTTTTCAGTCCGGAGGAATCGCGAGCCGTGTCGCCCTCACCTTCCTCAAAGGTCCAGTGACCGACGAGGCCGCGCTTGAGCGATTCAGCGGAGGCATTCCCGAAGGTTGCGGGCGGCAATCCCTCGGCGAACGTGGGGTCGTGGTAGGTCAGGTCGAAGCACCAGAGGCCGGGGCCGCCACCGTAGGCGCCGGTGATCAACATGCGGCCATCGACGGAGAAGCGGGTTTGTTGAACTGCGCCCGGATGGCGTATCTGGGTCAGGAGCTTGCCGTTTTTCCAGTCCCAGATCTTGACCCAATGATCGTCACCAGCGGTGGCGAGCAGCTTGCCGTTCGGAGAGAAGGCAACCGCATTGACATAGGCCGTATGCCCTGAATGTTTGAAGACAGTACCGGTGGCCTCAATGTCAAAGACGGCGATCTCGCCTTTCGCCCCTCCCGCGGCAACGTAACGGCCGTCAAAACTGAAGCGAACGCGGACTTCGGCGATTCCCTCCGTGAATTGTCGACCTTGTTTAACATGCGGTTGGCTCAAAAATCCGTGAGCGGCGTTTCCTAACGCGATCAGCCCGTCCTTTCGCTGGTCAAACGATGCAAATCCGCCTCCGACGACCGGTGAGCGGGTATCCATCACTTCACCGGTCGTCAGGTTGAACGCGGTGATGCCGTTCGTGGTCGCAAACACTTCACTGCCATCAAAGGAGAAACGCACCTGCTGCAGATTGCGCTCGGGAAGCTTCTTGGCCCAGACACGCTGGCCCGTGCTGACCTCATACAACTCGACGCCGAAGTCAGCCAAGTGGCCCAGCGCGATGTACCTTCCATCGGGGCTGACATCGTTGGACCAAGGCTGACCTTCAACCTTTCCAAGTTTGGCGACTGATTCGCCCGTCTTGAGGTCGATGATTTCGAGCATCGACACCTTCAGGTCACCGTGATCGCTGCCGTTGACGACGACCCGCGTGCCATCGGGGAACATGCCGAAAGACCCCCACACGGCATAGGGTGCGAACCACCGCATCTTCGCCGCCACCGCGCGTTGTGGCTTGGCCGCCTGCTCCGCCGTACGGGTGAAATGGGGGCTGCCGTCGAGGGATTGGAATTGAACCTGGTCGACCACATAACTGGATTTGGACGCACCGATCGCGGGACGAAGCTCGGTGCTGTCCCACCACCAACCTTCCCCTGACAAATCGCTGATCGGGCCGGTCCAACTGACCACCAGGCGATTATCCAGCCTTGTCTCGACCGTCGCGTCCTGGCCCTTCAAGCGAACCGTGACTTCCGCTAGATAGCGCCGGCCCGTAACGATGCGCAGGTCAGCGACGCGGGTCGGGTTGCTAGCGTCGAACGCGCGCAGGCCCTTCAACAGTTCAAGCCCGGAGTAATGCTTTTCCGTGTGGTCAAGGTCGACTCGAACCCGCGTGGAACCAACCGGAATCGCGATGAGCAGCCCATCCTGAGCGTCCGGCTGCCGGGTGAAACCGATTCGCAGGCGATACGACCCGCGCGGCTCCACCGGCAGGTAAACCGCCGGCTCACTCGGCTGCGCCGCCAGCGCGAGCTTGCCGCCCTGCATCGACCATCCCGCCAGCGCATCCTCGGAGAGGTCGATCAGCGGGAGGAGGTCGATCCAGGGGCCGGGCGTATCTTCAACGTCAATCACCGATTTGCGATCACGGTCCGAGTAGTCCAGCACGACGCGGAAACCAACGTCACCACCGCGAAACTCGGGTGCATTTCGATGACGGTGAGCGGAACGAGTTGGCCCTTGGGTCAAGACCCAGCCGCCGCCGCGCTGGATCCGGGACGTTCCGCTGGACGGGCCGCTCGGATCGACGATTGCCTGGCTCGGGTAGTTGTCCAGCCAATCGTGGCACCACTCCCATACATTCCCGTGCATATCGTATAGGCCCCATGCATTTGCCTTCTTCGAGCCCACGGGGTGTGTCTTATTGTCACTGTTTCCCTGCACTCCTCCATACCAGGCCACGGCCGCAAGGTCACTTACAACATTTCCGCTGTGGAACGCTGTGCTTGTGCCGGCGCGACACGTGTACTCCCACTCCGCCTCGGTCGGCAGGCGGTAAGTCTTGCCTTCTTTCTCACTCAGCTTCCGGCAAAATGCAACCGTGTCGTCCCAGGAAACTGACTCCACAGGTAGGTCATCGCCTTTGAATGCACTCGGGTCGTTGCCCATAACGACCTTCCACTGCGCCTGCGTCACCTCCGTCGTGCCCATGTAAAAGCCCTTGGTGAGCGTCACGCGATGCTGCACCTCACCGGGGTCGCGTCCGGCCTCGCTCGCCGGGCTGCCCATGTCGAACGAGCCCGGCTTGATCCAGACGAGCTTCATGTTGACGGTGTTGGTGATGGGGGTGGGGGGCGGGGTGAGGTTGCCCTGCGGCCGCAGCAGCTTCGCTTCGCCGGCGAGCATCTTGAGCCGGACAAGCGAGAACTCCGCATGGTCCACAATCGCGCCAAATCCCATGAATGAAGCGGGCGGTGTAATGCCCGTTGATCCAAACGTTTCCATCGGCAGTGATGCGATGGAGCCCGCCCAGTCAATGCAGGCGCGCCCGTCAACATCGATACGCACGCGCGCGTTGTCGCCGTCTACCGATATCGTTGCGTCAACCTGGACCTCGCGGTTGTTGACCAGCGCAAAGCCGTCTTTAAGCCCGGTCAGTCCTATCAGCCAGCTTTGGCCTTCTCTGTCAGAGACCCCGGCAAGAATGAAGTGGGTCCACTTTGTGCCAACAGGCAAAATGAAGTTGAGCGAATTGTTCCCATCTAACCGTTTACACCTCACTTGAAGCTGATATCCCCCCGTTACGACGAGAGGAGCACCAACCAGTGCCTCACCGGTTTGATTACGGAGTCCGCTCCCTTCCAACGTCCAATCGTTTATTTTCTTATCCAGGATTGGATCAATCAGCGCGAGCACATCCACCCACCCATCGGCGGGCGTGATGGAGGTGCGTACGACCTGCTTGACAGGCTGGACCGGAATCGTGGCTTCAACTTCGTTCGACGGGTTCTTCTTTGAGCCGGGTATCGCGAAGATGGCGACAAGGGCGACGAGCAAGACCGCCGCGGACGCCAACAGCCAGCGCCGCCGCCGTAGGAACTGCCCGACCGCCTCGCGCCGCTGCCTGCGCTGTTCCGCCTTGCGCCAGCCTTTCCGCCGGGCGACCGGGATGGTGGCGGGATCGATCGTGACCGGTGAAGAAGTAGCGGAGGCCGGCATCGCGAGGTCGGATAATCCGATCGGCGTTCCCGCGGCACCGTTGGTCTGTGCGTCCGTGGTGGGGGCATCGGGGTCGGATGGAGGAGCGGGCGTGGGGCGTGAGGTTTGCGGCGCGGGGGTTGGACTTTGAGGATGGTGCGCGGAGGCGGAGGTCCTACTACTTCGTGACACTTGACCCTCCCCCGGCCCCTCCCTAAGAGGGAGGGGAGTAAGAGCATCCAGCGCCGCGATCACTTCGCGCATCGACTGGAATCGGTCCTCCGCCCTCTTCGCGACCATCCTCATATAGATCGCTTCCAGCTCGGCCGGCACCTCGGGGCGTTCCGCCTTCAGCAGCGGGATCGGCTGCTCGCGGTGGGCGATGATCTTCTGCATCGAAGTGGTGCCGCTGTAAGGCAGCTTGCCGGTGAGGCAGCGATACAAGGTGCAGCCAAGCGAGTAGATATCGGCGCGGGCGTCGGCGCTGTGAGCGTCGGCGGCCTGCTCGGGGGCCATGTACTCGACCGTGCCCATGAGCCGGCCTTCCTGCGTCAGGGTCAGTTCGCCACTGGAGGAGGCACTGTCGCTCAGTTCGTGCTCGATCCGCGCCAGGCCCATGTCCAGCAGCTTCACCGTGCCGTCGCCGGCGATGAGCATGTTGGCGGGCTTGATGTCGCGGTGGATGATGCCTTTGGAGTGGGCGTAGGCCAGGCCGCGCGCGGCTTGCAGGATGATGTCGATCGCTTGCGGAATCGGCAGTCGGCCTTGCTGGCGCAGGAGGTGCGACAGGTCGGGCCCATCCACATACTCCATGACTAGGAAATGTGAGCCATGCGCTTCGCCGGCATCGTGCGCGGCGACGATGTTCGGATGCATCAGCTTGGCGGCGGCTTCGACCTCGCGGTAGAAGCGCTGAATCGTGGCGGCCGAATGCATCACCTGCGCGGGCAGGCGCTTGACCGCGACGATGCGCTTCATCCTTTTATGAATGCCTTTGAAGACCTCGCCCATGCCGCCGGCACCGATGCGGTCGAGCACGATGTACTCGCCGAAGACCAGCGTCTGCTGTTTTCCTTCGGACACCACCTTCGCCTGGTATGTCGTCAGGGTTCCCCGGCGAACGAGGGCATCGACGTAAGACTGTGCATCGGACGGCGACGGCGACACGGCAGCCACCGCACGAATGTCGTCGTCGGATACCAAGCCGCTGGCACTGAGCGATTCCAGAATGTCGGCGGGTGATTGCGACATATAGGGGTCGAGTTCCCGGCTGATCGAAAGGCTTGCCCCCGCATGATGCTCGTCCAGGCCGAACCATCTCGCAAAGGTCCTCCCACAGGCGACCGGAAGGCATGAAGCCGCCCGGGCTTCCATGATGAGTATATCGGTGGCGGGATTGAATCGGAAGCAGGTGAGATTGCACGGCCTTCGTGGGCGTGCCCATCTTCTGTGGCGGGCGCCATCGGGTGGCTGGCGCAATCGGGTGCCATGGGTAAGCGGAGTCTTCGGAGCTTACCCGTGCTGTGC
>JBBDXA010000080.1:0-38264 GCA_040902585.1 Phycisphaeraceae bacterium
GGCCCTTCCATCGGGCGCCCTCACCATCCGCAACCTAACCTTCGCCTACGCCACCAGCACGCAGCCGGTGCTCAGTGAGATCAACATCCACATCACCGCCGGTCAGACGCTCGCACTCGTCGGCCCCAGCGGCGCGGGTAAGTCCACGCTCATGGCCCTGCTGCTTCGCCTTTACGACTACGAACAGGGTGAGATTCTTTTTGATGACCGCGAGATCCGTTCGCTGCCCCGGCAGTTCGTGCGGAGCAATCTCGGCGTCGTGATGCAGGAGCCGTTCCTGTTTGCCAAGTCGCTGGGGGAGAACATTCGTCACGGCAAGTCGACCGCGATGGAAAACGATGTGCAGGAGGCGGCCGCGGCCGCGCAGATTCACGCCACCATCGCCACCTTCGACAAAAAGTACGACACCGTCATCGGCGAGCGCGGGGTGAATCTTTCAGGCGGCCAGCGCCAGCGCGTCGCCATCGCCCGCGCCATCGTGCGCGACCCGGCCATCCTCATTCTCGACGATGCGCTCAGTGCCGTGGACAGCCAGACCGAAGCGCAGATACTCGGTGCCCTGCACACTCGACGCGGCAAACGCACGACGATTCTCATCGCCCATCGCCTGTCCACGCTGATGCAGGCCGATCAGATTCTGGTGTTGGATAAGGGCCGCGTTGTGCAGCAGGGCACGCACGAAACGCTGCGAGGAGCCGAGGGCCTGTACCGCAGGCTGTGGCGCATTCAGAGTGAAGTCGAGGAAGATCTGGAACGCGAAATGTCGAACACGTAGTCGCGGCACTCGCATCGACCGCCCAAAGCCCAGGGATAGCAATCCCTGGGCCTTGGGCATCGAATGTGGCGCTCGACCGTTATCATGCACGCTCCCCCGCACCCTTACGATGGAGACTATCGCATGATGATTCACACCCGTTCGCTTCTGATCGTCGCTTCAATTCTTATCCTCTCGTTCGCCTCTGCGGATGACGCCCGCGCTGCTGACGACGCGCCCCAGTGGTTCAAAGGCAATCTGCACACCCACTCGCTCTGGAGCGATGGCAACGACTTCCCCGAGATGATCACCGACTGGTACGCCTCGCGCGACTACCACTTCCTCGCGATCTCCGATCACAACATTCTCAGCAAGGGCGAGAAGTGGATGAACATCCGCGACATCAACAAGCGCGGCAACGTCTATGCACTTGATAAGTACCTCAAACGCTTCGGCGAGAAGTGGGTCGAAGTCCGCGGCGAGGATCCGATGAAGGAAATCCGCCTCAAGGGCCTCGAGGAGTTTCGCGGCAAGTTCGAGAAGCCCGGGAAGTTTCTCCTGATCCAAGGCGAGGAAATCACGGACAAGTTCGGCTCGCAGCCGGTGCATATGAACGCTACCAACATTCAGCAGCTCATCAAACCCCAGGGCGGCAAGAGTGTGCAGGAAGTCATCCGTAACAACATCAAACAGGTCATCGAGCAGTCCGAGAAAACCGGTAAGCCCATTCTCGCGCATCTCAATCACCCCAACTTCGGCTACGGCGTCACCGCGGAGGACATCGCTCACGTGGTCGAGGAACAATTCTTCGAAGTGTTCAACGGGCACCCCGGCGTCAACCAGACCGGCGACGCGAAACGCCCCGGCATCGACATGCTCTGGGATATCGCCAACACCATTCGTATCGACAAGCTCAACGCCGCCCCGCTCTACGGGCTGGGCACCGATGACTCGCATCACTACCACAACATCAAAGGCGACGCACTCGCAGCCAAACGCTCCGAGCCCGGCCGGGCGTGGGTCATGGTCCGCGCGAAAAAGCTCGATGCCGAAAGTCTGATCGAAGCAATGAAACAGGGCGATTTTTACGCTTCCACCGGCGTCACGCTCAAAGATATTTCCCTTAAGGACGGTGTGCTCACTCTCGAAATCGCGCCTGATGCCGATGCCACGTTTGAAACGCACTTCATCGGCACGAAAAAAGGCTCCACGGACATCGGCGAAGTACTCGCGAAAGTCGATGGCGTGAAGCCGAGCTACAAACTCAAGGGTGATGAGTTGTACGTTCGCGCTCTGGTGATCTCCTCCAAGTCGCCGCCAAACCCGACGATCAAAGATCAGAAAGAACAAGCCTGGACGCAGCCCGTCGGCTGGCAGAAGCATCTGAAGAAGGAGTGAGACAACTCAACCTCCGAGCCCGATGGCGAGGTCATTTGTTCACCGTCTGCAATCCGATCGAATCGAGAAACCAGCCCGCGCGTCCGCAAACGCCGACGACGCGGCGGCCCGGCGGGCACAAGGCCGTACCCTTGAACTCGCCCGTCTTCTCTCCAACTTCGACCACCTGTTTCGACATTCGCACGATCAGCTTGGTGATGATCGGTCCCCCGTTGGAACTCCGGCCCATGAACACGTCGATCGAAATGAGATGATCATCGGGGCCGATGTCGATCGTCGTCGTTTCCAGCTTTCGACCGACCTCGCCGACGCCGAACCGCGGCGACTCCCACTCTTGGCCGTTAATGGAGACCGTGGCGATCACGCCGTCGATCCGCCCCGAGTGAATGAACGCCAGCCGCGTGAGGCGTGCGTCGCCGGGCAGCACGCGGCCGATCTCCCAGACACGAAACGCGCCACCGCCAGGCGTGCCCGTCATTGCAGTTTCCTCGATCGCGCCGGCAGGCGACACGATCGCAGTGGGCGGCGCAGTCTTCGCCGGCGCGCTGCATCCGCCCATGATCAGCAAGGCAACCGCACAGAAACAAATAGAAAACCGTTGGATCGACATGGCAGACCTCCCGTTAGAATCAGTGATTGTACCTTCGCATGCTTCTGCTTTGGAAGGCTCGCCATGACTTTTCGCAGTGTTTTTATTCTACTTATAGCCGGCCTCGCGGTGCAGGCCGCCGATCCTCCTGCCCCGGCTCCCGCTCCCGCCCCCGAAGTCTGGACCGCGCCGCCCGCGCTCGCCGCCGCGGACTCGCTCAAAACCATTCACGTGCCGCAAGGCTTCGCCATCGAACTCGTCGCCGCCGAGCCGCTGGTCACCGATCCCGTCGCCATCGCATGGGGCCCCGATGGCAAGCTCTGGGTCGTCGAGATGACCGACTACAACCATCTGCCGATGAACGACCCTTCGCCGGACAAACCGAAGGGGCGGGTGGTGTATCTCACCGACAAAAACAACGACGGCACCTACGACACACGCACCGTGTTCCTCGAAGGCTTGAACTATCCCAACGGTGTATTGCCCTGGCGAAAGGGCGTGCTCATCACCAGCGCGCCGGACATTCTTTACGCCGAGGATATAGACAACGACGGCAAAGCTGACAAACGCGAAGTCCTCTACACCGGCTTCAACGAAGGCAATCCGCAGCTTCGCATCAACGGCCTCGCGTGGGGACTCGACGGCTGGATCTACTGCGCCAACGGCCTGTCGCACGGCGTCGTGAAATCCACGAAGACCGGCGCGACGCTGGATATCAGGGGCCGCGATCTGCGCATCCGCCCTGACACCGGTGAACTCGAAGCCGCGTCCGGCCCGTCGCAGTTCGGGCGCGTGCGCGATGACTTCGGCAACTGGTTCGGCGTCGATAACAGTCGGCTCATCATTCACTACGTCCTGGAAGATCATTACCTCCGCCGCAACCCTCACGTACCTACACCCGAGCCTTTCATTGATCTGGTCACGCCGCGCAATCCGCCTTGCTACCCGCGCGGGCACAAAGTCGAACGCCTGCACGCGCCCTACATGGCCAACCGCTTCACCAGCGCCTGCGGCATCGGTATCTATAGAGACACCTGGCTCGGTGATGATATGTATGGCCAGGTGTTTGTATGTGAGCCTGTGCATAACTTAGTGACCCGCCGCAAACTCACGCCCGACGGTGTTACTTTCAAAGCGGAGCGTCTGTCCGGCGAGGAGCAGAGTGAGTTTCTGACTTCGACGGACGAATGGTTCCGCCCGGTACAGGTGCGCACCGGGCCGGACGGGGCTTTGTATGTCGTGGATATGTATAGAGCGGTGATCGAACATCCGCAGTGGGTGCCTAAGGATTTCAATAAGCAGGTGGATTGGATGCAGGGGAAGGATAAGGGGCGGATATATAGAGTGGTGAAGAATGGCGAGAAACGGCGGGAGGTACCGAAGCTCGACACGGCAGACAGGATCATCGCGGCCTTGGATTCGCCGAACGGTACGGCGCGCGACACGGCGCAGATGCAGCTTAACAACTACAGAGATTCGGGTCAGTCGATGCCTGTGCTCAATCCCAAAGCGACGCCGGTCGAGGTGAAGGCGTATGACCGAGCGATGGCGGAGCGCCGCAAGGAGAAAGGGAAGATTGTTCAACACCTGGAGCGACGATTGGACCTTGAGAAGGACCCTTTGGCGGTGCTGGTGCAGGCCTTGTGCGCGCTCGACCAGATCGAAGGCGTCTCCTCGCGAATCCTGGCGCAATCATTCATTCGGACGCGCGATCCTGAAATCACTCGTCAGGCGGCGCGAATCAGTGAGCGGCTTGCGGATGGGCCTCAGGCGGATGATATCGGCGAAATGCTGGCAGACACTTTGTTGAACCAGGTCTTACTTTTTCGCCAGGCCAACCGAAGTGAACTTCAACTTGTCTGTTCGTTGGGAGCGTTCAAGTTGAAGGCGGCAGGGGCAGCACTGGCGGCGAGTATCAACCGCCGACTGCTTGATCCGACTCTAACGATCGCTGCGCTCAGTTCCGCGCGGCCGCACCTGGACTCGATGGTTGACAAGCTCGTGATCAATACCGAGCCATCGCAGATTGTGAGTTCCAACTGGGCCGCCATTGAAGGGATCGCCGCTACTGCCGCAGGTGATCGCAACGATGCCGTTCTGCTGTCGATGCTTGGGGATGTCGCCGCCGACCGAATCCCTCGGTTTCGCCAATGGCTATGGCGGCATCTGGCCACCACGCTTGATGCTATCAATCGTCGCGGTCTGACACTTGAAGAGTTCGCGAAGCTTGGACCGACGTATCGAGAGACGGTGGAGAGGGTGTTGCCGTGGTTCGAGAAAGCTCGTGCCGTGGCCGCCAATGAAGCACTGCCGATGACGACCCGTCTCCCCGCCCTTCGTGTCATCGGGCGAGGGATTGAGCCTGATGCGAAGGACACCGAAGCGCTCCTCGCATTGCTCGCGCCGCAACAATCAGGCACGATTCATGACGCGGTGATTACTGCGCTGCTGGCCATTGATTCCAAGCAGGCACCTCGCCTGCTTACCGCAGCCACGCGCTGGAAGGGCCTCGGCCCGAAGGTGCGGGGCGCGGTGATCGATCAACTCCTGCGCCGCGAGGCATGGGCTCTTGTGCTGCTCGACGCGCTGGAATCAAAGCAGATCGCGATGAGCGATGTCTCCACCGCCCAGTGGCAATCGCTGACCAGCCACAAGCAGGCAGCACTGCGCGAGCGCGCCGTGAAACTGCACGGCTCCGTCAAATCCAATCGCGCTGAGCTCGTCGCCTCGCATCAGGACGTCCTCAAACTCCAAGGCGACTTCATTCGCGGCCGCGAGCTCTTTGAGAAAACCTGTGCCGTCTGTCATAAGCTTGCAGGCGTCGGCAAAGGCCACGCGCCGGACCTTTCCTCGCTCACTGATCGTTCGCCCGGCTCGCTGCTCACCGCCATTCTCGATCCGAATCAGGCGGTCGATCCGCGATACATCAACTACCTCGCTGAGACGAGCGAAGGCGATACGTTCACCGGCATGCTGCTCTCGGAGACCGGCGCGAGCGTGATGCTCGTCGGGGCCGATGGTACGAAGCACACGGTGTTGCGCAAGGATTTACTTACGCTGCGCAGTACGAGTCTTTCGCTGATGCCCGAGGGGTTGGAGCAGTCGCTGGGCAAGCAGGGCTTGGCGGATGTGATTGCGTTTGTGATTTCGCGCAGTCAGCCGGTGCGCGTGCTGGCAGGGGTGAAGCCGGGGGTGGTGAAGCCGGGGCGTGATGGTTCGCTGGTGCTCGCCGCGACGCAGTGCGAAGCGTTCGGCACGAAGATCGCCTACGAACGCGAGGACAACAACCTCGGCCAGTGGTCGAATGTGGATGACTATGTTGTGTGGATGATCAAGGTGAAGGACGCGGGCAAGTATGAAGTTTGGTTCGACTATGCGTGTGATGATGCGTGGAAAGGCAACACGATCACGCTCAGCGCGGAGGATGATGCGGGTCAGAGCGATACGCTGAGTGCGAAGGTGGCGACGACGAAGACGTTCAACGATTTTCAGCAGACAAAGTTCGGCGAGCTGGAGTTGCCGAGCGGACAGGTGCGCGTGACGCTACGCACAGAGGGCGAGATCAAAGGCAGGTTGATGGACTTGCGGAGTGTGCGATTGGTGGCGGTGAAGAAGTGAAGGCACGGGTGGTCGGTGGCGCAGCGGGTGGGCCTCGCGGACTCGGCCCGACCGCTAACCGCTGACCGCTAACCGCATTTCGGATTGCGATCGCTAAACTGGCGGCCTCTCTCTTACGGGAACATTCATATGCCCACGAACAAAGTTGCACTGACGCTTCTCGCCCACCCCGATGACGCTGAGTTTCTTTGCGGCGGCACACTGCTCCGTCTGCGCGAGGCCGGCTGGGAAGTTCACATCGCTTCCATGACGCCCGGCGACTGCGGCTCGATGGTTCACAACCGCTGGGACATCGCCTCCATCCGCACGAAAGAGAACGCGGCTGCGGCGAAGATCATCTGCGGCGACGCTGCGAAGTATCACTGCATGGATGAGCGCGACCTGATGGTCGTCTACGACAAGCCCGCGATCTTGAAATGCATCGACCTGATGCGGCGAGTAAATCCTTCGCTCGTCATCACGCACGCTCCGCGCGATTACATGATGGATCACGAGATGACGTCGCTATTGGCCCGCGGCGCGAGCTTCGGGTTCGGCGCGCCGAATATCTCGAATGTGCCGGTGCCCAAGGGGGCACATGTGCCGCATCTATATTATTGCGATCCGGTGGAGGGGATTGATCCGCTGGGCCAGCAGCCGACGCTGACGACATGGGTTGATGTGACCAAGCAGACGCCGAAGAAGACGAAAGCCCTCGCGGCTCACAAGTCGCAGCGCGAGTGGCTGCGGGCGCATCACGGCATGGATGAATAT
The DNA here is from genome assembly GCA_040902585.1 of Phycisphaeraceae bacterium. Classification (GTDB taxonomy): domain Bacteria; phylum Planctomycetota; class Phycisphaerae; order Phycisphaerales; family Phycisphaeraceae; genus JBBDXA01. Next base: position 7,113 of record JBBDXA010000080.1, read on the forward strand.
CTCGAATCGATGCGCCGGCAGAGCGCGATGCGCGGCAAGGAGATCGGCGTGAAGTATGCCGAGGCGTTCACGCAGCACCGCGGGCATCCCTATCCGAAGGATGATGTGCTCAGCAGTCTGTTCGCGAAGAAGAGTTGACCACGGATGGCACGGATGGCACGGATGGGGAGTTGAAAGGCCAAGCCCCATGGCGAGTCCGCGAGCCGTGGGGGTATTCCGCTCTGGGTACCCCGACGGCTCGTCCCCCGGCGGACTCGCCATCGGGCTTGGGCCGCCCTGTTCCCATTCGACACAACGCCGCGCCGCAACGTATTCTCATCTTTCTCATCCGTGCCATCCGTGCCATCCGTGGTAAAAATCCGGAGCCTCCCATGCCCATCAACTTCATGACCACCGTTGCCGGTTCCCTGCTCGAAGGGTTTTACCCCAGGGGTTGGAACTTCGAGAAGATCGATGCCTGCTGCGCGATGGGGCCGGCGAAACTGCTCAAGCGTGCGAGTCACTGGCACAAGGACTTCACGCCGACGACGGTGAAGAACGTCGCCGAGATGGACAAGAAGATGGGAGAGGCGATCGCCGATCAGATATTGAACACCCGCAAGCGCGGCGAACTGCTCGCGCTCATCCTGCCCGTCGGCCCGATGGGCATGTACAAACACACCGTCGCGAAGATCAAGGCGGCGAAAGTGAAATGCGATCACGTGACGACTTTCAACATGGATGAATGGTCCGACCGCGAAGGCAACACGTTTCCGGGCGATCAGGTGGGCGGCTTTGAACATGCGATGGGCGAGGCGCTGTTCAAGCCGCTGGGCAGGTACACGGTGCCGCACGAGCATCGTAACTTTGCGACCAAGGCGAATCTGCCGACGTATCCGGGCAAGATCGGGGAGATCAAAGCGCAGGGCGGGAAGCTGGTGACGGTGTACGGCATCGGTCGCGCGTGTCACATCGCGTTCTGGGAGCCGCAGATCGCCGGTGAATTCAAGACGGTTGATGAATGGAAGAAGCAACCTTACCGCATCGGCCAGGCGCTGCATCCGCTGACAGTGGAGCAGAACGCGCTGCATTCTTTTAACAGCCGGTTCACGTTGATCCCGTGCTGGGCGAACACGATCGGGCCGGGGCTGTTTCTGCAAAGTGATTACTGCATCGGCGGGGCGGACGGGGCGTATCCGGAGCGCGGGGCGATGTGGCAAGGCATGTCGCTTTGCGTGACGCTGCAATACGGCAACGACCCGTGGATCCCGTCAAGCTGGATGCCCACGATGGCGGGGCGATTGTTCTTCATGAAGCAGCTCGCGGGGCCGCTGGCGCCTGAGGCGCACTGAGCCGCTTGCGGCTTCGCATCGCGCTTCTGAATCGCGGTACGGAAACACATCTTCGCGCGGTATCCTGATCGTTCCTTTTCGATCGGAGCCGAGCCATGTTGCGATTCATCGCTGCCATCCTTTCGCTGTGCCTGGCCTGTCATGTGACTCTCGCACAAGAGAAGTCGCCTTACACCGGCACCGGGGGCGGCAACCGCTTCGCCTATCTCGATGAGGTGAATCCTTATTATCCGCACAAGGAGTTCGCCAAGCTCATCACGCCGCAATGGGTCGGCGAAGAGGGCGTCGAGGCCGTGGTCATCCTTTCCATCGATGACATGCGCGACACGGCCAGGTATGAAACATTTCTTCGTCCCATCCTTGATCGCCTGAAGAAGGTGGAGAACAGTGACGGCCTCAGCCGCATGTCCATCTTCACCAACGCGGTGAACCCGAAAGATGAACAGCTACAGAAGTGGCTCAAGGAAGGGCTGAGTTTTGAGGTTCACACCGTCACGCATCCCTGCCCCTGCCTCGGCGTGGCGGGGAAGGGGGCAACCGGCGATATCGCCAAAGCCAAGCAGACCTACGACGGCTGCGTGGACATGCTGTTCGACATCCCCAACTACAAAGGCCCCGTCGCCTTCCGCATGCCCTGCTGCGATTCGATGAACTCCGTCAGCCCGCGCTTCTTCGCCGAGGTGATGAACAAGACCACGAAGAAGGGCAACTTCCTTTCGATCGATTCATCGGTGTTCAATATTTTCACGAGTGATGACCCCGCTCTGCCGCGCGAACTGGTGCAGAATAAGGATGGCAGCGAACGCTTCGCGCCGTATGCCGCGTTCCCCGGCTTCGTCAACACCATCGAGAACTACCCGTATCCCTACACCATCGGCAACATGATCTGGCAGTTCCCCTGCGTCGTCCCCAGCGACTGGGAAGCGCAGCATCTTCAGGGCAAGAATAATCCCAAGACGGTGGAGGATATGAAGGCCGCGCTTGATTGCACGGTGATCAAGCAGGGCACGTTCACTTTGGTGTTCCACCCGCACGGCTGGATCAAGGCGGAGCAGATCGTCGAACTGATCGACCACGCGGAGAAGACGCATGGGAAGAAGGTGAAGTTTTTGAGTTTTGGGGAGGCGATGGAGCGGTTGAACAAGAATCTGTTGAAGGGGCAGGCGGTGCGAAGCGGCATCACCCGCGACGAGGGGATTCGAATGATCGACGTCGACCATGACGGTTTCATGGATGCTGTCATTGCCCAGCACAAGTCGCGTGTGACTCGCTTGTGGTCCGCACAAAGGCGGACGTGGGTCGAGTTTGGGTTTCCTGTATCGGGTCAAACTTCTAAGGATGCATTCATCAACGATTCGGGGATTCGCTGGGGAATCGTTTCCCCCGATCGGCCGATGGTGCTGGACCTCGGCGAATCCCATCACAAGGGGTGGATTTATAAGGAAGGCCGTTGGATCCAGGATGAGACATTGATCGACACGCTGGAGGTCGACAACGAAACGGTCGTTTGGGCATCCATGGAAGGAGTCGAAGTCGGAGTTCGCATAAGAGACATTGACGGCGACGGCACCAGCGAAATCATCGCGGCGAACAGTCAGTTTCACGAGGAAGACGACGGCGACGACATCGACGGCACGACGGCGATTTTTCGTTGGAGTTCGGAACACACGAGATGGGACCTGATGCCGTTCCGCCTGCCGCGAGACACGACTGTTGTGTTCATGACGGGACGCCCCAACAGCGAAGCAGGGATGCGTTTCGTCGATCTGGATCACGACGGCGACCTGGATATCGTCTACTCGAACAAAGATCGCATCGGCGTCTATCTGTTTGAATCGATGGCAAAGGGCTGGTCGAGAACGATTGTCGGAGCGAAGCGCGCCGACCTCCCGCCTGAGAAGCAGATTCCCCCCATCGTCCGCGCCGACGGCACCAACAACGGCTTCTTCGTCAAGGGCGATGCGCTCTACTGGCAGAACGAAGACACCGGCGCGAAGGAGCCGCATCATGTGAAGAAGATTACGTTCGCGGAAATCCTTGCCATGGCAAAACAGAGCGAGCCGGGGCGTGCCGCCCCGGATTCCCCCGTCGATCCCAACGCTCCCGCAAAGTCGAACGATTCCGGGGCGGCTCGCCCCGGCTCGCTCGATCAATCCCGCTTCACCACCGCGCACCGCACGCCCCCGCCGCTTCTCTCCCCGCAGGCCTCGCTCGCCGCCATCAAAGTTCGCCCCGGCTTCCGCGTCGAGCTTGTCGCCAGCGAGCCGCTCACGATGGACCCCGTCGCCTTCGACTTCGGCCCCGATGGCAAACTCTGGATCGTCGAGATGGCGGATTATCCCGATGGTCTCGATGCCGCCCCCGGGAAACCAGGCAAACCCGGTGGCCGCGTCGTCTATCTCACCGACACCGACAACGACGGCAAGTACGACAAGCGCACGCTCTTCCTCGACGGCATCCCCTTCCCCACCGGCGTCATGGTCTGGAAGAAGGGCGTGCTCGTCACCGCTGCGCCGGACATCTTCTACGCGGAAGATACAACCCCCGGAAACGCAGACGGCAAAGCTGACAAACGCGAAACCCTCTTCACCGGCTTCGGCGAAGGCAATCAACAACACCGCGTCAACGGCCTGCGCTGGGGCCTTGATGGCTGGATCTACCTCGGCAACGGTGACAGCGGCGGCAACGTCAAGAACGTGAAGACGGGCGAAGTCGTCAACGTCAACGGACGCGACCTGCGCATCCGCCAGAAGAGCGACGGCAACTGGGAAATGGACCCGCAATCCGGCCAGACGCAGTTCGGCCGAGAGCGCGATGACTTCGGCAACTGGTTCGGCTGCAACAACACGGTCCCCGCCTGGCACTACGCGCTGGAGGATCATTACCTTCGCCGCAACCCGCACGTCGCCCCGCCCAACCCGCGCATCGAGCTCACGCCCGATCGCCGGGTGTTCCCCATCAGCATCGTCTTCTCGCCTTCCATCGACAATCACAAGGTCATGCCCGGCGGCGAGGGCAAACACACTTCCGCCAACAGCATCTGCATCTACCGCGATGATCTCTACGGTGAACATTTCTATGGCAACGCCTTCGTCAGTGAGCCGGTGCATAACTTGATCCGTCGAATGGTGCTGCGGCGCGACGGCGTTTCCTTCCGCGCCGAGCGAGCGGCGGGCGAAGAGGCGAGTGAGTTTCTTGCGTCGAGCGATCCCTGTTTCAGGCCCAACATGATCCGCACCGGGCCGGATGGTTGTCTTTGGTTTGCGGATATGTATCGCCAGACGATTGAGCACCCCAAGTGGATTCCGCCCGCCTGGCAGGCGACGCTGAACCTGCGCGAAGGGGATGACAAAGGGCGGATTTATCGCATTGTCGAGGTGAGCGCGAAGCCGCGAGCGGCGATGAAGATGGACAAGCTCGATGCGAAGGGTTTGGTCGCGGCGATGGATTCGCCCAACGGTTGGCAGCGCGACATGGCGCAGATGATGTTGATGTGGAACCATAATCGCTTGCTCGATGAACGCTCGATGCAACGTCTTGAGGCGTACGAACAAGACCTCGCAATCCTCCCGCCGGGAACAGATGACTACGCGCGAAAGCAGAAGGAGATCGACGACTGGCGCGGGTCACATGTGGTCATGGGACCGATTGATGAACTGATCCGCAAAGGGAAATCTCCGGCTGTGAAGGTGCAGGCGATGTGGTCTAGCTACTCTCTTGGATGGCTTGACAGCGTTTCACTCTCGACTGCGATGGAGGATGGTGATTCGCAAGTGCGCTCTCAGGCGGTGCGTCTGTCCGGAATGCTTCTGGCCGATTCGCGGAGGATGTTTCACGCGGCAGTAACCGGCAACGCCAGCAATGTGCCGCCCAACGGCCTGGGCGTTGCCGCTACATCCAAGCTGCTCCTCGAAAGAGTTTCCAAGTCACAGGATGATCACACGGCGGCAGTTCGACAGGAGTTGGCATACGCTTTAGGCAACTGGCCGGATGCGAAGGCTGACATTGAACTGGCGAAGATTCTGCTGAAGGATGCGGACGACCGCTTCATCACCGCGGCCGCGTTGAGTTCCGTCGGTGAGAACGTCGAACCCGTGCTGCGAGCCGTGCTCGCTTCCGACGCCGACATCGCCGTGCGCACGCGCATCATCGAACCGCTGGTCGCCACCGCCATCGGCCGCAACGAACTTGGCGCGATCGGCGGCGTGCTCGAATTCCTTGCGACGCCGAAGGACGGCAAGTACGAGTCCTGGCAATTCGCCAGTCTCGCCCGCCTGCTCGATGCCCTCGACGCGAAGAAGATCACCCTTGCCAAACTACGCGAGAGCGCCAGCCCGAAGGTCATCGCGGCCATCGATCGTCTGCCTGATCTGACGACAAAGACGCAGGCGGCGGCGGCGGATCGCGCCCAATCCCCCGACCTGCGCATCGCCGCGATCAGCCTGTTTTCCAGGCTTGGCGACGACAAGCGCATCGAGACGTTCGGATCGATCGTCATGGATTTACAATCCCCGCCTTCGTTACAGGCGGCCGCGGCCGGCGCGATGGCGAAGCTCAACACCGACCTCGCCCGTTCCATGCTCCTGGCCGGCTGGCACGCCTACAGCCCGGCCCTTCGCGCCAGCGTGATGGATGAACTGCTGCGAACCGACAAAGGCGCCGCCGCTTTGGTCAGCGCCCTGGAAGCCGGCGTCATCTCGCGCCACGACATCGACCCCGCGCGAAGGCAGCCGCTGCTCACGCACAAGAGCGATGCCATCAAGACCCGCGCGACGAAGCTACTCGGCGGCCCTGTTTCCACCGATCGCCAGAAGCTCATCGATCAATATGAAAAGGCCCTCGCGCTCAGCGGTGATGCCACGCGCGGCTCGCAGGTCTACGCCAAGAACTGTGCCGCCTGTCACAAGCTCGGCGACGTCGGCAACCCTGTCGGCCCCGACCTCGCCCGCATCAACGATCGCTCCGGCCACGCTCTTGTCACCGCGGTCCTCGATCCTAACCGCGCGGTCGAAGCCAAGTACATCAACTATCTCGCCGACATGATCGACGGCGAGAAGTTCACCGGCATCATCACCACCGAAACCGGCACCAGCCTGACGATGGTCGGCGTCGATGGCAAACCGCGTACACTTCTTCGCAAGAATCTCGCGTCGCTGCGAAGTCTCGGCCTGTCGCTCATGCCCGAAGGACTGGAACAGGCGATCGATGGTCAGGCGATGGCGGATTTGGTCGCCTTCGTCGCCGGTCACGGCCAACCGGCGAAACAGTTCGAGAACAACAAACCGGTCACCGTGAAACAGGCGGCTGATGGTTCGCTCACACTGCCCGCCGCGAGCGCGGAAGTCTTCGGCCCGTCACTCATCTTCGAGCAGCAGTACCGCAACCTCGGCTGGTGGTCGAGCGATCAGGATCATGCGATCTGGACCCTCGAAGTGCTCCCCGCAAAGGCGGGCAAGTACGAAGTGATTCTCGATTATTCACTTGCCAATGAGACGAAGACGAACGCGTTTCAACTGCTCGTCGCCGATCAGAAGCTGACGGGCCCGGTGCCTTCCACGGGAAGCTGGGACAAGTATGTGACGAAGGCGGTGGGAACGATCGAGCTGAAGGCGGGCACGCATCGGTTGACGTTTCGTTCGCTGGGTCCGGTGAAGGGGGCGCTGATGGATCTGCGGACGATTGTTCTGAAACCATAAAGCCGCGACCGCTGGTCGCGGGGCGTACGGCGGATGTGGATCACCGATCATGCCGCGTGCGTTCGGCGCGGGGTATACGGTGGATGCGGTGGATGTGGGCGATCGGGGACCGCGACCACCGGTCGCGGCTTCATGGCTTCTTCTTCACTGCGCTCCAGGGTTCCACGTTCGCGCGTTTCATCCACGCCTCGTAGGTCGCTTTCATCTCCGTGACGCGGAAGCTGTATTTGTTGAACAGGTTGTTCTGCTCGGTGCGGTCGTCTAACAGGTTGTATAGTTCCCACTCACCGCCATTGGCGCGCACGAGTTTCCAATCGCCTTCGCGGATCGCCTGGTTGCCTTCGTGTTCCCAGCAGAGCGCGCCGGCGCGTCCCAGCGGCTTGCCGCTTAGCGCGGGCACCAGACTCACGCCCTCCATCGGCTGAATCTTCTTCCCATTCACCTCGCCGGGATATTTCGCCTTCGCCAGCTCGACGCACGTGGGCATCAGGTCCATCACATGCCCCGGCTGCGTTTCGATCTCGCCCTTGCGCGTCAGCCCCGCCGGCCAGTGCACGATGAATGGCGATGAAATCCCGCCTTCGTGGACGGACATCTTGTGCTTCCGCAGCGGCGTGTTGCAGGCGGTGGCCCACTCCAGCCCGGCTGAGGCATACGAAAGCCCGGTGCCCAGCGGCGCGTCCTTTTTCCCGCGCGAGAAGCCACCGGGGCCGCCCTCCGCCGAGCAGCCGTTGTCGGAAAGGAAGATGAAAACGGTGTTGTCCAGCTTGTTCGTTTCCTTCAGCGCGGCGAGGAGTCTGCCCACGTTCTGATCGATGCTGTCGATCTGGGCGGCGTAAATCTCCATGCGAAGGGACAAGTCCTTCTGCGTCGCCTCATCGAGTTCCTTCCACGGCTTCATGCCCGGCGGCCGCCCCGCCAACTTCCAATCCTTATTCATCACGCCCAACTCGATCTGCTTCGCATGTCGAGCTTCGCGAAGTGCATCGTAACCCGCGTCGTACCTGCCTTTGTATTTCGCCATGTCCGCCGGCTTCGCCTGCAAGGGCCAGTGCGGAGCAATGTGCGCGAAGTAGAGGAAGAAAGGTTTGTCGCTCCTGGTCGCGTCCTTCACGAAGCGGATGGCGTGATCCGCGAAGAGGTCGGTGACATACGCGCCATCGGGCCAGTCTGTTTTTTCGTTGCCTTCGACGAAGAAAACCTGTGGCCGCAGCGAGAGTGTTTCCTTGAAGTAGACGCCGCCGCCCGAAGGCGTGCCGAAGTATTTCTCGAACCCGCGATCCACCGGCCAGTGCCCTTTGTCAGAACCGACGTGCCACTTGCCGACCATGAGCGTGGCGTAACCCGCGGGCTTGAGAACATCGGCAAGGGTGACGCAGCGGTCGTTGAGCTTGCCTTCGTAGCCGGGGAGCTTGTCATTACCAACCATATGTCCGACGCCGGCCTGATGTTGATACAGCCCGGTGAGCAGGGCGGCCCGCGTGGGGCAGCAGCGCCCGGTGTTGTAGAACTGACTGAAACGCAAACCGTTCTTCGCCAGGCTGTCCAAGTGGGGCGTTTCGATCTCCGCGCCGAAGCAGCCGAGGTCGGAGTAGCCCATGTCATCAGCCATCATGATGATGATGTTGGGGCGTCCCCCGGAAGTGTCCGCTGCGACGGCGGGCGAGCCGATGGACGGGAGCAGTGCGAAGGCGAGCGACAGGATGTTGAGGCGGGCGAGTGTGTGAAGCATGGTTCGACTCCTTACGGATCAGGGTAACGCACAGGCCGGAAGATGGGTCGGGTTGATTCGCAAGCGGTCTTTCTGATCGCGAGGAACCGAGGGTTTCCCCGAGGTAGACACATGGCTACCTACCCCCCTACCCCTTGGTAGCCATTTTGATTTAAGTGTTGTTTTCACAGGTGTTTCCAAAATGTCTACCCCGTGTCTACCTCGTGTCTACTAGACACGCGTGTGTGACGGATGTGGGCTCATTCAGGGCGAAGGATCGGCGTGGTCGCCGCAAGAGGCGACGGGGGCGACAGGGGAGTGCCCGCACGGATCGCGCGGGCCGGAAACCGAACATTATACAAACTCGTGCCCGGCGAGCCAAGCGGAAATCCACGCGGGTTTTGCAAGCGAGCCGGGCCGTGTCTGGATCAGACTGCTGAGGGCGACACGAACACCGCGCCGGCGATTCTGCTCTGGGCTGACGCGGACCTGGGCTCCGGCCGCGCGTCGCCGCACGCGCCGGGCAGCCGCGTCCGCCTTGGGACCCACCTCCGCGCGGCCCGCGATCGACCCTGTTTCAGCCCGTTCTCCTTTGCTGGTTTTGCCGTGGCGAATCAAGACCCTCATTCAACGGAAATGGATTGCGAAACATGATCTTGTGATAGAATGGCGCCGACACGCGGGCTGCGTAGGCTTGCGGGGTTGCAAGGTAAACAAAGTTAGGCCACTGTGACAAAAAGCTACCTTCAAGACGAGTTCCTTCGCGTCTTCGCTGACGGCCACCGAGCCACAGCCGAGCGGCTCCAAAGGCGATTGGTTGACGCGGGCCTGTCACCGGAGTTGCAATCTCGTGCAAGAGAGATTGTGCAAGACGAGCTTCGGGGTCTATACCACGGCAGTCTCGTCGTCTTCGATGGGGGGCAGCAGTTTGGCGGACCATGGATTGATAAAGATCGTGGACGATGAGGGCGTGGAATTCATCAGTTATCTGCACGAGATTGGTTTTGACGCCTACGACGAAATGGTCTAACCACCGGCTCCAGTTGCCCGGCGACGCCCGTGAGTAGAATGTTGTTGTCGGTTGGACGCCTGCTCCCGCGGGCGGCCGGCAACTGAGCCTTTTTCGTTAGCCAGTTATGGCGGTCCTCGCAGACATCAACGCGATACTTGCGGATGACGTCCTTGATGACGAGTCCTCCGAGGGCTCGAAGTGTGAGCAAATCGAACGCCTGATCAAAGGCGTCGGCTGGCCCAAAATCCGTGACAGCATCCTCGCCCTGTTGGCGGACTCAGAGCGTCGAAGGCGAGACTACGAGGTCGCGGCGGAGGTTCTTTGGGGTGCCGTGCTCGATGGCCGAGAGATGCCAGCGGACCGCGTCATTGCGTTGTTGTACAACCGCTTCCGCTTTGAGTCGCCAGGTGACGTTGAGGAAAACCTTGTGTGGTCCATCACTTCGAAACTCAAGCGCGTCGGTTACCTGTCGGAGTATGAACCGCTACAGGACGCCGGAGTCAAAGCCGAACTCGCGGCCATCCGGGCTGGCTAAAACGAACATTGCACTGGACCGGGGTCACGACGGCGGGTGACTGGGGCTGGAGGCTTTGCGCAAGCCCCGGCCGAGGGATGCACGGGTTTCGAACGCGCCCTTTTCGGCCGTGCGCCTGGGCCGGGGCTTGCGCGGACTCCAGCCCCAGCCACCCGACGCGGACTCCTGCGCTAGCCAGCCGATGCATCGGCACGTCAGGGGGATCGTGCGCGGTTAGCACCACCCTGTCGGGATGGTGCTCCAGCCCGGGGCGCTTGCGTTAGGATGTGGGTTTCCACTTGTACTCGCGGCGTGCATCCGGGCGCGGCGCTTTCAGGAGTCGGTCATGTTTTCAACTCGAAATCGTTCTCTCTCGGTTGCGATCGCGCTGGTCGCCTGGGTTTTTGCATCGGGCGTTGCGGTGGTCGCGGCTGACAAGGATGCGCAGCCGGGGGTGAAGGTGTTCATCCTTGCTGGTCAGTCGAACATGGTCGGGGCCGGCGAGATCGTCATGAACCCGACCAAGAACGAAGGCAAGGGCTCGCTGGAGTACCTCGTCAAGACCGACCCGGTCAAGTACTCGCGGCTCAAGAACAAGGACGGCAACTGGACGGCGCGCGAGGATGTGCAGATCTGGTACTTCCAGCGGCACGGCCCTTTGAAGGCGGGCTACGGCGGATCGGAGAAGCAGATCGGCCCTGAACTCGGCTTCGGCTGGGTTGTCGGCGATGCTTTTGAGCAGCCTGTGCTTCTCATCAAGATTGCCTGGGGCGGCAAGAGCATCGGCAAGGATTTTCGTCCGCCTTCTTCCGGCGGCGAGGTGGGGCCTTCGTATACCGAGATGATCAAGCATGTGAAGGAAACGATGCGCGACGCGGGCACTCTCTTCCCGAAGCTGAAGGATCGCAAGCTGGAGCTGGCGGGGCTGGGCTGGCATCAGGGGTGGAACGATCGCGTGAATCAGGCGTTCAACGATGCGTATGAAGAGAACCTGTCGAACTTCATCCGCGATGTACGCAAGGAGCTTGGCGCAGCGAAGCTGCCCTTCGTGATCGCCGAGACGGGCATGAGCGGGCATGAAGAGAAACACCCGCGTGCGCTGTCGCTGATGAAGGCGCAGGCGGCGGTGGCGGCACGCGAGGAGTTTAAGGGCAACGTGGCGTTCGTGGGCACGAAGGATTTTTTCCGCACGGCTGAAAACTCGCCGGCGAATCAGGCGTTTCACTGGAACCGCAACGCGGAGACGTATTACCTGATCGGCGAAGGGATGGGCGAGGCGATGTTGAAGTTGATGAAGGGGAAGTGATGAGACGGTGAGGAGATACTGCGCTGGCGCGCGATTGCGCCTTACCGCTTCTCTTTCCAGAGGTGTGCTTCGCCATTGAGAATGCGGATGCGCACTTTGCTGATCGTCAGGCCGACCTTGATGCCTCGGATCACGATCAGCGGGGCATCGGGAATGTCTTTGATCTTGGGCACGAGGCGGTCGAGTGATGTGTCGAAGCCGGGGTCTTCCTTGTCGTTGCGGAAGTGACCGACGCGGACGAATTTCTCGTGCATGCGCACGGTGAAGGTTTCGGTCAAGCCGCGGGTGAAGCCGCCTTCGCCGCCGCGTTCGAACAGGCCCGCGTAACGGATAAAACCCTTGGTCGTGGGCAGGTCGTAGGCCAGTTGGCCCGGGTGTTCCGTGGTCATCACATCCACCTTCAGCTCGTAGTCCCCGCGGATCGCCAGCGGGATGAAGATGCTGCCTTCCTCCGCGCCGGCGCCGAGGATGTACTTGCCTTCGTTGAGAACCCACGTGCCTTTCTCGGCATACTTCAAACTCAGGATGCCGGTGATGTCGAGCCACTCGTTCATGGGCAGCGGCTTGGCGGTTTCCCAGCCCGTGATGCCGGCGAAACTTTCTTCGCCTGCGGGCGCGGGTGTGTTGTTGGCGGGCTTCTGAGCCGTGACGATCGGCTTGTAGCGCACGCCCAGAGCCTTCATCGCTTCGAGCGCTTCCTTCATCGCCACTTCCGCCCCGACGCGCTGCACATCCTGCGTGCCATGCAATGAAAGGAACTGTTCGTAGTACGCAGCGGTGCGCTGGAGCAGCGCGCCTTTGGTCTGGGCGCTGCTCTTGGCGGAGAAGTCGCGGTACCAGTCAGCGAGATCGAGTGCCTGCGCTTCAGTCAGCGCCTCAGCCTTGGCGGTGGCCAGGTGAACGCGCTGTTTGAGTTTGTCATCAGCGGTGCGGTCCACGAAGAGAGCTGCCCCGCGCGGGTCATCCATCTCGGTGATGTAGAGCGTGACGAGTTCCGTCGCCGCGGCCTTGTCGCTCGCGTTCTCGAGCACCTTCGATTGCAGCAGCAGGATGCGGCTGCGAACCTTGGCGCGGTACTGCACCAGTTCCAGGTGGGCGAGAATTTCATCCGGGTCCGCTGACTTGCTCTGCCGGGCCACGGTGAGCGCCTGCCGCAGCGAAGCCGCGGCCGACTGATAGTCGCCCAGTTCCGCCCGCACGTTGGCCAGGTCCATCAGCGCGGTCACCAGCGCAGCCCCGACCGCGGGCTTGTCATCGGTTTTGGCGCGGGCGTATTGCTTGCGGCGGAGGTCAACGATGCCGTCGTAAGCGACGGATGCTTTGGCCGGGTCGCGCTGCGCGAGGAGCAGCATCGCCGCGGCTGCGTGGTCGTAGCCTGCCGGGTCCGCGCTGCCGAGGTTGTAAGCGTGTTCGCAAAGGATGGCGGCGAGCCTGGGAGCATCGATCGCCTGCCGGGCGGCTTCGAGGAGCTGGCCGGCGAGGGCGACATCATCCGCCGGTTCGCGCGTGGCCTGCGCAGCTTTGACGCGCTGGCCGTAAAGCGACTCGAAGACGCGGCGAGCCTCAGCCTCTTCTTCGGGAGGCGCACCGGTCGCGCTGGAGATCGCCATGAGCGCGATCAAAGCCGCCTGCCAGAATCGGGAAACCGATCGATCCATATTGGCTGCCCGGTCTGCTGCGTGAGAAAAGAATCAAGACCACCGCCGGTATCGTACCTGTGGGGGATGGTTGAGCCAAGCGAAAGTGGATGGGGCGGCAGGCGTCGGAAGTAAGGGCAGGTCTTGTTCGGCCGGCTTCAACGCAGAGACGCAGAGAAGAGAGAGGGATCAGAGAGGGATGACTGATTCAAATTCCAGCTCGCTCCGCGCTCTCTTCCTCCTCTGCGTCTCTGCGTCAAAACCTGAGTTAGAGATCACGCCGGCCCTCACCACCACAGGAACCCCGGACTGACCGGCGCGATGTTGTAGCTGCCGCCGGTGTAATCCACATCGATCTCTTCGACGGGGTAGATGAAGTAGCTTACGCGGCCGTCGGCGAAGAGGGTGTTGAACTGGCGGACCGGGCCTTTGTTGTGCCAGCGGGTCTGGCGGTCGGCGATGGGGCGGTTGCCGTGCCAGGACCAGTCAGCCATGAGGAGTTTGTTGCTCGGTGATGTGATGCGCGACATGGAAATGGAGCGGGTGCCGCCCGTCACGCCGTAGACCATGGCCGCGCGGAAGGCGGTGCTGTTCCACTGGGCCAGGTAGCTGGTGCCGTAGAAGATGTAGCAGTTGGTGACCGAGCCGTTGTAGGAAGGGAAGGCGTCGCCCAGGTCGCTGGGGCATTCGCTGATGTTCACGTTGGAGCCGTTGCTGGTCGCGCCCAGGTATTTGTTGAGCGGGCGCTGGGTGACATCAAGCGAGCTGGAGGAGTAGTTGCCGCTGGTGCCCTTGGTGCCGATGAGGCCGGACCAGCTTGAGAGTTGGGGGAACCGGCCGCGACTGTCGATGAGGTAGCCCATCTGTGCCGAGCCGATCTGGCCCTGGTTGGAGGCACACAGCGCGATCTTGGCCGCATCCTTGGCCCTGCCGAGCGCGGGCAGCAGCATTGCGATGAGCACGGCAATGGTCGCCACGACGAGCAGCATCTCGACGAGCGTGAACGCGAACTGGAATCGCTTTAATCCCACGGGTGATATTAGAGCAGAGAGAGGGCCAAGGGCCAAGGGGCAAGGGCCAAGGGGAAAGACATCGATGCAAACGCGAAGCGCACCGGCAGCAACCTGAAACTCCGCCCCTTGGCCCTTGGCCCTTGGCCCTGCTCCCTATTCCTTCGCGTCGTACGCGCTGTTGAGGTGATAGTGGATCGTCACCTTCAGGTCGTAGGGCTTGTCGCCGTACTTCGTGGCGATGACGGTTTTCTCCGGTGCCGGCAGCTCCTTGCCCAGTCCCGGTTTGCGGCCTTGGTGGATCTTGTCCGGATCCTTCTCCAGCAGGATGGCCGCCTCTTCCATGTCGCCGAACGGTGCCTGCCAGCCTTTCAAGTGCTGCTTGCCTTCCATGGGCACACCGTTGGGGTAATAGTGATATGCCTTGCCCGCCACGACCTTGTCGCCGGCGACGAGTTTGTCGGCTGAAAACTTCTCATTGAAGATCAACAAGGTGTTGCTGGTGTTTTTGACCATGTATCGCCGCAGCTCGCCGATCTTGACCTCCCGCACCTCGACGCCTTGGGGCAGGGTCTCTTTGTCGAACTCGAGCGTGTAGCGATACCGCGAAGGCTGCGGGGCAGGGCGACGCTGGGCATGGGCGGCTGAGGCGATAAAGAGGCCAAGCAGAAGGACCGGCAAAGTCAGGCGTGACAGCGGGGTTGGGTTGGCAGTTCGCAAGAAACGCTCCATAAGAAAGAGGTGGCCCTGACGATGCCAGGACTCACTCCCGAGGCATTCTATCCGGGGTTAACCGAAGGCTATGGTGATCGAATTCGGATTATCAGGCAAAATTCCGGGCGGCAGCGGGTGGTCCGATATATCGACTGGGCCGATCACGACTTGGAGATGGGAATGCCCTCCTGCTTCAGCTCGTAAGTCGTTATAAAACCATGTAAAAACAAGAAATATAAAAATCATTTGCCTCTGAGGCCGGGCTGGTACATACAATCCCATGACGCGACGAACGGCAATACTCGTTTTTCAGGAGGTTTGCCATGAAGATCCAATATGCCATGACCATTTGCTTGTGTTTGACGTTTGCCACCCTTTTCACAGCCGGCTGCAAGGACACGACCGTTCGCGGCACCTCAGGGATTTCCCTGACGATTCAGCCACCTCAGACCGCCGTGGTCATCAAGCGAGGTGAAATGCAATCGCTGGAAGTAGCTCTCGTCCGCTCGGGCTTCTCTGACGCGGTCAAGGTCGACCTCATTCAGCTCCCGGCCGGCGTCACCGCCCAGAAGGCCAGCCTGAACGTCGAAACCGACAAAGCCACCTACATCCTCACCGCCAACCCCGCGGCGGACCTGGTCGCCAACCATCAGGCCAAACTGATTGCCACCGGTCCCGGCGGCATGAAGGCGACGCAGTACGTCACGATCACCGTCACCGAGTAACACCCACCAAACCCGTTCGACCGACCGTGCGCCGCCGCTGCTTGTTGCATCGGCTTCGCGCAGGCGGTGCCGTTCTCGCGATCCACCTGGTGTCGTGCTAACTCCACCTTTTGAATCAGGAGATTCAACATGAAACGCTCGCTTACATCCCGACTCGTTCCCGCAACATTGAGTTTCTCCCTCATCCTCGCTGCCGGCTCCTTCCTGGGCGTCACCGCTCTCACCGGCTGCGACAAGAAGGCCGGCGTCGAAGGGCAGCAGGGCAAGAAACTCACCCTCACTCAGCCCAAAGCCATCGTCCTCACGCAGGGCGCGATGACTGAAGTGAAGATCACCATCACCCGCGACGGCGTGCAGGAGCCCATCGCCATCAGCTTTGACAAGCTGCCGGCAGGCGTTTCGATCGTCGATGCGGACAAGAAGATCGTCGGCAATGAAGGCCTGTATGTGCTCAAGGCCGACGAAGGTGCCGCGCTGGTGACCGAACACCACGCCCAGGTCACCGCCAAAGGCCCTGACGGGCTGGCGGTCAGTCAGTCGCTGGTGATCAACATCAAGGAAAAGACCGCGTCGTAACGTCGACTTGATGTGAATGACCCCGCGCAAGGCGGGGACCGCCGCTTCGACACGGCGACTCCCCGCCATGCCTTGCAGACTTCCGACGGGCACACCGGTTTCGATAGCACAACTTTTGAAAGGATCCAACATGCGACGCAAGACCACCGATGATTCCGAACTGGCCGAAACAGTCGAAGCGCTCAAGGACGATTTCCGACGCTTCCGCGAAGACATCGCCAGCCTGGTGACTGACCTCGGTCACGCGGGCAAGGAAGGCGTCGCCAGCGCGGGTCGACACATTCGCAATGGCACCAGGCACACTGCTGAGGAAATCAGCGCGCGACTCAATCGCGCCAAGGACTACGGCTCGGAGAAGTTGTCCGACCTCAAGGACAACGTGAAGAGTCACCCGTTCATGACCGCGTTGATCGCACTGGGGGTGGGTGCCTTTGCGGGCCGCTTTTTTCGACGATAAGCACGGACGCGGTCTGAAGAGCCTGCTCATCGCCGGCGCTGCCCTGTTGGATACATCCGTCGCCGACGATCTGGGCAAGTCCTTCGCCCGGCCCATCAAACGCGCATGGCTCACGATGACGGCTTCGATGTGTGTCGCCGTCGGATGCGGACTGCTCATGGCGGGTTTGTTCGTGCTGATTCAGCCGCATGTTGGATCGGCTGCCGCCTTCGCCGCGCTGGGCTTCATCGCCCTGGCGGCAGGCGGCGGCTTACTCCTTCACCTGCGGCAGAAGTAGACCGCGCGGGTCAGGGAAGACCCGTCGGCTTTTTTCAACGCCCGCTACTGGCGGGCAAGATCCAACTCCCATCGAAAGGTATTGCCATGTTAGAAACCATCGCCATTCTGCTCATCGTCCTCTGGCTGCTCGGCCTCGTCTCGTCGTACACCATCGGAGGCTTCATTCACCTCCTGCTGGTCGTCGCCATCGTGGTCATCCTCGTTCGCATCATCCAGGGTCGCCGGCCTGTGTAAGGTGAAGACTCGGACCCAAAGGAGGTCAAAAAATGAACCAGGGAATTTCCATCGCGTTACTGGCCGTCGGCATCGCACTGCTGGTCTGGGGCGTCAGCGCCATGGACTCGTTCAGTTCCAACGTCTCGGAGTTCTTCACCGGCTCGCCCACCGACAAAGCCGTCTGGCTAATGATCGGCGGCATCGCGGCGACCGCAGTTGGAGGCATCGGCCTCCTGCTGGGTTTGAAAAAGCGTTGAAGCAGGACAGCTCAAGGAAACGCAAATCATCGATCGCCTCCCGCCCTGCGCCGCATCAGACGGCGCGGGGCGGTTTTGTTTGCCCGCGAACTCAGAAAGAAAAACCGCCTCGTCCTTCGACGAAGCGGTGGTCCTGTTTCAAGGCCGTGTCGATTGGCTCAGGCGCGACGACGGCGCTTGCCCAGCAGCGACAGGGCGATCAGCGCCAGGCCCGCCGTGGTCGGCTCGGGAACAGCCGCGCCGAACACGTCGATCTCGCGGAAACCGACGTAGCCGTTCTCCAGCGTATCGAAGATGAAGCGGATCCCCGTCACGTTCTGTGCGAGCGGCCCGCCCAGCGGGTTGGTGAGCTGCACAAATAGATTGCTGGGATTCGTCCCGCCGGGGTTGAAGCTCACATCGCCGACCGATACGAAGGTGCTCGGGTCGTCGGCGAAGGCGAACTGCACGACGTAATCCTGCTCGTCGCGGCCGCCATCGTTCCAACCTGAGTAGGTGTTGATCTGATCGATGGTGAAGCCGTGCGGCGATCCGGTAAGCAGGTAGGTCAGGATGGTGCCCGTTTCGATGGTGACGATTTCACCGGGCGCGCCGTTCTTGTCAGCGGTGCCGAAGTTGCCGTTGGTCAGGACGCCGACATTGCCGCTGGTCGATTCACGGGCCTGGACCGGCGTTCCGGTGACGACGGCGGTGAGGCCGGTGAGCAGGTCGTCGTTGGAAACGGGGAAAACGCCCGAGCTCTGCTGGCCGGTGGCGACAGCGATGGAGACGGCGGGAGCCGAGCCCACGCCGAAGGCTGTGAAGTCGCCGTTACGGATGTTCAGAATCTGATTCTGGGTGAGGGCTTCATTGAAGATGGCCACATCGCTGATGCGCGAGCCGGGACGTTCGCCGCCCGAATCGCCGCCGATGAAGAAGGGATTGGCACCGCTGAAGGTGCCGGTGAAATTGGCGCTCGCACCGGCTACACCATCGAGGTAGTACTGGAAATTGTTGCCGTTCTTGACGATGGTGTGGTGGCGCCAGCCCCCGTCGGTGGGGATGTCTGCGATATTCGTGTTGCCGGTGCCGCCGCCGGAAGGCTGCCATTCAAAATTGGTCTGGGTGAACTTGGCCCAGCCCGGTCCGCCGAAGCGGTTGCCGAGGATCACGTCGTTGCCGCCAGTGCCGCCGGACAGCGCGCCCCAGAAGGACCACGTGAAGTTGCCGTTCATCTCGGCGGCGGACAGGTTGCCGGTGCTGACAAACGCGCCGCTCGCATCATTTCCATTGCCGCTGAAGACCGTGCCGCGGAAGGTATCGTTGACCCAGGCATCACCGGCAACACCCTGGCCACCCGCGGCCTGGTTGTTGACGAAGCCGTCAGCGCCCGCAGCCGAGTTGTTGGCCGTGGTACCGGCCCCTTCATTCAAGAGCCAAAGATTGGTCAGGGCTGCCTGACTGATGGCGGGCGGTAGCGCCAAAATGATTAGAACGAAAGCAAACTTGCGAAAAGCTGACATGCTCGGTCTCCTTGAAAGGGTGGCTTTGAAACTGACGCGCGAAGAATGGCGAATGCGAACGACGTGTCCGATTCGCATTCCAGCGTAACGACTGCCGTCCGGTTTGAAAAGCGTTAATAAATGAATCAGGAAAAGTACCTTGTCAGCGGCTGAGATTGTGTATGCAAAGAGGCCGGAAGCCGTGGTTCCGGGAGTTGCAAGTGCCTGATCCGCCCGGTCTTGACGGATCTCTGCTTTCGGTTTGCCAGGCTGGGCCAAGGAGAGCGGCGACAACCTTATAATGAGGGATTGCCCGGCTGCTAGGTGCCCGATGGCGGTTACGCTAGGGCCACCGTCCGTGTCTGTCACTCGCGAGTTTCCTATGAAGCATGTGCTGCTCCTTCTACTGATCGTCGCCACATCACCTGTCGCGCTCGCTGCCGACAAGGTCGACTTCGCCCACGATGTCGTTCCCATCCTCAAAGAACACTGCGGCAAGTGTCACACCGGCGACAAAAAGAAGGGCGGGCTTTCCATCAACACCCGCCCGCTGCTGCTGCTCGGCGGGGAGAACGGCAAGGCGGCCGTCATCGGCAAGAGTGCAGCCAGTGACATGATCAAACGCATGCTCTCGCGCGATGAACTGGAACAGATGCCGCCCGAAGGCCCGCGCGTGCCGGCTGAAAAAATCGCTGTCCTCAAAAAGTGGATCGACGAAGGCCTCGCGTGGGAAGAGGGTTTTACCTTCGGCCAGCGCGTGTACGAACCGCCGCTCAAGCCGCGCCGACCTGACTTGCCCGCCGTCGTCGAGGGCCGCGAGAACTCGATCGATCGCCTCATCGACTTTCATCTGACCCAGCGAAAGCAGCCGCGCCCCGCGATGATCGATGATGCGACTTTTCTTCGCCGCGCTCATCTGGACATCATCGGCCTGCTGCCGACGCCTGACGAACTCGACGCCTTCACGAAGGACACCAGCAAGGACAAACGCGATCGCCTCGTACGATCGTTGCTCGATCGCAACCTCGACTACGCCGAGCACTGGCTTACGTTCTGGAACGATCTTCTTCGCAATGATTACTCGGGCACGGGCTTCATCACCGGCGGTCGCAAGCAGATCAGCAAGTGGCTCTATGCCGCCCTCGTCAGCAACATGCCATACGACCGCTTCACGCGCGAGCTTGTCGCGCCGCCCTCAGCCGAGAGCGCGGGCTTCATCGACGGCATCAAGTGGCGCGGCGACGTCAGCGCCGGGCAGACCGTGGAAATCCAGTTCTCCCAGAGCGTCGGACAGACATTGCTGGGCATCAATCTCAAGTGTGCCTCGTGTCACGACAGCTTCATCGATCGCTGGACCCTCGATGAAGCGTTCGGCCTGGCGGCGATCTACTCGAATCGTCCGCTGGAACTGCACCGCTGCGACAAGCCCACGGGCAAGATGGCGCAGCCGGCCTGGCTGTTTCCCGAACTCGGCACGGTTGATCCGAAGGCCTCGCAACCGGAGCGCTTGAAGCAACTGGCTGCGCTGTTCACGCATCCGGAAAACGGACGCTGGACGCGCACGATCGTCAACCGCATCTGGCATCGCATGATGGGTCACGGCATCGTGCATCCGGTCGATGCGATGCAGACCGAGCCCTGGAGCGCGGACCTTCTGGATTATCTCGCGGTGCATCTGGCGGACAACAAGTACGACCTGAAGAAGACGATCGAGCTGATCGCCACATCACAGGCATATCAGAGTCGCATGCAGGTGATGAGCGATGGCGTGGATGACAAGGGATATGTGTACGCAGGCCCGCGGGCCCGGCGCATGACGGCCGAACAGTTCATGGATGCGGTGTGGACGCTCACTGATGCGGGCCCAACGAAAATCGACGCCCCGATAACCCGCGCCGCCCCCAACGCCCCGGCCCCGGCGCGGGCCGTTTCAAGTGGCCCCGGCGCGGGCGCCCCGAGTCACCCGAGCGCGAAATGGATCTGGTCTCGCGCCGATTCAGGCGCAGCCCCCGCCGGCGAAACCATCACCCTCCGCCGCACACTCACGCTCGATCAGCCCCCCGCCAAAGCCTTCGCCGTCATCACCTGCGACAACGGTTACACGCTCTACATCAACGGCAAACAGGCGGGCAAAGGCGACAACTGGGAAGAGCCCGACAGCATCACGCTCACGCCGCACCTGAAGAAGGGAGTCAACGAACTATTGATCGTCGCCAGCAACGGCGGCAGCGGGCCCAATCCTGCCGCCCTCTATTTTGAAGCTCGTCTCTATAAGGATGAGGAGAAGTTCGACACGCTCATCAGCGATGACCACTGGGAGTGGACCGCCTCGCAACCCGAGAAGAACGGCAAGTTCAAAGTCGCCCCGAAGGATTGGCGCAAGAGCGCGCTCGTCAACGGGCAGGGCACGTGGGCCGCGGTGAATGGAAAGCTGGCGACAGGACTTTCAGGCGCACAGGCCGCGTCGAAGCTGATGGTGCGTGCTTCCTTGGTGAAGAACAATTTCCTGATGCGTTCGCTGGGTCGGCCGCACCGCGAACAGATCGTCACCGTGCGCCCCGATGAGCTGACCACGCTCGAAGCCTTAGATTTATCCAACGGCGAAATACTTGCCATCACTCTCACGCGCGGCGCGAAGAACCTGCTCGGGCAGCGATGGGATTCGCCTGATGCGTTCGTCACCTGGCTCTTCCGCGCCGCCCTTTGCCGCGAGCCGAGTGCCGCTGAGCGCAGCGTGCTAGTCGCCTCGCTGGGCGCGACGCTGACGGAGCAGGGGATCGAGGATGTGCTCTGGAGCGTGGTGATGCTGCCGGAGTTTCAGTTGGTGCGCTAACCCCCGGCATGGGGGCTTTAAGCCCCCATGCCGGGGGCCCAGGGCCGGGGGTATACTTAATCATCATGAACACCCCACACGAACGCGAATCCCGCCGCCTCTTCCTCAAACAGCTCGCCGCCGGTACCGCCGCCGCGCTCATGGCCTCCGAGCCGCGCCTGCTCCGCGCCGATGAAGGCGAAAAGCTCGTCCACCCCAAAGCCACCGCCGACGCCTGCATCCTCCTCTGGATGGGCGGCGGTATGGCCGCGCCCGACACTTTCGATCCTAAAAAATATCTCCCCTTCAAAGTCGGCCTGCCCGTCGGCGAAGTCGAATCCACCTTCCCCGCCATCGACACCGTTGTCGACAACATCAAAATAACCCAAGGCCTCGAACAGATCGCTTCCGTCATGGACCGCGCGACGCTCGTGCGCTCTCACGTGCTCCCCGACCTGGGCCACATCCTGCACTCGCGCCATCAGTATCACTGGCACACCGGTTACGTCCCGCCACAGACCGTTGCCGCCCCGCACATCGGCGCGTGGATGGCGAAGGTGCTCGGCCCCAACAACCCCGTCATCCCTCCCTTCATCAACATCGGCCAGCGCCTCGAAGGAGTCGGCGAACAGGAAGAACTCAAAGCCTTCACCACCGGCGGATTCTTTGGGTCCCAGTATGGCCCGATGAATCTTCCGCATCCCGAAGAGGCTGCCGCCTCCGTTCGCCCGCCCAAAGGCATGGATGCGAACCGCTTCGCCGACCGCAACAAGCTTTACCGCAGGCTCGTCGATCAGTCTCCCAAGCGCGACTACCTCAGCGATCATCAACAGGAATCCATGATCCGCTCCATGGACGCAGCCTACCGGTTGCTCAGCTCCAAGGAACGCGCGGCGTTCGACATCTCGCTCGAACCCAAGGAAAGCTACGCGAAGTATGACACGGGCCGCTTCGGTCGCGGCTGCCTGCTCGCGCGCAACCTCGTCGAAGCCGGCGCGAGGTTCGTCGAGGTCACCACCGAGTACGTACCGTTTCTGAACTGGGATACACACGCCAACGGGCACACCACGCTCGTCGCCATGAAGAAGCAGATCGATGGCCCTATCGCCCAGCTCATTCGCGATCTCGAATCGCGCAAGCTGCTGGACCGCACGCTGGTGATCCTCGCCAGCGAGTTCAGTCGCGACATGCTCATCGAAGGCAAGCCCGGCTCCAACGCGCAGGACCAGACCACCGAAAAAGTGGACGCCTTCAAAGAAATGAAACACTACGGCCAGCACCGCCACTTCACCGGCGGCGCGAGCTTCGTCATGTGGGGCGGCGGCATGAAGAAGGGATTCCTCCACGGCGAAAGCGCGCCGCAAAGGCCCTTCATGGCCATCAAGAATCCGGTTTCCGTCATGGACCTGCACGCGACGATCTTCACCGCGATGGGCATCAGCCCCAAGACAGCGTACGACGTGGAGAAGCGTCCGTTCTATGCGACGGAAGATGGCAAGGGCAAGGCGGTGACGGACGTCTTCGCGCGAAGGCCGGCGTGAGACAAGGCATTTCTAAGGAAAGCAGGAAGGGGGAAAGAATGTTTGTGTCAGCGCGGGGACGCGTTCGGATAGAAAATTATGGCTGCATCTGACAAACTTCGAATCCCCTACGAAGACTTCAACGGGGCGCGGTTCGATTGTGTTGGCCGATTCGGTGACGGCAACCAGTTCATGGCGTATGTCACGGGCGCATTTCCCGGCGAGGTGCCATGGGCAAGCGGAGTCTTCGGAGCTTGCCCGTGCGGATCACCCTCTGCGCTCGGCGCACAGCACGGGTAAGCTCCGAAGACTCCGCTTACCCATGGCACCCGATGGCGCCCGCCACAGAAGATGGGCACGCCGCGCGAGAGATAGGGCCTTTCAGGTTTTGTTGCGTTTGCCCTGCAGTGGCGCAGCGGTGATCCTATGATCGTGGGAAACGGATCCGAGTAACGAGGTGCTCACGGCGTGTCGGTGAGTCAGGTTTGAAATGAATGAGATGCGAACCGGCAATCCGATGAGCGGCGTGCGGCGAGTGACTCTCGCGGTGTGCGGCGTGCTGTTCGTGGCATTGGGGGCGCTGGGTGTGATTCTGCCGGGGCTGCCGACGACGCCGTTCCTGCTGCTGGCGACATGGTGTTTTGCGCGGAGCTTTCCCGCGCTGGAGCGCCGGCTGCTGCGCAATCGTTTCTTCGCCCCTTATATGAGGTTTGTGGATGGCGAGCCGTTGCCGCCGCGGATCAAGGCATGGGCGATCGCGATCGTCTGGCTGTGTGTGACGCTGAGTTGCACCTTGATCCTGATGAACGAATGGGCGCCGCCGTATGTCGTGGGCATCATCATCGCCGCGGCTTGCATCGGCACGGTGATCATCCTGCGGCGGGGCATGAAGCGGCATCGCGAGGCCGTTCATATCGCCGCGAGTGACTGATCACGTCGCCTAATTCATGCGCCCCCCGCCGTAGCCCACAGCAAGCCAGAGATCATCCGCGAGGGCGGTCGCTGTGAACGTGAGCGCAAGCAGGAGCGCGAGTGTCAGGTGTGAAACGATGTGACGATTCTGCATGTGCGGATTTTAACGCAGAGGCCGCAGAGAGCGCAGCGGCGCAGAGAGGGATTTGAATTTAGCTTGTTTGGCCGGGTGACATCAACACTCAACGAATCTGCAAATGCCTCACATGCTCTAACCCATCACTGGTTCCCCTCTGCGCTCTGTGCGACCTCTGCGGCTCTGCGTCAAAGCCGATTTTCACAGCATCCCCCAGCCCTTCGCGAAGAATCCTGTTGCAACAGCAGCGTATTGCGACCATAATCGGGATTCGCTCCGTCGTGAGCCTCGGCTGAAACACGCCGATCCGACGACAGCGGTGGGATGCCGGCAGCCTCGGCCGGCGATCAGGGACACGAACCACACAAAAACAAAAAGGGAAGCACGATGTCATTCGATTCAACGATTCACACCAAAGCGGTGGAACTGGCAAAGCTCAGCTACGAGATGACCGCCGCTGCCGGCTCAGGCCATCCGACCACGGCCGCGAGCCTGGCACACATCATCGCGGTGCTCATGTATCAGCACATGCGGTACGAGCCGGCCAACCCCGGCCACCCGTGCAGCGATCGATTGGTGCTCAGCGAAGGGCACGCGGTGCCCATCGTGTACGCCGCGGCTGCGGACCTGGGCATCGCCATCGGCACCGACAAGAGCAGCCTTAAAGCCATGACGCGCGAGGATGCGATGTCGCTCCGCGCGATGCACTCGCCGATCGACGGCCACCCCAACCCCGTCGAAGGTTTTCCTTTCTTTGACACGGCGACCGGTTCGCTCGGTCAGGGCTTGAGTCATGCCGCGGGTCTCGCCGCGGCGGCGAAGGTGGACGGGCTCGACAAGCGGATCTTCTGCATCATCGGCGATGGCGAGTCGCGCGAAGGGCAGAACTGGGAAGCTCTGGATTTCATCATTGACCACAACCTCGCGGCGGTCTGCCCGATCTTCAACTGCAACCTCTGGGCTCAGAGCGATAAAGTCGCGAAGGGCCAGACCGCCGAGGCCCTCGCGAAGAAACTCGATGCCTTCGGCTTCAACGCGATCACCATCGACGGCCACGTGCCTTCGCAGATCATCGATGCCCTGAGCAAGCACGCCCAGCGCGAACATGACCCGGCCGCCCGGCCTGTCGCCATCGTCGCCAAAACGGTCAAGGGTTGGGGCAGCGCTTCACAGCAAGGCGATGGTCATCACGGCAAGCCCGCCACCGGCGAAGACCTGGCCAAGGCGCTGGATGAACTGGGCGCGACGGGGCGCTCGCTCGGCGCGACTGCGGATACCTCGCTCAAGATCGGCCTGATGTCGCCCAACAAGCCCAGGGCTGCCGAGGTGAAGGCTGCGATGAACTTCACCGATGCCTGCAAAACCTTCGGATGGGAGAAGCTCATCAGCGGCGGCACCTGCGCGACGCGCCGGGCCTACGGCGTCGCCCTGCGCGCGATCGGTCACGCCAACGGCAACGTCGTCGCCCTGGATGCGGATGTGAAAAACTCCACGCATGCGGAAGACTTTTCCAAGGATGATGCGCTGAAGGATCGCTACTTCGAGTGCCGCATCGCGGAGCAGAACATGTTCTCCGTCGCGGCCGGCCTGAGCGCGGCCAACAAGATTCCCTTCTGCTCGACCTTCGCCAAGTTCGTCAACCGCGGGTACGACCAGATCGAAATGGCGGTCAACAGCGGTGCCAACTTCAAGATCACCGGTTCACACTGCGGCATCACCCTCGCAGCCGACGGCCCTTCGCAGATGAGCCTGCCCGATATCGCCTGGTTCCGCTCCTTCGCGACAGCGAAGAACCAGAAGGGCAAGCCCGCGTTCTACGTGCTCAACCCTTCCGATGCGTTCCAGGCTTACGCGCTGACCGTTTCGATGGCGGCGTACGAAGGCCCGGTCTACATGCGCACCATGCGACCCGCGACCGAGTTCCTCTACACCGATGCGGACAAGTTCGAAGTCGGCGGCCAGGGCTTTGAAGTGCTCAGCCAGGGACGCGATGTGCTCATCATCGCCAGCGGTTACATGGTGCATGAGGCGAACAGGGCGCTGGATGAGCTCGATGCCCAGGGCGTCGATGCGACGCTCGTCGATCTCTACCAGCTTCCCTTCGATGAAGAGGCACTGCTCGACCTTGCGAATGAGAACAACGGCAAGGTGATCACGCTGGAAGACAATTACGGCGCGAGCATCGGCAGCGCGGTGGCGGATGCGGTCGGCTCCAGCGGCGATGGCTTCAGCGTCAGGCAGATGCACGTGAGGCGCATCCCCAAGAGCGGGCGGTCGCCTGAGGAACTGCTCAACTACTGCGGCCTGAGCGCCAAGCACATCATCAAAGAGACGTTGTCGCTCTTGCAACTGAGCCCGGCCTAAGAACGTGTGTGAGAAGCGAAGTCGTGGAGCACCGTCCCGGAAGGGCGGTGCCAGAGGCGTGCGGTTTTCGCTGGCATGCACCACCCTTCCGGGATGGTGCTCCAGCCTTCTCACACACGTTCTTAGAATCACACCTCCGCCGCCGCCCTCGCCGATTCACTTCGCTCGCTCGTCTCCATCATCACGCGAAACGTCAGCAACAGGCCCAGCCCGAACGCCATCGCGCCGATGGCCGCTGGGGCGAGGTGAAGAAAATCGGTGTAGCCGATGACCGGGTGAATGCCCACCGCCGTGCTGAACCCGGCGAGCCCTGCGATGAAAAGCGCCTGCCACAGGCTGCGTGAAGGGCGGGCGTGCAGGACGCTGAAGAAGATGAGCAGGCCCGCGGTGGCGACGCCGCCGCCGAAGCCCGCGCGGTCGTGGGCGATGAGCGGGATGAGTCGCGGGTTGATGGCGCGGAGCTCGTCCGCGGTGATGCCCATATAAGAAAGATCCTGCGGGACGAAGACCACGGTCATGCCGACGGTCATGATGGTGAGGCCTGCACCGATCATGCCCAGGGCGGTGACGAGCATCGCGAGCCTGCCGAGCCCGCGCGGCGAGTAGTCGCGCCACGGCACGGGTGATGTAAATAGATCGCGCAGCGGCGCGGGCTTGTGTAAGGTCACATACGAACGAACAAGCCCGACGATGAAACAGGGCAAGAGCGCGAGCGTGGCTGCGCCGTGCCAGGAGTCGAGGTAGCCGTAACCGAGGTAGGCGAGAAAGCTGCCGAAGCCGATGATGCCGCTCAAGAGGAACAGCCACCACGCCCACGCTTCGCCGTGGCGCAGGGGGAACTCGGCGAGCCACATGTACATCACGCCCACAGCAATGATCGCTCCACCGAAGGAGACGCGATCGTGAAACATGAAGTGAACGATGCGACATTCGTTGATCGCGCACAGGTCGGCCGGCTCCATGCCCAGGTAAAGCACATCATGCGGAAGGAAATGTCCCGTCGCGGAAAGGAAGAGGGCGAACGCCCCGGACATGACGAGGCACAGCCCGGTGAAGATCAGCAGGGGCCGACCGTCACCGATGAGAGCGGAGAAGAAGCCGCGGTTGTCGTGCATGGGCGCTCCGCGTTGGGTGCCACGGGTCGGCGAGGCTTTGCGAGCAGACCCGTCGGCCCCCGCACGGGTCTCGTCGCAAAGCCTCCGCGACCCGTGGCACCCGACACACACATCACCCATCACTCATCACTCGTCACCCCCCTCGTCGCTCTTCACTTCCCCTCCAGCCTCACATAATCCACGCCCACCATATACGCCTTGGCCGCCTTCGCATTCGCGCCGGTGATTTCGATCGTGAGCCGATGCTCGCCCGCTTTCAGTTCGAGCGCGTCGAGCTTGAGAACACCCGTGGTGATCACGCCGTTGTTGTAGCAATCGATGGGGTCGCCGAGCTTGCGGTCATCGAGCCAGACCTGCACGATGGCGTAGTCCGTCGCCTTGGTCAGCACGATCTGCACCTCATGCTTGCCAGCATTCGCGACAGGCAGCGCGAGCGTGAGTTTGTCGCCGACCTTGCCGCCGGTCCACCAGAGCTGATCCGCGCCGGACCAGCGGTCGAGCGTGAAGTTGTGCATCTTCTGCGGGTTCGCCTTGCCGCCGGTGACGGAAAGCACCTTCAGCGATTCGCCTTCGAGCGCATCCTTCACTTTGAACTTGTCGGGCTCAGGCAGCACCGGGGGCGGAGGCTTGTTGGCATCGATCACGCGTCGCGTGATGTATTGCCGCAGGATCGGAATCTTCGCCTTCGCCGCCAGCAGCACGCCTTTCTTTGGCTCCCCACCGACCAACGGTTCAATCGCGTACCAGTACATCAAAGGCAGGTTGTGATCGTCCGCGTCTCCTTCATGGGCAATCAGAGCCTCGGCTATCGCCCAGCGCTGCTCCAACGGCAGACGCTGAAGCGCGGAGGCGAGATACAGGCGAACCACCGGCGACTTGTCATCCTTTGCAAGCTCGGCAAACTTCGCCAGCGCCTTCTCGCCAGGCTTCCCATCCTCGCACGCAAGCTGAATCGCCCACGCCTTCTCATACTCGCTGCCGCTGGAGAGCAGCGCGAGCGTGAGCTGCTCCGTGATCTTCCCTGTCACGTGGGCCGCCCACAGCGCCCGCAGTTTGATCTCCGTCGAAGGAATGTTGCTCGTGATCGCCAGCGTCTGGCCATACACCTCTTCCTTCACCTGCCCCGCCGCCGCCCGCTCCTGAAGGATTCGCCGGGCGTGGCGCACGTACCAGTCGTTGCGATTCGTCTGAAGCGCGATCAGTTCTGTATTGCTCAGCTTCTTCAAATCCACCTTCACCGCTTTCGTCTCCCCATAATTCACCTTGAAAATCCGCCCGTTCGTCCGGTCGTGGCTGTTCACATCTTTGTGATGGCACTCGTTCTTGTCGTACCAGTCGATCATGTACACCTGACCATCAGGCCCGTAACGCAGGTTGATGATCTGCGACCACTTGTCATTGGCGAAGCAGAAATCAGGCGCTGCATCACCCTCATATCCGCTGCCCTTGCGCGCGAGCTGATCCTGATTGATCCGCGCGCCGTGGATGTTGTTCATGAAGATCTGATTGCGATATTTCTCCGGCCACGCGCCGCCGAGGTACACCATCGCCCCGGCATGGGCGTGCCCGCCGCCGACGCTGTCGCTCCTTTCGCGGTCGGCCGCGGTCCACTGGCCGCCCACAAAGTGCCGATGCCTGGCGATGGTCTTGATGTCGTCGTAAACGTACTTGTTGAAGTGCTGGCCGCCCTGCCGCTGGTAGCGAGCGCCCTGGATGACGTGATAAAGATGTGGAATCACGCAGGCGGTCATGAACGCCTGGCCCTGGTCGTTGAAGTCCACACCCCACTGGTTGCTGCCGCCCTCGGCGAAGATTTCAAACGTGTCTTTCGTGGGGTGGTAGCGCCAGATCGCGGCATTCATCGGGATGCGTTCGCTGTCAGGCGCACCGGGCTTGCCTACTTTGGAATGGGTGAACACGCCGTTGCAGCCGTAGAGCCAGCCGTCGGGGCCCCAGATGAAAGCGTTGAGCGTTTCGTGCGTGTCCTGGGAACCAAAGCCGTCGCGGATGACCACCGGCGGGCCATCGGGCACATCGTCGTTGTTCTTATCGGGGATGAAAAGCAGTTGCGGGGCTGCCCCCACCCACACGCCGCCGAAGCCGACCTCTATACCGCTGATTAGATTCAGCTTGTCGGCAAAGACGGTGCGCTTGTCGAACTTCCCATCACCATCCACATCTTCAAAGATGAGAATGCGATCCTTCGCGTCCGCCTCCGCCACCTTGCGCGGATACGAATACGCCTCCGCCACCCACACACGACCGCGATCATCCAGCGCCATCGCGATCGGCTGCACCACATCCGGCTCACCGGCGAAGAGCGTTACCTTGAACCCCTCGGGCAACGTCATCGCCTTCGCGGCGGCATCGGGCGACAACCCCTGGGCCATGGGCGGGCGGGCGGCTGCGAGCGCTGGCGAAGAGAGAAAAGCGATCAACGCAACCAATGCGATACGGCTTTGGATCAACATGATGTTTCCCTCGTGAAACGGTGCATCAATCAACCCGCCATCATAGTTGATCGAAGTGCTTTCCGACCCCTCTCCAGATGCCGAGGGTGCACCAACGAACGCCGGCGGCGGTTTCCCGGTGCCATGGGTAAGCGCAGTCCGCGAAGCTTACCCGTGTCGGAAACCCAAGGTCTACTGCACGGGTAAGCTTCGCGGACTCGCTTACCCATGGCACCCAAACACACCCAAACAATAATGCCGTTTATTCTTGGCACTCTACTATCATTCACCCATGCCCACTTCGTTCTCCACCCTCATCGACCACTACGCCGCCGGCGGCAGCGCCCTTCGCCCCGCCATCGCCAGCCTCACGCGCGATGACTGCCTCGCCCGGCCCGGTCCCGGTGACTGGTCGATTCAAGAGCTCGTCATTCACCTGGCAGACAGCGATCAGATCGCCGCGGACCGAATGAAGCGCGTCATCGCCGAGGACAATCCCACGATCATCGGCTTCAACGAATCGCTCTTCATCGCCAACCTTTTCAGCGATGAACAGTCGCTCGATGATGCCGTGACGGTGTTCGAAGCCAACCGCAGGCAGATGACGCGCATCCTGCGCCGGCTCGACGCCGCCGCCTTCACCCGCACCGGCTCCCACAACGAGGCAGGCACCCTCACCCTGACCGACCTGCTGCGCATCTATATAGATCACCTGGAGCATCACCTGACGTTCCTGTTTCAGAAGCGCGAGCGGTTGGGCAAGCCGATGGGGTGAAGAAGTCTGATTCCCCTCCCTTCCAAGGAGGGGCAAGGGGAGGGTCGGCCGTACATCCAGGGAGGCGTTCCATGAATCAGCACTCTTACTCTCAGCATTGCAACTTTGTGCTTTCGCTTGCGATCATCTGCTTGCTTTCGCGTTCC
>JBBDXA010000081.1:0-5043 GCA_040902585.1 Phycisphaeraceae bacterium
CCGACGGCTCGCGGACTCGCCATCGGGCTTGAGTGTGCGCGAAGGACCAGGTCAGAGTATTTTCAGTCTTCCCCTTGGCCCTTGGCCCTATGCCCTTGGCCCTTCGATCCGCTCGCCATACCGCCCGCGGTGCGTCTTCACCTTCGGGTACTTCACGCTCATGTAATCGATGAACGCCTCCGGATCGCCCGGGTTGCCCGCGAACATGTCGTAGTGCGCAGGAATGACGAGGCCGGGCGAAAGGGGCCCGCACAGGTCCGCCGCCTCCTGATACGTCATGTTGCCGATGATGTTCTCACGCAGGCGATTCGCATCGCGCCCGTTGATCGGCACCATCATCACATCAAACTTCTTCCACTTGCGAAGCTTCGTCTGCAAGCCTTCGTACCAGACCGTGTCGCCGGCGTGATAGAGCGTGACGCCGTTGCATTCGAAGACGAGGCCGAGGTAGGGATGCTTGCCGGCGACAGGATCGCGATCGAAAAACTCGTGAGCCGCGGCGAGGGCGGTTATCTTCACGCCTTCAATCTCCACGCTCTGCCCGTCATCCAGCCCCACAAACCTCTCGGCCTTGATCCCCAGCGCCCCGCCCAGTCCGCGATCGAGCAAGAGCTGCGGCACGACGAACTTCGCGCCGGGCGACGCCTTCGCCATGCCCGGCCAGGCGGGGTGATCAATATGATCCGCATGATCGTGCGTGCCGCAGAAGAGGGTTGTGTTGGTGCATTGCGAAGGTGTGAGCAGCGGCGGACACAGCCGGCCTTCCATTGGCGTGAGAAACGCATCTATATAGATAACCGCGGCGCCGAGCTTCGCGATGAAACTGTGTTGGCCGAGCCACCAGAGGTGGAACGAACCCGGCGCGGGCGCGGCGGCCGCGTTGATGTCGGCGATGAGCGCGTCGCCCTGGAGGATGATCTGTTGGTAATCCATGTTTGTTTTCGCCGCTTGCGGCGTAGCAACGGTTAACGCAAGCGCGGTTGGATCATTGTCGATTCCACAGAACTTCACTTACACGCTTATCCGGCACGATCAGCCGCAGAATCTGCGCCATGCGCAGGCCTTCAATATCTTGCCGTTGGGTTCTGTGATTCCACGGGATGCCCAATCGGTCATCGATCGTCAGCACGGTCAGACGGGTCGCGGTGGGCTTCCAGAATGGACCTGCGCTCGTGGGTTCAACCGTCACCGTCGTTTCAATCGACCACGCTTTGTCGAGTGACTCGACAAACTCAAACTGAATCCCCGCCCGACTTGGTACTTCCTTCAATCGGCTCATGCCCTGCCACGCATGCTCCTGTACTTCCCGTTGATACTCCTCGCGCAGAGCGGTCACAACCTGCTCGTAAGGCATCGGAATTGTCGCCTGCGTCGGCGACCGGCAACCGGCGAGCGCGAGGAACATGGTGACAATCAACATTAATGCATGTAGTCGACACATAGTTGGCTCCAGGTTTCGCGATCTCATTTTTCCATCAACTTTCCCTCCGGCACATGCCCGCCCACCGCGTACTGCTCCAGGTCCACCGCGCTGGCCGAGATCGGCCGGCTCTCATCGCCGATCCAGAACACCGCCGCCGCCGCGATCGTCTCGGGCCTGATGAGCGCCCCCGTCGGCAGGATCTTCTTCGACACGCGCTCCGGCCAGTCGGCGGGCAACCCGTCCTTGATCTTGTAGTGATACTCGTTCTCCGTCAGCGTCCAGCCCACATTGAAATGATTGCACCGCACCCCATGCGTGCGCGGCAGCCAGTCGCCCAGGTTCCGGCTCAGCGTGCGCAGCGCGCCTTTACTCACCGCGTAATCCAGCAGATTCCCCTCGCCGACGTGCGCGTTCACGCTGCCGATGTTCAGCACCGCGCCCTTCGTCTTCGCAAGCTCCTCGAGCGCCGCCTTCACGAGCAGCAGCGGAGCGCGCACGTTAATCGCCATCACACGATCAAAAAACTCCGGGCTGGTTGAAGTGATATCGCTGCGCACGACGTAGGCTGCGTTGTTGACGATGCCGTCGATCCTGCCGAAGGCTTTGAGCGCGGCTGCAACCAGGCGCGGGGCAGCGCCAGGATCAATCAGATCATCCGCATGAAACGCGGCGTTCCTGCCCAGCTCATCGCTCACCTCCTGCCCGCGCTCCTGATCGCGGCCATGAAGAAGCACCTTCGCGCCCTCGGCGATAAAGCGCGTGGCGATGGCCTTGCCGATGCCGGTGGTGGAGCCGGTGACGATGATGGATTTGTCTTGGAGTCGCATGATGAATCAAAGTGACGAAGTAACGGAGTAACGGAGTAACGAAGTCGAATGAGACAACTGCAAGCGCTGTCAGTATCTGCCATCGCCATCGAACGCTCAACTTCATTTCTCCGGACTTCGTTACTTCGTCACTCGGTCACTTCGTCACTTCCGCCTCAGATACTCACATCCGTACTCACCATCCCCGGCTTGAGTACCGCCTTCACGATTCTTCCGCTGTGCATTGTTTCAAATGCCTCGTGCCATTGTTCGAGAGGCCAGAACCCGCCGATGATCGACTCGACGTTGAGCTGGCCCGAGGCGAGCAGGGCGAGGATACGTTCCCAGATCGGCCAGTTGTGGCTGAAGCTGCCCTGGAGTTTCACGTTCTTCTGCACGAGCGGATCGAGGGAAAAGTTCAGAGGCTGCGGCCCCCAGCCGACTTTGGTGATCCAGCCGTTGGGGCGGACGTAGGCCATCGCGCTCTTCAAGGCAGCGGATGCGCCGGTCGCGTCGATCACGCCATCAGCGCCGAGCTTGTCGCGCTGGAAGCACCATTCTGTCGCATCGCCGATGATCGTTTCGACGCCGTATTTACCAGCGATATCGAGGCGCGGCTTATCGCGCTCGAGGCCGGTGATGGCGACCTGCGCGCCGCGGAGTTTGGCGATGGCTGCGCAGAGGACGCCGATGGGCCCGGGGCCGAGGACGACGATGCGATCGCCGGGTTTGATTTCGCTCTGCACCGCCGTCGCGTTGTAGGCCACGCAGCAAGGCTCGGTGAGCGCCGCCTTCTCCATCGCCAGACCTTCAGGCACGCGATGCAGAATCCGCTGCGGCACGGCCACGAGCCGGGTCATCGCGCCGCTGACAGCCGCGCCGAACCCGCGACGATTTGGATCGAGGTTGTACAAACCCTGGCGCGTGAGCGGGCTGTCGGGGTCGACGATCGCATGCGTCTCACTCACGACGCGATCGCCGACCTTCCAGCCCCCGGCGCCGCCCCGAACGCGCGGGCCGGTCTCGCGAATGATGCCGGCAAACTCGTGGCCGAGCACCATCGGATACTCGACCTTCCAACTCTGATCGCCCGTCCACATGTGCAGGTCCGACCCACACACGCCGACGGCTGCAACTTCGAGCAGGACATCTTCCTCGCCGATGGAAGGCGCGGGGATGTCGCGGAGTTCGACACTCTTTGGTGCAGGTGCAAAATTGACGACAGCGGTTTGCATAGGGCCTCAATGACGAATGTCGAATGAGTGAATGTCTAATGAATGCCGAATGGGTCAATGACAAATGCCAAATGGCGGAGTTGCGTGCGAAGACGTCAGGTGTCGCCTTTCTTTTTACTTGATGCGTAAATCTTGGAGAAGATCAGGTGGAGTTCCTTGGCTTCCTGCCAGAGTTTGCGTGCTTCTGTTTTCAGGTCGGGCGCAGCGGTGGCGATCATTCGCAGCCAGTGTTTCGATTCACGTGATTCTCTTCGGCACAGACTGATGCGATAGCGGAACTCCTTCTTGGTGCCTGCATCATCGGCTTCACAATAGTTGGCTCCCACGCTTGTCGCCGCGCGGACGAGTTGTTTCACAATCGGTTCCGACACCGGATCAAGACGAACCAATCTCGCAAAGACAATCACCGCCTCTCCGAACTTGGCCGTGCGCTCATCCAGATCAAACACCGGTTTGTCGGCAGCCTCACTCACACCCGTTGCCCTCCGCCATTTGGCATTTGTCATTGACTCATTCGGCATTCATTAGACATTCTCTCATTCGTCATTCGACATTCATTAGACATTCTCTCATTCGTCATTCGTCATTTCACCGCACCACCTCCCCCTTGATATCGAGCACCTGCGCCACCGGCATCGCATTCCCGAACACCTCAAAATCCTTGAACGACCAAACAATCTTCTTCTCCGGCGTCACCTCCACGATCTGCGGATTGCTCGGCCCGGCATGACAGTTCACGATGATCGTGTTGCCGTTCTCCAGCCGGGCGACCTGCGTCACCCATGCGAGCTTGCAACCCGGTAAATCGTTCTCGCTCACCGCCCACACGATCCTCTTATCCGGCGACACTTCGATCACACTATGCCCGCTGCCGCTGCCGATGAGTGTGTTCCCGTTCTTCAGGCGGATTGCCGAGTACACCTGCGTCTTCGCTTCGTATTCCCAGACGACCTTGCCATCGCCATCGTATTCGCGCACGGCCAGGTCGCCTTCGTGGGCGACGAGGTAGTGGCCGTTGTCGAGCTTGCGGGCGTTGCGGGTGTCGCGGTGGGGGTTGGGCTTGTTGAGTTTAAGTTTGATTTCTTTCTGGATTTTGCCGTCTTTATCGACTTCGATGATGCGGCCTGAGCCGGACTCGGCGATCATGGTGAGTCCGTTGCCCACGCGCTGCACGGCATGCACCTCGATCTTCTTCCCCTCGTTGCCGTTCGCCTTGGCGGCGTCGTATTCCCACACGACCTTCCCATCTTTGTCGAACTCGACGACGCGGGTCCAGTCGGTCTGCGTGAGGATGTTGCCGTTGTCGAGTAGATGCACATCGTGAATGTTGTTGATCTTCTGTTCCCAGAGGATTTTTCCCTCGGCGTCGATGAGAGCGAGTTTCTTCTTACCACCGGAGTAGTCGGCGGCGAGGACCCGGCGTTTCGGGCCGGTCTGCTCAGCGAAGGCGGGGTACGCCATGAAGATGATGGCGAGGGCGAGTGTGTGTGACAGACGAAGAGGCATGATGGACTCCTGAATGCGTGGGATGAGTGCGTGGACGACGATATGATAACGCCAGGCGCGCGGCGGGGGGGGG
>JBBDXA010000081.1:5053-6093 GCA_040902585.1 Phycisphaeraceae bacterium
TCTCTTCTTCATCGAGCGTTTCGTTCGACAGGGCCCGCAGGTGCATGTTGCACACGCCCACATCGCACTTGACCAGCCTGAATCGATTCTTCGCAACCCAGCGATACACCCGTCGCCCCAGATGCGAAACGCCCGGCAGATACAACAGCGGCAGTATCAGCCACAGCGCAGGCAGCACGCGCATCGCCGTGCGGAATGCATCAAACCCGCGCGTCAACTTGCCGCCCGGCGAGACCACCATCATCTCCTTCAGCGACTGGGCATACGTCACGCCCGGCAGATCGCGCTGCATCAACTCACGATCGTGAATGTCGCGAAACTCGATCCGTTTGCCCACGTCGAAAATCTCCATCGCAAAGCGCGACCGGCGACAGACCGGGCAGAAGGTGTCGTAGTAAAGGATGTAGGCCGGCGAGTGAGATCGCTTACCCGCCAGCCAGGCCGCGAAGGTTGCGACCGACTCACCGCGAAGGAGGATCGGATAGAAGCAGAGCATCACCTGCCCGAACCAGCCGAGTTCCATGGTGATGAAAATGCCCAGATGGAAGAGTACGCCAATAAAGAGCACCCACGGTCGCAGCCGGGCAAAGAGCACGAGAAACGGAAAGCTCAGCTCAAAGAGAATCGTTGCCCACGACAACACCGCGCACAGCCAGAGTGGCGTTGGCCACGCGGCATAGCTGAAGCGCGTGAGCGTGATGTCATTCAAGGCCCAGTAAACCGCTTCGCCAGTGAAGTAATGATTGAAGCCATCTGCAAAGTTCAACTTGCTGATGCCGTTGAAGAAATAGATACACACGAGTTGAATCTGCATCAGGCGCACCGGCCAGGCGTCTATAGACACAGGCGGCGGCACAGGTCTGGGCGCGGGTGATTCGAAGCCTTCTTCCGGATCGCGATAGGTCTTCATGCGGCGGCGGAAGGAATCGATCGACCAGGCTCTGCCGCAGGGGCTGATCATAAGATAGAACAGGAGCAGGGCCGCCACATCATCCCCGCCGTTGAGCGCGAAGGGGGCCCGCAGGTTGAAGGATACGGTC
>JBBDXA010000082.1:0-6019 GCA_040902585.1 Phycisphaeraceae bacterium
TTGGCGGACTGCGCTTACCCATGGCACCCGGAAACCGCCGCCGGCGTTCGTTGGCGCACCCGTGCTCCAAGCTCACGCGCTGACAACCGGCGCTGGCCGCTACAATGGGGTATTCCACGCCGAATGGCCGATGTTTCTGATTGAGCTATT
The DNA here is from genome assembly GCA_040902585.1 of Phycisphaeraceae bacterium. Taxonomy (GTDB): domain Bacteria; phylum Planctomycetota; class Phycisphaerae; order Phycisphaerales; family Phycisphaeraceae; genus JBBDXA01. The sequence continues at coordinate 151 of JBBDXA010000082.1, forward strand.
TGAGCAACTACCTGGACGAGACCACCTGACGCATGGACGGACAAGAATACACAACACGGCTTGACGGCCCCGCCGTTGCCTCTCGCCCCCGCACCGCGCCTGTCGGCGAATCCGCCCCAAGCGGGCGGCAAAGCGGCAAGGGCAAGGCGGCGGCGATCATCGCGGTCCTGCTGGCAGGCGTCACCGCGGTCTGGGCTGTCCTGAAATCCATCGATACCCCCGCAGGCGGGTCCAGTTCGCTCGCGGCCAGCGCGACCGGCGATCCGCAGTGGCACGAGGTCAAACCCAAGACCTTCGACATCACCGTCGTCGCCTCCGGCGAACTGGACGCCAAGAACAAGGTCATTCTCAAGAACGAAGTCGAAGGCAAGACGACCATCACCGAGATCGTTGACGAAGGCACCCGCGTCCAGAAAGGCGACGTGCTCATTCGCCTGGCGGACGATGCGATCAAGAAGCAGATCGAAGACTCCGAGGAACTCGTGCAAAAAGGCCAGGCGGACAAGATCGCCTCCGAGCAGGATCTGCTGATTGAAAAAAGTGAAGCGGAAAGTCTTCGCCGGGCTGAAGAGGTCAAGCTCGCGCTGGCGGAACTGGAGCTGGCCAAGTGGAACAAGGGCACGGTCGTGGCCAAGCGCCGCGACCTGGACCTGGCGATTGTCGAAGCGGTGGACAACCTGCGCATCACCCGCCGCAATGCGGAGGAATCGAAGAAGCTCTTCGATGCCAAGTTCATCAGCGAAGGTGAGTACGATGACGATCAGCTCAAGCTGAAGAAGGCGATCGCGGCCGAGGAAAAGGCCCGCGAGGACAAGCAGATTTACGAAGACTTCATCTACAAGCAGGAAGAGAAGAAGTTCAACTCGGATGTGGAGGAAGCCCGCGCGACCCTGGACCGCGTCATCCGCAAGAACACCAGCAAGATCGCCCGCGCGACGGCGACCTACGAGGCGGCCGTGCGCACCGCCCAGCTTCGCGAAGAGCGACTGACGAAACTCAAGGAGCAGCTCGCGTTCTGCACCATCCGCGCTCCGGGTGAGGGCATCGTGGTCTACTCGACCAGCACCGGTTCCAGCCGCAATCGCCGCAGCGAGCCGATCCGCAAGAATGTCGAAGTTGCGTTCAATGAAGCCATCATCATCCTTCCCGACACCTCGCAGATGATCGCGATTCTGAAGGTGAACGAATCGCGCATGCCTGACATCGTCGCCGGCCAGCGGGTCAGCATCAACATCGACGCGATGCGCGGCAGGACACTTGACGGCACCGTCTTCCTCAAGGCCACGATGGCAGACGAAGGAAGCTGGTGGAACCCGGACGTGCGTCAGTACGAAGTGCGCGTGGACCTGCCGCCGAACATCGGCACCACCGGCTCCACCACGACAACGCAGGCGGATCCCGAACGAAAAGGCAAGCGCCCGGGCGGCGGGGGCAGGAGCGAGCGGGGCAGCGAATCGCCCACGGCAGGCCCCGTACAACTGAACCCGGGCATGCGGTGCAACGGCACCATCATCATCGACAAAGTCGAGAACGCGCTGGCTGTGCCCGTTCACGCCGTCTTCAGCAAGGGCCGCGACCGGTTCTGCTACGTCCGCCGGGGCGATGGACTGGTGGACATGCGGCCCGTGCGGATCGGCAAGTCAAACGAAACGGATGTTGAAATACGCGACGGACTTAAGGCCGGCGAGTTTGTGCTCCTGCGCGACCCCAAGCCGGGCGAGGTGTACGTTCCGCCGACGAAGGAAGAGAAGGACTCCGAGCCGAAGGAAGCCACCAGGCCCGGCCAGCCTGCGCCACCGGAAGGTAAGCCCGGCAAGTCGCGCCCGCCGGAATCCTCCCCATAAGTGAGGGCGCCTGGCTCCGAGCGAGCAGGATCATTCGGGACTCTTTTTCGGAACATTTATATGAAAACGCCCATGCTGGTTGCGACAATGCTGTTGTCCCTCTTGTTCATCCTGCACGTGGCAGCCGGAGCGCTTGAAGAGTCCGCAACGAAGCCCGCGCCGAAGGTGACGCCGCTGGCCGAGTCGGATGACAAGAATGACAAGAATGACAAAGATGGGTTCAATGAGTCGGACTGGGGGGTTCGCGTCTGGGGCGGCAAGAGGTGGATCCCCAAGGAGCTTCGCCTTGTCGAGGGCAAACAGGTCGGGAAGGTCTTCGTGGCGACCCATGCCAGCCTCGTGGACAAGGATGTTGTTTTCCTGAGCAACGAGAAGCAGTTCATCCCGGCGGAGGTGGATTTCCAGATCATCGTTCGCGTCAGCGGCAACGGCGACGTCGGCCTTCTTCGCCGTGAAGGCCAGTTGCGGGGCACGGTGGCCTTCAAGCTCATTCGGCCTGACCCGGTCACACTGACCATCAGGCGGGAGTCGGGCAAGATCAGCTTCCTGCTCAACAACACGCCCGCCAATGCCGCGACCGGCAACGAGGCTCGTGACAACGACGCCTATGTCTTCGCCATCGCGCTGAATCGCAAGGAATCGGTTCGCATCCACGAGTTCCATATCAGCGTGAGCCCTGGGAAGTGACCAAGTCGCCACGGGGACGCGGCTCATGGATATACTTGCCGTGTATGGCAATCAATCCCATCAAAATCGCCGAGCCTGATCATTCCATCCACGAACTGATCTCCGCTCGCTACAGCCCTTACGCCTTTTCGCCCAAGCCTGTGGAGGATGACAAGCTCGTGGCCTGCCTCGAGGCGGCGCGGTGGGCGGCTTCCAGCTTCAACGAGCAGCCTTGGTCCTTCATCATCGCCGCCCGCAAGAACGAAGCGGAGTTCAACAAGGCCATCGAATGCCTTGGCGAACCGAACCAGGCATGGGCGAAGTACGCCGGCGTCATCATGTTGACCGTGATCAAGACGGCCTTCACCAAGAACGGCAGCCCCAACCGCGTCGCGCTTCATGATCTTGGCCTCGCCGCGGGCAACCTCACACTTCAGGCCACCGCGCTGGGGTTGCACGTGCATCAGATGGCGGGCGTGAATCTCGCGAAGGTGCGGCAGACGTACGACGTGCCCGAAGGGTACGAGCCGCAGACGGCAATCGCCCTGGGCTACGCCGCCGACCCCGCCGAAGCGGAAGACCCCGCATTCACCGAGCGTGACATGTCGCCGCGCGAGCGCAAACCGCTGCGCGAGTTCGTTTTCACCGGCCAGTGGAAGAAGGCCGCGCCGCAGGTGAACACGTGAGTCGGGATCGGCTCGGATGCCATGGGTAAGCGAGTCCGCGAGCTTACCCGTGCTGACCGCCGGCCGCATCCTTCAAGTTGCAGGTCTTTCGTCCTTCGCACGGGTAAGCTCCGCCGACTCCGCTTACCCATGGCACCCACCTGACCTCCGGTTTCGGATTTCGCAGCACCATGGAACGCGACACCCTCCAACGCCGCGCCATTCGCGAAGCCCTCGAGCGCACAGCCCGGCCGCTTGCGCCGCAGGAGGTGCTAGACGAGGCCACGCCCGCCGCCCCGCGCCTGGGCATCGCCACCGTTTACCGCACGCTCAAGTCTCTCGTCGAAGAAGGCTGGCTCAAGGCTGTCGAACTGCCCGGTCAGCCTCCGCGCTACGAACGGGCCGGCATCGGCCATCATCATCACTTCCACTGCCGCGCCTGCGGGAAGGTGTTCGACATCGACGGCTGCGTGGGCAAACTCCAGGGCATGGTGCCCAAGGGCTTCGTGTTGGAAGACCATGATGTGGTGCTGTACGGAAGATGTGATGCGTGCGTGAAGTGAGAGGGAAATCTCACTCCTCCTTCCTCATCAGAATCGTCGCATCGTGTCCGCTCTCGAAGTAATCCTGCCGGAAGCACACGTTCGTACTTCGCCGCATCGCCCAGTCCAGCAGCTTGAGTGTGTCCATCCTTCGCGCGGGCGGCAACTGCGGCGGCGCGTTGGGGCCGGTGCGATCGGAGAGGAAGTTGAACATCAATACTTGCCCTGCCGCGCGCCAGGCGGCTTCGAGCATCTGCATCATCTGCCGATCGCTCATCGTGTTGAGCGTGCCTGAAATGCACACCACATCCGGCTCGCCCTTGATCAGCACCTTCTCGTCGGCGATCACATCGCCCGCATGGAACTCGCTGCTCGGCAGGCCGCGCTCCGTCGCATGAGCGATCACTTCTTCCAGCGCATCGATGCCGATGAACCGGTCGTAGAGCACCTCGTGATCGATCAGGTAGGCCGCGAAATCGCCGGAGCCGCAGCCCACATCCATCACCCGCTTGCCCACCAGGAAGCACATCTCCGTCATCGTCTTGAACCGGATGCGCTGACTCTCGCGACTGGCCCACAGCGTCGCCTCGAACCCGACGCCATGCAGGTCCAGCGACTCGCGGTAAGGTTGAAGATACGGATGGCTCATGGGGAACATGGTAGGCGAAGAAGGAACGAAGGGACGGAGGAACGGAGGAACGAAGGGAAGCAACCAAGCCCGATGGCGAGTCGGCGAGCCGTCGGGGTATCGGCTGATAGCTGATAGCTGATAGCTGATAGCTCCTCCGACATACACTGCTCTCATGCACGCCTCCCCTTCCGCCCTTCGCTCCATCACTCGCATCGACCGCGGCTCGTTGTCGCCCGCTGATGATCGCGTCGCTGTCGAGGAGCCGTTGGAGATTCGCATCGCTGATGTGCCCCTCGCTGTCACCATGCGCACGCCCACCGGTGTGGACCACGACCGTCAGCTCGCGGCCGGCTTCTGCCTGACCGAAGGCGTCATCGCGCACGCTGACGATCTGGAATCCGTCGAGCCCTGCACCATCGCCGAGTACGGCAACGTGGTCATCGTGCGTCTCACCGAAGAGGCCGCCGCCCGCCGCGCTGCTTGCATCAGTTCCGCCCGCCGCGATCTTTTCATGAACAGCTCCTGTGGCATCTGCGGCAAACAATCCATCGATCGCCTCCATCAACAAACCCCGCCGATCCGTGGCGTCTTCACCGTCTCGCCTTCCGCGCTGAGCCAACTGCCCCAGCGCATGCGCGACGCCCAATCCACCTTCGACGCCACCGGCGGCCTCCACGCCGCCGCCCTCTTCACACCGCAGGGCGAACTGCGACTGCTGCGTGAAGATGTCGGCCGACACAACGCCGTGGACAAACTCATCGGCGCCGCCCTGCTCACCGGCGTGCCGACCGACCCGGCCATTCTGCTGGTCAGCGGTCGCACCAGTTTCGAGATCGTGCAGAAGGCGGCGATGGCGGGCATCGCCGTCGTCGCCGCGGTGAGCGCTCCGAGCAGTCTGGCCGTGGACACCGCCAGCGACCTGGGCATCACGCTGATCGGCTTCCTGCGCGAAGGGCGGATGAACGTGTACTGCGATCGTGGGCGAATCGAGTAAACCCAGCAAGCAGGAGCGTATTCGCCCCGGTGAGTCGGATGCGGAGAGCACCATCCCGACAGGGTGGTGCTGTTGACGCACGACGCAGCGTGGCGTGGTTTGCAACGGAAAGCCGGGCGCTCAAAGCACCACGCTTCGAGATGGTGCTTTCAAGTCCGCGGCGGAGGGGACGGACGCCGCACCGGCCGAACTTCACCGAGCCGAGTACGGCCCGGCTCGCTTCATTGATACGCTTCCGGACGGGGCCTTCAAAGGGTACAATCGGCTTCGACATTCCAAGTGCTGCCTTCGGGGGTGCATGTGGTACACGGGCATGAGGCGGCAACCACTCGCGGTGAGGGCAAAACCATGAGCTACATCGGCATCGACCTGGGCACGACGTTCTCGACCGTTGCTTATCTCGATCGCGAGGGGCAGCCGGTTACGATTCCGAATGCCGTGGGCGAGCTCACGACGCCTTGGGTGGTGTGGTATGAATCGGAAGACTCGGTGGTGGTCGGGCGCGATGCCAGGCGTGCGGGGATGGT
>JBBDXA010000083.1:0-6006 GCA_040902585.1 Phycisphaeraceae bacterium
TTCAAGATCGATCGAAGGGTATTCGCGTCCGTTTGTCCTTACCCTCCCCCGGCCCCTCCCTGAGAGGGAGGGGAGTTCGATACCTACGTTTTCCTTCGCGTCGCGACGACGGCGGGGATGACGGGCTCAGGCACCAGCATGCCGAAGAGGTCTTCTTCGTAACCCGTCGTCTGTTTGCGCTGCGTGATCGGGCCTTCGGCGTCGCCGCGCAGGAACTGGCGGATGAGTTGTTCGTCTTCGCTCAGGCCGGTGCCTTCGCTCTTGCGCAGGTGGTCGAAATAGTCGCGCGTTTCGACGCAGAGCATGCGGCCCTTGTCGAGCATGGCCATGCGGTCGGCGATGGTGAAGGCCGAGTCCATCTCATGCGTCACCACCACGCTGGTCACGCCGAGCTGCTTTGACAGGCTGATGATGAGCTGATCGATCTCCGCGCTGGTGACGGGGTCGAGACCAGCCGAGGGCTCATCGTAAAAGAGAATCTGCGGGTCCATGGAAAGCGCCCGCGCCAGGCCTGCGCGCTTCTTCATGCCGCCGGAAATCTGCGAGGGGTATTTGTCGGCGTGTTCGCGCAGGCCGACCATCTCGAGCTTGATCTTGACCATGATGTCGATGACGTTGGCGGGCAGGTCGGTGTGTTCTTCCAGGGGCAGGGCGACGTTCTGCCGCAGCGTCATGGAATTGAACAGCGCGCCGGACTGGAAGAGGATGCCGAACTTCTTGCGCACCTCGTCGAGCTGCGCGGACTTGAGCCTGGTGACGTCCTGCCCGAGCACGAAGATGGAGCCTTCTTCAGGCGTGAGGGAGCCGATGATGCAGCGCAGCAGGGTGCTCTTGCCTGAGCCGGAGCCGCCCATGATGATCATGGTTTCGCCGGGCGTGATGCGCAGGTTGATGCCGTCGAGCACGGCCCGGCCGTCGAACCGCTTGACGAGATTCTCAACGCGGATGACGTTGTGAATCGGCGGCGAATTCGCGTCGGCTGGTTGAGGCTGTGCGTCGGCCATGTGGTAATGAGTTTATCGGCTGGCGGTGCGGAAGGGGGACAAATGAACCACAGATGAACACAGATAAGCACAGATGGGATCGATCAAAGACGCCCTATCTGTGTCCATCTGTGTTCATCTGTGGTTTCATTGCATGGGTCGATCACGCCGGCGCGGGTTCGCCCTCGCCGCCCTTGGCTTTTTCACCATCGCCATCCCCATCGCCATCCCCGTTGCCATCGCCTTCATCATCATCGCCTTCGCGCTTCTTGTAGATCAGGCGCATCACGATCAGGCTCATCTCAAACAGGAACCACAGCGGCAGGGCGAGCACGAACATGCTGATCGGGTCGGCAGGCGTCAGCACCGCGCCCACGCAGAAGCAGGCGAACACGACATACTTCCTCGCCTTCGCCAGGGCATAGGGATTCAGGATGCCCAGCCACGCACCCACCAGCAGCACCACCGGCATCTGGAACGCGACGACCATGCCCAGCGTGATCCACAGCACGAAGGAAATGTACTCGCCCAGATTGATGAGCGGACTCACGACCGAGGCCACCGCCAGGTTCGAGACCAGCACGCGATCGCCCACGACCACCTTCAGCGCGTTCTGTCTGGTGTTGATCCACACCTGTCCGGGCCGGGGCTTGACAGGATCTTCCGCCAGTTGCGGCAGGGTGGCGATCGGCTTCTTCGGCGCAGCCTTGGGCCCTTCGTCGGGCGCTCCCGGTTCGCTGCCGGGCTGTTTGGTCGCATCAGGCGTGGTATTGGGCAGCGTCTTGCCGGCGTCCTTGGCCGGTTCCTTCGTTGTGTCCTTTGTCGGATCAGTTAACTTCGCGCCGTCATCGGGCACCTCGGGACTGCTATCTATCTCCGGCCCTTCGGTTTCGCCCGCGGAGCTTCGCACCATGCGCAGGATGAAATCCATCACGCTGGTGCCGTCGCCGCCTGCCGGTCCAAAGCTCACGGAGAAGACCATGAAGAACGCCAGGCAGACCGGCAGCATGATGTAGTACATGAACATCACGCCCAGCATCATCATGAATCCGCTGAAGGGCGCGAGGATGTACATCACCTTGCGCTCGTGGTGATACAGGCCCGCTTCGATGAACTTCCAGATTTGAAACATGATCCACGGGCCGGCGATGATCAGCCCGCCCAGCAGCGCGACCTTGATGTAGATCGCAAAGGATCCGATCGGCGTGCTCGTGATGGTCTGCGGCGGAAGACCGGCGGCGATCTGCGCCTGGTTGAGCGGCTCCACCAGCCAGCGCACGATGTCCTTGCCGAAGTAGAGCGTGAAGAGCATGACCACGAGCAGGCCGATGAGTCCTTTGATGAGGCGCGAGCGCAGCTCATCGAGGTGATCGCCGAAGCTCATGCGGAATTCGTCAGGATTGGCGGCGGCTTTGGCCATCGGTCAGGTCCCATCGCGGTCGAGCGGTTGAAGGCTCGAGTCGCCGGTGTTCGCCGCGCTGTTCATCCGGGGCGCGGAGCGAACATGATAGTGATGAAGGACGATGGCGGAGGACGTTCCCGAAGTGGGGCCTGCTTTTCGCCGGCACGCCGGTACCGGATGTGCCGCCCATATCATCGGGGCCAGAGGCGATTAAATCAACAGCATGGCGTCGCCGTAGGAATAGAAATGATATTTCGCGTCGATGGCGGCGCGATACCACGCCTTGAGCCGGTCGATGCCCACGCCGGGCAGGGCCGCGACGAGGGCCAGCAGCGTCGAATGCGGAAGGTGAAAGTTGGTCATCAAGGCGTCGGCGAAGCGGAAGGGGTAAGGCGGCGGGTTCCGGGTTCCGGGTTCCGAGTTCCGGGTTGGGGCATCATCCGCGTTTAGCGGTCGCACCGCAGGTGCACCCGTGCCGCCCGGCATAATCAACAACCCCGTCTCCCCCGCATACCCGCCGCGCCGAATCTCATCATCCATCACCGGCAAACTCTCCATCGCCCGCACGCTCGTCGTCCCCACCGGCACGATCCGCCCGCCGCGCGCCCTTGCCGCCTCCAGTGCCGCAATCGTCTCACTCGGCACGCTCATCCACTCCCGATGCATGACATGATCCTCGATGCGCTCGCTGCGAATCGGCGCGAAGGTACCGAGGCCCACGTGCAGCGTGATGAATGCCATGCTCACACCCATCGCCCTCAACTTCGCCAAGAGTTCATCCGTAAAATGCAGCCCCGCCGTCGGCGCGGCCACCGAGCCTTCATCGCGCGCGTAGACCGTGTTGTACCGTTGCATGTCGCCCGGCCGCACCTCGGCTTCATGTTGTTTCTTCCGCTGGGCGACAATGTACGGCGGCAGCGGCACCTGCCCGATGCGATGCAAGAGGTCGAGCGTACTGAGCGAACCGTGCAGCCGCGCCCGCCACAGGCCACCGTCGAGTTTGGTGATGAGTTCGAGCTGCGAATCTTCGATGAAGCTGAGCCGCTCACCTTCGCGCAGCTTGCCGCCGGATTCGAGCATGGTTTCCCACAGGCGTTCATCGCCCGGCTCGCTGCGCGTGTAGAGCCCGCTCACCTTCCCACCCGTCCCCACCCGCGTCGCCTCGAAGTGAGCCGGGAGCACCTTCGACTGATTGAACACCATCAAATCACCCGCTCGCAGCAACCCCGCGCTCGCATCACCCAGATCGCGCACGATGCGATGCTCGATCGTCTGCGTCTGCCGCCGCACGACCATCAACCTCGCCGCATCGCGCGGCTCCGCCGGCTCCGTCGCGATCCGGTCCGCAGGCAGTTCGTATTCCAGTTCGCGAGTCAGCATGGTCACACATTACTGACTCGCATGGTGCCTTGTCTCCGCCGCTTGCGGCTTAGCAGCGACGAGCCCTGCGCCGGCGGCGAACCCTGCGTTCGCAATCACCGCGGCTCGGCTCTATCATTTCGCTCCTCAAATCGTCCTGTGTACCCACGAATGGCCGAGAGCCGCTGACCATGCCCGAAACGACCGAAAAAACCGAGAAAATCCCCGAACCCAACTTCCGCACCAGGCCCGAAGACTACTGCGGCGTCGAGAAGGTGAAAATCGAATCGCAGGGCGTGCGCGGCACCCTTGCCGCCGAGTTCCGCGATGCCGCGACCACCGACCTCAGCGAGGCGGCCGAGGCTCTGGCGAAATCGCACGGCATGTACCTTGAGTACAACCGCGCCAAGACCGGCAAGGAAAAAGACTGGATGTACATGGTCCGCATCTCCATCCCCGGCGGCGGGGCGTTCAATGCCGACCTGTGGCGCATCTTCGATGATGTCTCCACGCAGCACACCGCCAACCCCGAAGGCAAGCCTTCGATCCGCCTGACCACCCGGCAGAACGTGCAGTATCACTGGGTCAAGAAGCCGAGCGTGCTGCCGCTGATCCAGGCTATCGCGAAGACCCGCTACTTCACGCTCAACGGCTGCGGTGACAATTACCGCAACGTCATGGCCTGCCCGCTCTCGCGGTTCTCCAACGTCTTCAACGGTCACGCCATCGCCCAGAAGGTCGCGGAATATTTCCGGCTGCCGGCCGAGCCTTACATCGAGATCTTCGGCATCGATCCGAGCTACATCCGCACGCCCGATGAACACTTCGAATACGCGCCCAACCTTTTGAACCGTAAGTTCAAGACCGCGCTGGCAGCTGTGCATCAGGATGAAAAAACCGGCCAGTGGAAAAGCGATAACTGCGTCGAGCTGCGCACGAATGAGATCGGCGTCGCTCCCATTCTCAATCCGAAGACCGAGAAGGTCGACCGCGCGATGCTCTACATCGGCGGCGGACAGGGCGAGAAGAACGGCAAGCCCACGATGGCGGCGCTCGGTGTGCCTTTCGGTGTGGTGCCTGTTGCGAATCTCATCCCCGTGATGGATGCGATCACGAAAGTCCACATGGAGTGGGGCGATCGTCAGCACCGACACTGGGCACGCATGAAGTACGTCATCTGGAAGCAGGGCGTCCAGTGGTATCGCGATCGTGTCAAAGAGCTCGGCGTGGATTTTGAGCCGGCGATCGAAGGCTTCGACCCCGGCCCGCGCGAGCTGCATCACGGCTGGCACCAGCAGCCTTCTGATGGCAAGTACGCGTTCGGCTGCTACATCGAAAACGGTCGCCTCATCGATGGACCCAACGGCAATCTCAAGACGATGGTCATGCAGGTTCTTGAGGAGTTCAGAGGTCTTGAACTGACCGTCACGCCGAATCAGGATTTGCTTTTCACGAACATCGAATCGGATGCCCGCGAGGATTTTGAAGCGGAACTCAAACGCCACGGCTGGGGCCAGCGCAACGGCAAGGCCTATTCGAGGCTTCGCCTCAACAGCGGAGCGTGTGTCGGGCTGCACACCTGCCGGCTCGCTTACACCGAGAGCGAGCAGTTCGAGCCGGAGCTGCTCGATCAGCTTGATGCGATGGGCTACGGCGACGTGAGCGAATCCATAGGCATCACCGGCTGTGAACGACAATGCTTCCGACCCGCGACCAAGACCATCGGCCTGGTCGGGCAGGGGCCGGATCGCTACGAACTGAAACTCGGCGGCAGCGAAGATGGCTCCACACAGGGCCACGCGGTGGTTGATGACGGCAAGTGGTACCTTCGGCAGATCCCGCGCGCGGAGGTGGCGAATGTGATCGGCGTGCTCTTCGACTTTTACAAGGCGAACAGGAACGATGGCGAGTCGATGGGGCAGTATCACCGCCGGGTTGGATTGAGCGCGATCGTGGCGCACCTGAAGGGCCACGAGAAGGTCGCGCCGCTGATGGAGCGCACGTGGGCTCCGCCGTTCGTGCCGGAGGATCAGCATTTTTAGGACGTGTCTTACTCCCCTCCCTTTCAGGGAGGGGCGGGGGGAGGGTAAAGACGAGCATCCTTCTAAGTCGATGATGAACCCAGCGCATCAGTTTTCCGTAAGCCCGACCCTCCCCTGGCCCCTCCCTTATAGGGATGGGAATCAGAAAAACCCATTCCTATTTTATGTTATTCATGTCTGATAAGTTCGATCCCAACGCACAAACCCTCGGCGGCACCGC
>JBBDXA010000084.1:0-5996 GCA_040902585.1 Phycisphaeraceae bacterium
CGTTCTGTGCGCCGTTGCCCAGCGCGCTGTCCGCCGCGCCCGCGCCGGTGTTGGCATCTTCATACTGCCAGTAGCCGCTGGGGTTGTCCGAGAGGATCACTTGTGAGTACGTCGGAATCGCCTGTGCGGTGCCGACGGCTGCCGTGACGATGATCATCGCCAAAGCCTGAACCAGGTTGGATCGCAATAACATCATGGGTCTCCTCGAAAAGAAAAAGGGGTTGATAAAATTCCGGAACAACTCTCCAGCGTGACTTCTGCATGTCTCCTGCATGTCTCCTGCCGACGTGGCGATCGGGACTTGTGAATCGTCCTTCTCGCCGAGCCCGCGATGACGGACTACAGATTACCAGAACTTTCCGGAAAACAACTGTTTTCGAGGAATCGAAGGTCGGCTCAATCCGAGCCTTTTACGATCACGATCTGCGCTATCGTGTTGCTCGCGATCGCGGCTTCCGTGCGCCGGTCGGCCGTGGCGAAGGCGACAAGTTCGATGAATACCGGCAGGGCACCCTTGTAGTTGCCGTCCTTTCCCACGAGCGGCGGGAAGGAAAACTTGATCTCCTTTTCCGTCAGGTACTCGCCCAGATGATGGAACGATGACTTCGACGTTTCACCCACGACGGTGCTGAGCTTCAGGGCGTAGTAACCCTTCTCATCATCGAGGCGTTCGAGCTTCACGGTGCCGGTCAGGTTTTTCGAGCCATCGACTTTGTCTGCGTCCGTCACTTTGAGTTCGCTCATTTGCGCCTTGGGTTCGATGAGCCGCCAGCCCGATTTCCCGCCAGGCGCTTTCACCAGCGTGAACTTGGGGAATTCAATCGCGGCATCCTGTTGCTGCGTCAGCGGGAGGGCGAAGAACGTGCCGTTCCAGATGCACATGTAAGTCGTGGTGCCGGACTTCATCAGCCCCTTGCCGAAGACCATGAAGAAGTTGCGACCGGCGGCGAGTTCCGCCTCGATCACCTTCGTCTGATCCACGACGATCTTATGGTCCGGCCCGAAGGTGTTCTGAAGTTTCAGCCAGTCCACCGACTTGTCCCGCGACGCCTTCGCCGGGTCGAGCTTCTCGTCATTCTCACGGCGGGCGCGCTTCATCGCCGTGATCACCTTTGCCGAATTGTCTTCCACGCCGTAGTCCACGGGCTTGGACACATTCACGAGTTCCTCCCGTGAAAGCTTCAGCGCGGCGCTTCGCAAGGCGCGCACGCCGGCCTTGTCACTGTCAAGCACGATCTGCCTGCCGTCCGGTGAGAAGTAGATGCGATGAATCTGATCCACGCCCGGAGCCGCGCTCAGGCGTTCTTCGATCTCACCTGTCTCGCGGTTGAAGAACACGACGCTGGTCTTGCTCGGGCTGGCGCACAGCGGAAGGCTGGGGTGATACGCCAGTTCGTAGGTCGTCGCGCGGTCCTTGGTCGCGTAGTTCACCGGCAGCTTCTGAAGGTCCAGCGGATCGAAGCCGGCGAGGTTGCCTGAGAACTGCGGAGTGCCCACGTGCGAGAGATAGGTCACGCGCTGACCATCAGGCGACATGCGCAGGCCCTTGCCGTTGCCGCCCGCCTTGGTTTTCAGATCAATGAACGAAGGCATGCCCTTGTCATCGATCGCGTAGGTGATGAGCAGATCGATGCTGCCATAGTCGGGGACCGAATGCAGTTGCCAGCCGGGGTTGATGAAGAAGCGCGTGCCGCGCTCGTAGATGTCATCGAGCGCGGTGACGAGAAAAGTGCCGGCTGGATGAACGCTGACTTCGCCCCCAAAGAAGCCGCGCGGCTCGTGGGCTTCGCCGGCCTCTTCATTGAAGACGATCACCCGATAGCGAGGGGCTTCGATCGCAAACTTCACCGCGACGTAACTCACTGGCAGCTTCGGATGCAGCGTCAGGTCCGTCAGGCCCATGTACTGAAGCGCCTGCTTGCGCAGCGGCTTGAAGGTCTTCTTGTCCAGCACGACCACCGCTTTGGGCTCGGCTGACAGGGCCACGAAGTAATCCTTGCGCTCGGCGATCTGCGTGTACTTGCCGCCGAGGTTGTGCTTCTCTTTCACCGTTATTCCGTCGGGACCGAGTCGATAAAGCGCCTCGCCCTGGAGCAGCAGCATGGTGCGGCTCAGCCCCGGCGTGTATTGATCGCCTCCGCCCACCTTCGGGCCATCGACTGCGTGCAGGCTTGCCGCGATCGCGAGAACCAGTGCCGACACGTGCCAATTGCGATGACGAGTCATGGGAGCCTCCGATTGAATAGAGCGACCCGAAGGAGATGAGTTTACCGCATCATGGCGAGACGTGGATGGGGTGAGACGAAGGTCGCGAGCTGGTTTGCGTTCAGATGTCCTGGATTTCCTTCGTCTTCTGCGTGACGAGCTCATCGATCATGCCTTCGTATTTCTTCAGGAGATCCTGCACTTCCTCCTTCGCCTTCTTCACAACATCCTCGGACAGGCTGAGCGACTTGTCCTTCTCAGCGGCATCGACGTGCTTGTTGCCGTCGCGGCGGGCGTTGCGGACGGAGACCTTGCCATCCTCGCCCATCTTCTTCACCGAGCTGATGAGCTGGTTGCGGCGATCGCCCGACAGCGGCGGCACACTGATGCGAATCTGCTTGCCCTCGGAGACGGGGTTGAGCCCGAGCCCTGATGATTGAATGCCCTTCACGATCGCCTGAAGCGAACTCGGATCGAACGGCTTGATCACGATCGATGTCGCATCCGACACGCTTATCAGCGCCAGGCTGCGCAGGTCGCTCATGGAGCCGTAGTAATCGATCTTGATGAACTCGACGAGCGAGGTGTTGGCCCTGCCGGTGCGGATGCCGCGCAGTTCGCTCTTGATGAAGTTGATGGCCTTTTCCATCAGCTCTTCGGTTTCGAGAAGGATCGTGTCAATGTCCATGGGAACCTCGGAGGCGGAGGGCCAGGGGCCAGGGGCCAGGGGCCAAGGGGTGTTGCGGGTATGACAAAGTATCGGAAGTAGCGATTGTTTGCACGGCGCAACGAGGAGTAGGCGCGGCGGGGTCAAAGCAGGATTTCAATCCCTTGGCCCTTGGCCCTCCACCCCTGGCCCTTCCTCCTACTCCATCACCACCCGCGTGCCGTGCGATTTGCCGCTGACGACTTCCGCGATGTGGCCGGGGGTCTTCATGTTGAAGACCACGATGGGAATCTTCTTTTTGTAGCACATGTCGAACGCGGTCACGTCCATGATCTCCAGCCGCAGGCGGATCGCCTCGGCGAAGGTGATGGTGTCAAACTTCTTCGCATCGGGATGCTTCTTCGGGTCCTTGTCATAGATACCGTCGACCTTGGTCGCTTTGAGGAGGACCTCCGCGCCGATCTCCGCGGCGCGCAGGGCAGCCGCCGAGTCGGTGGTGAAGAACGGGTTGCCGGTGCCCGCGACGAAGATGACCACGCGGCCTTTCTCCAGGTGCCGAATCGCCCGACCGCGGATGAAGGTCTCCGCCACGGCGCTGAGATTGATCGCACTGAGCACCCGCGCCGGTTGGCCGATGCGTTCGAGCATTTCCTTCAGCGCCAGGCCGTTGATCACGGTGCCGAGCATGCCCATGTAGTCCGCGGTGGCCTGAGGGATGTGGCCCTCTTTGCTGAGCTTCTCGCCGCGGATGATGTTCCCGCCGCCGACAACGATCGCCAGTTCCGCCCCGACCTTCGCCGCCGCCGCGATCTCGCCGGCAATCACCTCCAGCTCGTGGCCGTCGATGCCGAACGATCCCTGTTTGCAGAACGCCTCGCCGCTTACTTTCAAGAGCACGCGTTTGTAGGCAGGTTTTTCCATAGCAGGCATCACGGCTGGTTCGGGTTGCATCGTCATCGCGGTCATCGGAGTCCTTCCTCGCGGGGCAGTCGTTGCGTTGTGCAGGAGGATTTCACGGTGTATTCACGGATTCGTCAAGTGCCGCCAACTCCCCTCCCTCCCAGGGAGGGGCCGGGGGAGGGTCCACGCCACCAACAACCACGCGCCCAAGCCGGCCCTTCACTCTGCCATCCGCACACAGAAGGAGTTCAACCGTTCGAGTCTATCGGTTAAAGTCCTTATCCACCACGCCTGCGCACGACGCGCATAACAGGACGCTGTCCCTCGGCCCTTGGCCCTGCTCCCTCCACCCTCGCCCGATCCGCTCACCATGCGTTTCACCATCACCGCATCTTCGTCCGCACTCTTCTCCACATGGATCTTCATCGAAGAGCTCGGCCTCCTCTTCGACGCTGGCGACGGCCTGTGTGCCGCCCTTGCCACCAAGGCCCGCAAGATCCGCCATGCCTTCATCACGCACGCCGACCGCGATCACATGGCCGGCCTGCTCCAGTTCAATCAGCTCAACGCCCGCGATGGGCAGCCGGTGATTCACTACCCCAAAGACTGCGGCTCGTTCCCCGCCCTGCGCGATTTCGTGAGGCAGTTCGATCCGCAGTCAGGTCCGGCCACATGGAACGCGCTTGATGAGGGCGATGAGATCGCCATCGACGATTCGCACTCCGTGCTCGCCTTGCGCAGTGAACACGTCGAACTCCCCGGCTCGCCGGTGAAGGCTCTGCGTTACATCGTCCGGCACAAGAAGCGCGTCCTTCGCCCTGAACACATCGGCCTCAAAGGCAGCGCCATCGCGCGACTGCGAAAGGAGCAGGGCGAAGACGCGGTCACGCAGGAGCGCATCGAATCTCTGCTCGGCTACTCCGGCGATGCCCCGCGCCTCGACCCGGCTTCGTGGATGGGCGTCAAACTCCTCCTGCACGAATGCACATTCCTTCAGCCCGACACCGCGCGAAGGCCACATGCGAATCTTCCTGAAGTCCTCGCCGCAGCCGCGGCGCTCGAACTGGAAGCCCTGATCCTGCTGCATTTCTCGACCCGCTACGACGCGAGTGAGATCACCCAAGCCATTGCGCGAGAGGCGAGAACGCACGGCCTGCGGTTCCCCGTGTATGCCATCCTGCCGGGCGCGACCACACCCGATGTGCTGGCGGGCGAACCTGTCTGGAAGGGGAGCGGAGAGGATTGAGTGGATTGCTTTGGCGGCCCTAAGGCTAAGATATTCTCCATGCGAACCGCTCTCCAACTCGCGTGTCTCCTTTTCCTCGCCTTCATCAGTCCCGCCCGCGCGACTGAACAACCGGCGCATCTCACTGCGGCACTCGAGCTCGTCAAGCGCGTTGAGCAGGGCGACAACATTTACATATTCGGCGGCAACGATGTCACCTTTCCCGCGCCTGCCACCAACAGCGAGCCCGCACCCGGCGCGTGCCTGATGAAGGCCGATTGCAGCGGGTTCATCAACGCCCTCGTTGTGCATTCGTTCAAGCTCGACGGCAGACAGCTCAAAGCCTGGCTCGGCCTGACTCGGCCCAATGCGGAGAACTATTTCTTCGCCATCGAGAAGGAGCGCGGCTTCGAGAAGATCGACCACATCAAAGACGCACGCGGCGGCGACGTCATCGCCATGGCCTACCAACGCAACTACACCGGCAAGGCGACGGGCCACGTCATGCTCGTCGCCGGTGTTGCGGTGAAGATCGAACCGGCGGAGCCGATCGTGGAAGGCACCGAGCAGTGGGAACTGCCGGTGATCGACAGCGCGGTCACGGCCCACGGCCCGACGGACACGCGCTATCGCAAGGGCGAGGAAGGCAAGGACGCGACCGGCGTCGGCCTGGGCAAGCTGCGGGTGTATGTGAATGAGAAGGGCCAGTGCGTGGGCTACACGTGGGGCGTGCATCGGACCCGCGAGAAGGATTTTTACCCGCGCTCGGATCGCCCGATCGCGGTGGGCAGGGTGAAGGTGGAAGCAGTGCGTGACCTCTCGCCGCCGGCGAAGGGGGAGTGACGATCCCTTTTCCCGTTACCAGAACACCGGGCCTTCGTAGATGCCGCGCTGGTAGTGCATGATCCACTTCGCGCCGTAAGGATACGGCTTGGTCTTATCGACGATGTCCTGGAAGCGGCCCCACTGGCCCGAGCCGTCGAAGAAGACGGCGTTGGA
>JBBDXA010000085.1:0-1646 GCA_040902585.1 Phycisphaeraceae bacterium
TTCGACAATCTGTTGAACCACCCTTAAGCCGGCGACTGGCAAGCCCTCATGAAGCGTGCCAGGTCCAGCCTGACCGCCGGCAGACCCGCCCAGGGCGGGGTGCGACCGGGTAGCCGGGGGAGGTTGCCCTCCCCCAGCCCCCACACCACCGTACGTACGGTTCCGTATACGGCGGTTCATCAGCAGCGCGCAAGCCGCTGATGCTCATCGAGCAGGCTCGGCAGACCCATGCTGCGCAGCAGCGCGCTGCGCCGCGAGCATGTTGTCGCGTTGCACCACTCGTTCCATGAGCATCCACGTCTCGTCCTCGGCGTGATCGGTTCGTGCCGCGCACGTTTGACGCGCCAAGCCCGTATCCTCGGCGATGCCGTCGCCTGCTGTCCGGGGTGGCCCAGGCATCTCAGCCCTTTTGTCTGCGTCTGGTTCGTGCATCGAACTTCCCGTGCCGATTCGGCTATTGACGTTCGGCCCTTCGCTCACCGTTGCCGGCGCGATCTATCCGTTGCTCCGCCTTTCGGATTCGGAGTGCCTCACTAATCGCGCCGACTGCATGAACTACTACGGCCTCGGCTGACTTCTGGCGGCCATCCGCCGCGCCTTGCGACGCGACTGGCTCATGGCAGACCGCCAGACCTCCCGGGGTAAGACACGTGACCTTCGCCTCATACGCCTGCCGCATCTACGCACGATCGATCCGGATGACATCGGGCTTCGAGTCTTTTGGCCCTCTCGCCCGTCAACCGTGCGCCTGATTCGGTTCGTGTTCCTCAGGCCGAGGCTTTGCTTACAGCTTCCTTCAGACGACGCCTCGCGACGACGCCCTTGCTGTTCGGCTAGGAGTTCCTGTCATCAAGGCCTCCAAGGGACTTGCACCCTCAAGTCAACGTGCCATGCCCGGCACAACAAAAAGAAGCGTGCTGGCTGGCACGCTATCGGGCTGCGCCCATTTCGTTCGCCACATCGCGTCACTTTTCGCCATATCGATCGGCGTACTACGCGCGCCATAACCGGCTTGTTGGATTAAGGATAGAACAAACGGTGTCCGCCGCGCCCGCGCTCAGGGTGGACAGCCCGCGAAACCCGCCTAGGGTTACGGGTGCAAGGCGGAAGGTTTCCGCCGCTTTTTCTTGGATGGAGGTTTTATGACGACTGCCACCGCAACCCTGACCGACACCCTCAACGCCCTGCTGGCGGACAACATGGTCTTCTACCAGAAGCTGCGGGCCTTTCACTGGACCGTGCGCGGGCAGGAGTTCTTCAGCCTGCATGCGAAATTCGAATCGATGTACAAGGCCTGGGCGCAGGTCGTCGATGACCTGGCCGAGCGCGTGCTCACCATCGGCGGGCGCCCGCTGACCACCCTCGCCGCCATGATCGAGCACAGCCAGATCAGGGAAGCCAGCGGCGCGCCCAACGCCCGCGCCATGGTCAGCGCCCTGCAACAGGACCTGGAGGCGATTGCCCAGCGCACCCGCGGAGCCACCGCCGAGGCTGAGGTCGCTGACGACCGCGGCACCGCCAACCTGTTGGATACGGTAGGCGATCAGGCTGAAAAGGATGCGTGGATGCTCCGGGCGTGGGCGGATGCGAAGTGAGCCGTCGGCTCGATCTTGCCGCGATAAACGAGGGAAGCAAGACGGGGGGGG
>JBBDXA010000085.1:1656-5936 GCA_040902585.1 Phycisphaeraceae bacterium
CCCCCCCCCCCCCCCCTCTATCTATAAAGACGTTCCCAGGACGGCTGCGCCGGAGTCGCGCCGAATCAGATCGCGCCGCTCACGACGACGCCGCCGTTCGCGACAGCTTCACCACTCACCCCGATCTCACTCCGCCTTATGCTGCTCGCGCATCACTTTCTTCGCATCCAGCGATTCGTGGGCGAAGTAGATCGTGTCGATATTGAAATTCTTCGATCGGCCGGACAGCGTGAGAATGTAAGTCTTGCCCGCCTTCAGTTCGTAGACCGCAGGATACTTCTTGTGATCCACATCCAGCGTCGTGGCCCAGCCCCAACCTTTCGCATCGCCGCCGAAGAGTTTGGTGTCTTTCTTAAGGACTTCCAGCGGCGCGGCACCGCCGGAGGTGAAGTCACCTTCCAGGGCCACGTAACAGTCGTTGGAAATATCCTGCCGCTCACTCTCCAGCCGCTTGTGAGCCCGGATGAGCAGCGAATACTTGCCCGCCTGCGTCACCTTGAACGCATACTTCAGCGGCGACTTGGCCGGCCCCGTCTCCGGCTTGTTCCCCGTGAACTCCAGGTGACACTCGCCGCCGAAGCCTTTCACATCCTTCTTCTTCACCCAGTCGCCCAGCTTTGAAGGCGTGTCTTCCGCTTCCATGATGACGAGGCCGTCTTTCTCCTGCGCGATGGGCGCGGCGTGTGCCGGGGGCGCGGCGAATCCGCTGGCCGCCACGAACAGGAAACACCATGCCCGAAGGTGACGGCAACGTGCGGCGAGCGGAGTCATCATCGATGAATGCCTTTCAATGGGAGGGTGTCTGATTGTAATCATTCGATGGCGGGGAAACGGGATCCGGGCAGTCTGGATATTCAAAGTGTTGCGCGAATTCCGCCAGGGACAATCCGCGTCTGAGCGTCAATGACCTGTGACGGATCAATTCTCCTGTCAACGCCGCCACGCCTTGACGGGTGTCCAGCCCCCACTCAGTCAGGCGCGGAAGCGCGGAGCGTCCGAACTCCACGACGGCCAGGTCGCGCACTGCCAGGCAAAGATCGCGGGCATCCACCTCTCCGCGCCCGGGAAGTATGGATGGCCTGTTCGGTCCGCAACGCGACTCCAGTGCAAAATGATAGGCGAACCAGAGAAACACCACGGCGTCGAGACTGTACGACGTCGTTGCCGCAACCGTTCCCAACGGCGTGTGGCGGGGATCGTTCGTCAGCCCGAACGGAGTGCGCTTCGCGCGCATCGCCGCGTCGTAAACCGCCAGCGCCACTTCGACGCCGCATTCGGGGCAATGCCCGTCGTGCGACTGCCGGTATAGGTCGTAACCGCACTGGTGGCAGATCAGGTGGTACTCGATGAATGAAGGCGCGGACATGCGGATCAAGGTACCACCGACCGGAAGCGCAAGGCGCGGCCGCGAGTTCAGGATGTAATGAACAAGCGAGCCGGGCCGTACTCGGCCCGGTGAGCGATGAATCGCAGGAACGCTGTGGCAACAAAGCGTAGAATGGTGGGCGCATGACCATGCAACCGTTTCACAAACTGTTTCCCGACATTGGTCACGACGAGACGCGCACACTCTGGTTGGGCGAGGCTCGCGACGGCATGCCGGCAGGTGATTACGCATTCGTCGAGTGGTACTGCGTTGACCCGGACTGCGATTGCAGGCGGGTTCTGTGGCGGGTCATGTCAGCCGATCTGCCGGGTGTTGTCGCGACGATCACCCATGCGTTTGAAAGTCCCGCAGCCGACGCGTATGTTCCGGAGCAGACCTATCTTGAGCCGCTGGAACGCAACCACCCGTTCGCCCCGGCGGTACTGCGGGCAGTCGAGGAACTGTTGCTCACCGATGAAAACTATGTCGCGCGCCTGCGCCGGCATTACCAGATGGTCAAGGTGTATTTTGAGCCCCGGAGTAAGCCCCGGAGTAAACCCCGGCCGTGAGACGCCTGAATGGTGGGCTTCGCCGAGTCTTCGCCGAGTCTCAGCCGCACTCTACGCGACCAACATTTCAATCCGCAACAAGCACTTCCTCCAACGTCCACGCGCACATCGCCGGGAACGTCCCTTCATCCAACACCGTCTCGACCGCCGCCTGTTTCACGGCCCGATCGTAGGCTCGCGTCACCGAATCGATGGCGTACTGCCGGAGCACGGCGCTTTCGAGCAGGTCCGCCAGTTCCTGGCGCTGGTGGAGAATGGTGGCCTGCCAGGAGTTGGAGCGCAGCGTCGGCTGATGTTCCCACTTGAGCAGGTGGACAAGCAGGAAGGTGAGCCGGCTGAGGACTTCACGCTTATCGCGGCGGACCATGTCTTGGAGGTACTCCCGGAGATGGTCGTAATCGAGCTCATCGAACCGACGCTCGGCGATGAGTTTGGACATGTACTCAAGCCACGCGATTTCGTCGTCGTGGTAGAGCGAGGTGGCGGGTTGAGTTTTGGCGCGTTGCATAATCGGCAACGGCATTGTAGGCAAGAGCAGCGGGTGTTTGGGGCTGAAGATTTTGCGCAAGCCCTAATCGATGGGCGTGGTTACGGCAGGTGAACCGATCCTGCCTACTGTACTATCGTCTTTCTTCGCGACTGCTTCTTCTTTCGCACTTCGATCACCTTCAGCACCTCGGCCGCGATTTTCCCCGCGCCGGGTCACTTCCGGTCTGCCGCAATCGCTTGCCGGGTTGCTTCGTCATCTTCGGGGCGTCGCTTCGACGGACCGATGATGAGATCAAAGTCGCGATCATGGAGTGCATCTGGTGCATCCATTCGACGTTCTTTTCTTGAAGCCCTACACCAACTTGCGAAATTCCTCATTCGTCAGCCCCGCATCGCGCACGATATTGCCCATCGTGATAGCGTTCACCGGGTTGTGCCGGGGAATTGTCAATACGCGCGTGCCATTCGTCATGATGATGTGCTTGCCCTGACGGAGAATCCAGAAGCCGGCCTTTTCGAGTGCGCGGACAGCGGCGAGATGATTGACCCCCGGCAACTTGGGCATCGCTACACCTCGACCTCACGCGTGGCCTTGTCGTGCGACAATTCCTTCAGGGCGTCGAGATATTCGCGGATCGCGTCAGTGATGTTCTCCAGCGCTTCGGCTTCCGTCTGCCCCTGTGAATGGCAGCCGGGCAGTCCCGGCACCGAGACGGCGTAGCCTTCTTCGGATTGTTCGACGACGACATTGTACTTCATGTTTGTTTCATCCGGGATGGCGTGCGCCCAGGACCGCGACCACCGGTCGCGGCTTTGTGTTACTCCACCGTATACCGATCCGTCAGCTCGCCGAAGAGGGATTCGAGCGTGCCGGTGCCCTTCGCCTTCTGGGCGGTCTCCACCTGCTTCTGCAACAGGTCTTCGTAGCAGTCATCTTCGATCGAGTAGTACACGCCCATCGGTTCAGGGAACTCGGGGTGCTTCATGCGGCTCAAAAGAAACGCGAGGCTTTCGTCGTGTTCATCGTGGAAGAGCAGGTCGTCTTCCTTCACGCCTTTGCCCAGTTCGACAATCTCCGGCTTGCGCGCGCCGTTCAAGCGAATGCCCTTCTGCTTGTCCTTGCCGAAGATCAGCGGCTTGCCGTGCTCGAGGTGGAGGATGTTGTCGTCCTTCGTCGCGCGGTCGGTGGCGTATTCGAAAGCTTTGTGGTTGAAGATATTGCAGTCCTGGAGAATCTCGACGAACGCGGAGCCTTTGTGCCTGGCGGCGCGTTCGAGCACATCGGGCAGGTTCTTGTCGATGTCCACCGAGCGGGCGACGAAGCTGGCCTCGGCGGCGAGGGCGAAGGAGAGCGGGCTCAGCGGCAGATCGATCGAGCCCATCGGCGAAGACTTGGTCTTCTTGCCTTCGGGGCTGGTGGGCGAGTACTGGCCCTTGGTCAGGCCGTAGATCTCGTTGTTGAAGAGCATGATCTTGACGTTGACGTTGCGGCGAAGGATGTGCAGCAGGTGGTTGCCGCCGATCGAGAGGCCGTCCCCGTCACCGGTGACCAGCCAGACATCGAGCGAGGGGTTGGCGACTTTGATGCCGGTGGCGACGGCGGGGGCGCGGCCGTGGATGGAGTGGAAGCCGTAGGTGTTCATGTAGTACGGGAACCGGCTGGAGCAGCCGATACCCGAGACGAAGACGGTCTTCTCGCGCACGGCGTTCATGGTGGCCATGACCTTGCGAACCTGGTTGAGGATGGCGTAGTCGCCGCAACCGGGACACCAGCGGACATCCTGGTCCGAGGCGTAGTCTTTGGGCTTGAGCTGTTCGAGTGCGGGGCTGGTGGTGGTGGACATAAGGGGGCTTTC
>JBBDXA010000086.1:0-37083 GCA_040902585.1 Phycisphaeraceae bacterium
ACGACGAAGAAGAAGATTGTTCTCTCGAATCTACAGAAGAGAGGTTACACATACCACTCGCGTCCTCTGCGACGAGAGAGCTCGCGACTGGTGTGGTGAACATGAAGACGATGAAAGGGATTGCGATGCGCATGGGCACTCCACATGTAATGGTTGTCGACGCCTCGGCTCAATGGCAGCTCGCGAGACTTAACTTTAGTCGTTCACACCTCCGGCAACTCATACCCCTTGCGATACTCCCGCTTCACGTACTTGTTCGCCGCCGCCTCCGCGAAGGTCTCCGTCTTCGCATCCAGATGCAGCGCCAACCCCGTGCGCCAGGCGATGTTGCCCGCGTGACACAACACACTCGCGACGTGGCCGCTGGCGATGTCCTGATTCAGATCCTGCCACTTGCGGCTGCGGCAGCAGTCGAGGAAGTTGCGCACGTGCTCGCCGGTCGAGTCGCCGCCGCCCCAGTCCTTGATGACGTTGTCGCCGGCGTCGTACGCCTTGGCGCCGCCGTTGTAGACGATGAGGGTGCCGTTCTCGCCGTAGACCGCGCCGGCCTCGGTGTGACCATGCAGCCGCGGCTTGGACCAGAGCCGCATCTCGTAGTTGATCACGACACTCGGTGAGTGGCCGCGCCCGTCTTCGCTCGCCTGTGGCGCTCCGCCGAACTCGAAGGACGTGAGCTGCGTGTCAGGCCAGTCCTGTGCGTCATCGAAGAACATCTTGCCGCCGGTGGCGACGATGCGCGTGGGCAGGTCGGTGATGCCCATGAGCGCGAGGCAGTAGTCCATGCGATGCACACCGTCGTTACCGAGATCGCCGGTGCCGTAGTCGAAGAACCATCGCCAGTTGCTGTGATAGCGATATCGGTTGAACTTCCGCAGCGGCGCGGGCCCCAGCCAGCGGTCGTAATCGACATTGGGCGGCGGGTCTTCATCCGGCACGCGCGGGATCGGCCCTTGCCGCGCCGACTCCCACGCCTTGCCGAAGAGCACCTTGCCGATGCCGCCCTGTTTCACGAACGCAGCCGCCTCCTTCAGATACGGCGCGCTGCGTGCCTGCGTGCCGATCTGCACCATGCGCCCATGCTTGCGGGCCGCGGCCACCATCATTTTGCCTTCGTAAATATTGTGACCATCCGGCTTCTCGCAATAGACATCCTTCCCTTCCTTGCACGCGGCGATGGTCATGATCGCGTGCCAGTGTTCAGGTGAAGCGACCATCACCGCATCGACATCCTTCGCGGCGACGATGTCTTCGTAGCGCGTCGAAGTCTTCGGCTTGTGACCTGTCTGCTTTTCGATTGCGCCCGCTCGCGAACTCAACACGCCTTCATCGACATCACAGATGTGCGTGATGATCACGTCCTTCTGCCCGGCAAAGGTGCGCATGACGCCGTCGCCCCGCCCGCGCACGCCGATGCAGGCGATGCGGATTTTCTCGCTGGGCGAGATCTGACTGCGGGCGATGGAAGTCGCGGCGAGGGTGGCGGCGGTGGAGCTGATAAAGGTGCGGCGGGATAGGGTCATGGGGAGGCCTCCTTCGAATAGGGTAAGGGGAGAGGCGGGAAGTGAGAAGAGAAAGGTAAAGACTCGCCCGCGTCTGAACGGATGAGGAATGTCTCATTTCGTCGTTGGGAACTGGCGGTCGACCCGCTCGATAAACTCGCGAAGTTCACGTTCCCACGGATACTCGCGCCCGGGCCGGCGGTCGTTCTCCGAAGGTCGTGCTGGCGGCCAATTCCAGTAGTCGCGAATCTTGTCCTCTTTCAACTTCGGAATCTTGGGAATTTCGATATCGAGTCGTTCCATGCTTTCAAAGAGATGATTCAGTTGTTCCCCGGCGGGCACGTTTTGTGATGGCGTTCGCTCCGGTTCGATGTTTATCGATAGTGGTGCAACGGGCTTCTCGACAACGACTTTAATTGAGGCATCGATGTTCGGCTTGCACGCGGTGATCGCGGCGATGATGCACGTGAGTGTGATCGCAAGAGGGGCGTGTCGCAGCATGGCATGCTCCGGTGGTGTGCCTTCCATTGTATCCCGCGCGGCTCCATCTCGCGGAGCGAGATGACTACTGTTACCCTGCGTTCATGCCTCTTCGCGTCATCATGTTCGGCGATATCGTCGGCGGCCCCGGTCGCAGGGCCGTCGCGCAGGCGATTCCGATCCTGCGGGAAAAATACAGGCCGCACATCATCCTCGCCAACAGCGAAAACGCCGCGTCCGGCTCAGGCCTCACGCCCGAACTCTATCGCAAAATCTGCGCCTCGGGCGTCGATGCCATCACGCTGGGCGATCACGTCTACAAGCGAGCGGAGATCACCAGCGTCCTCGAACGCGAGAGCAACATCATCCGCCCGGCCAACCTGCCCAGCGCCGCCAAAGGCAAGAGATGGATGCGTGTCGATCCGAAGCCGGTGGAAGGCGAGAGCGAGAAGCTGCCGGCGATCTATGTGCTCACCGTGCTGGGACGCATCTTCATGTCGTTGCCCGCGAATGATCCGTTCATGACCACGGATCAGATCCTCAGCGAGTTGCCCGCGAAGGATCCGATTGTCATCGTCGAGGTTCACGCCGAGGCCACCAGTGAGAAACAGGCGATGGGTTGGTACTTCGACGGTCGTGTCGCCGCCGTACTCGGCACGCACACGCATGTCGCCACGGCTGATACCCGCATCCTCCCCGGCGGCACCGCCTACCAGACCGACCTTGGCATGTCCGGCCCGATGACCAGCGTGCTAGGGCGCAAGGTCGAAGCGGTGGTCACGCACATGACCACGGCCATGCACGCTCCATTTGAAGTGGCTGAAGGCGACCCGCGGGCCTGCGGCATCTATATGGAGATCGACCCGGCCACGCGCAGGGCAATCGCGGTGGAACGGATCGAAGTAAAGGGGGATGTCAGCAAGCCGCCGTTTGTGATGTGAGAGTTGGGGACCGTGCGTGCCCACGTTTCGCACTTCGATTCAGCGCGGAATCAGTCATCAACTTTGCGGTCGCCCGATCGCGAAGTCGATCAGTATGATTCATTGCCACGCTCAAATCAGCCGATGTTGTCCTCATGACCGACGCAGCCGCTATCAGTCAATACACGCAGAGCCATGTCGCCGCCGATATCAGCATGAAGGTGGCGGTGAAGGCCAGGGAAGTCGCCCAGCAGGAGGGGGCTGCGGTGCTTTCGCTTCTGGAGACTGCCGCGGAACTGTCGCAAGGCAGGTCCATCGAACCGGGTAAGGGCGGCCGACTCGATGTTGTCGGGTGATCAGGCCTCATCTCAACGCCCGACCTATCTCTCCGATCTCTCCGGACCCATTGCAACAAAATTGCTTGTAAAGCCCGCGCCATCGGTATGATGTTGGAAGCTGCCGATCCCGCTCTTTTCAGGCGAGGTGGTTCCATGTCCCCCGACTCCGGCACAACCCGTCGCGGCTTCACGCTGGTGGAGATGCTGCTGGTCGTCACCCTCATTGTCCTGCTCATCTCGATGTTGCTGCCTTCGCTCCAGCGTGCCAAGGAAAGCGCGGAGGTCGCCATCTGCGCCACCCGACTGAATCAGATCGGCCAGGCGGCGATCAGCTACACCGTCGCCAACCACGGCAAATTCGCTTCCGCGTTTCAGTGGACCCGCCACGTCACCTGCTGGCACGACTGGCATCAGAAGGAGCGGGTGACCGACGGCCTGCTGTTTCGTTACATCAACAACTACGACATGTACCTGTGCCCGACCTACATGCGGGTCTACAAGTTCGGCGATCAGCCTTATTACTGCGGCGACTCGGGCGCGGGCATCGTGCCGGTGTATGCGTACTCGATGAACGCGAGCATGGGCGCTGAGAGCTGGGCGGGCTACAAATGGCAGACGCCGCGCGTGATCCGCCAGCCTTCGCGAATGCTTTTCTACTCCGAAGAAAATACGTGGGTCGTGCCGGGATTGAGTTCGGTGTCGATCAACAACGGCGCGCTGGGCGTCGGACCTGACTGCATCGCGACCTATCACATGCCGATGGGCGGCAACCTGTTCACGGGCAAGGGCAACGTGTTGTTCCTTGATCTGCATGTGGATCTTCGCAATCCGATCGAGACGGCGACGCTGTGTGTGCAGTGATCGCCATGAATCGAAGTGATGTCAGACTCTGACAACTACAAGTTTCATAAGGTTGGGGATGATCCCGCGCGTGTCGTCTGTGCGCATTGCGGGGAACTGATCGTCGCCGCGTCCACGCGCTGCGAGTACTGCGGCGTTCACTTTGAAGGCACCGCGGCCGACTTCGCGCCGTACTCGCAAGAGCATGTCGAGTCGGACTTGAATGGCTACACACCCTCGAAGCGTGATCCGAACGCGGAGCCGCATCCGATCGTGAGGCGGGTGGCGATGGTGATCCTCATCGTGTTCGGTGTGATGATCGTGGTGCTCCTGTTCGCGGGCATCTGGAACGCTTTCGCTGGTTGGCTGTGAGGCAAGCCCGATGGCGAGGGTTGCCGAGCCGTCGGGGTATGTGGGGGGAATTGGGAAGATACCCCGACGGCTCGCCGGCTCGCCATCGGGCTTGGTCGCAAAAGGCTGAATAACGCAATCGGAACTTGACCGCCCGCCTTCCGGATGCATAATTGCCACATTCCGTGCTTTCCTTCACCCGCCAATTCGCCCGCTTCGCCTGGCTTGCCACCGCGGTGGTGATCTGCGCCTGTAATGCCGCCGATGCCGCGGCCCTGCCGCAGGCGATGGAGCCCAAGGCCGCCAGTGATGCCGGGGCGCCGGCGATCGGAATCGCCAAGGACCGCGAGGTCAACAGTCGCAGCGTCGCGCGGGGGCAGGATCGCGAGGGTGATCTTCGCCTGCACACCATCGACCGCGACGGCGGCACCGCGCCCGCCTGGCTGGCGCAACATGCGACCAACCGCAAAGCCTGGGCTCTGAGCCTGGACCCCGTCGCCGTCGCGGCTGACCCTGTCGTCGCGCCGGCCTTCGTGCCGCAGCAACTGCCGCTGCCTCCGCCGACCTTCTGACTCACTTCTTCGCCGGGCGATCGCGCGGCTCGGTTCGTTTCATCTGCACGCTCGACCCGGGAATCGTCCCTCAGCGATACTTCCAACGATTCAACATTGGCTCATCACCTGGATGGCAAGCCTCGAGGCGTGCCACCCGCGTCAACGTACAACGATTCGAACTCATCCCTGGGCCTGGGCCCTGATCCGGACTCTTCAACATGAACAAGCAACCGACCTGGAAGCCTATTCTCATTCTCGTCGTCATCGCCCTGTGCGTGCTGTCGCTGATCCAAAACGGCGTGAAACCCGGCATGGACCTGGCCGGTGGGTTCGTGCTCACTTATGAAGTCAAAGTCCCGCCCGGGCAGGATGCCACCACCGCCATCGAACAGATTCGCGATGTCCTCAGTCAGCGCGTCGATCCCACCGGTGTGCGCAACCTCGTCTGGCGTCAGGCGGGCGGCAACCGGCTTGAGATTCAGGCATCGCTTGCGCCGGCTGATGTGCGCGTCTACCGCGATGCCTACATCGCCGCCTTCGACGCCCTGCGCGAAGGCAACGTCACCCGCTTCCGCGTCGAAGGCGCGCTCAAGCTCCCGCCGAATGAACGCGACAGCATGCTGAACCTGATCGCCGGCAAGAGCGCACGCCGCAATGAACTGCTGGCGAAGCTGGAAAAGGCCCACCGCGAGATGGAGAAGCTGCGGGGGCCGATGACCGAAGCGCTGGAGCTGGCCGCCAAGGCGGAAGAGACCTTCGACAAGCTGCCGCCCGAATCGACGCAGGACCAGCGCGATGAAGCGAAGAAGCGCGCGGAAGAGTTCCGCAAGGCCGCCACCGTGCAGCTTGCCGCGTTCACCGAAGCGAAGAACACCTTCGAGCCTTCCATGAAGGCGATGCTGGCGACCAACATTCCGCCCAGCGAGATCGATCGCATTCTGAAGCTGCCCGACATCGCCCTGGAAGAGAAGCTGGACGCGGGCATTGCGATGACGCGCGGCGAAGCGATTGCGGCGCTCAAGACCGAACACCCCGAACGCGCCGAACAGATCGCCGCAGTCGCCGAAGCTCACGCCGCCTATGACGCCAGGCGTGGCCCGCTGGATGATCCGGAAGACCTGATCGCCCTGCTGCGCGGCTCAGGCGTACTGGAGTTCCGCATTGCCGCGCGCGATACCGGCGCGTATCAGGAGTATCGTGAGCGCCTTCAGAAGCAAGGTCCGCTCGCGGGCGATTCCTCCAGTTACCGATGGTTTGTGATTGATGAAGTGAAGCAGTTCGCCGAGACGGAAGACGCCCGCAAGAGGCTGCATGCGGACCCGGCCGGCTACTTCCGCTCCTACCAGAGTTCACAGGCACCGCCCGCGCCAGGCCTCGTCGGCGAGCGCTACGGCGACAAGTACTACATCCTCCTTTCCGATTCGCCTAACTCGCGTCTCACCGCTGCCGAGCACGGCTGGCGGGTCACGCAGGCGTTTGAAGATCGCGACAGCTCCGGCTTCCCCGCCATCGGTTTCACCATGAACACGGTCGGCGCGCAAAACCTTTCCAGCCTCACCAGCAACTACGGCCCGACCGACGATCGCCCCGGCTTTCCCATGGCCATCGTGCTCGATGGTCGCGTGATGACCACGCCCACCCTCCAGGCCACCATCAGCTCGCGCGGCATCATCACCGGCAAATTCAGCCAGAGTGAAATCAAGTACCTCGTACGCACCCTCAACGCCGGCTCGCTCAAAGCCTCGCTTTCGGATCGCCCCATCAGCACCAAGTTCTTCAACCCCGAAATGGGACAGGACAATCTCAACCGCGGCAAGAACGCCGTGATCTGGTCCATGGTCGTCATCTGCGTCTTCATGGCGCTGTGGTACCTCTGGAGCGGCCTGGTCGCGGACTTCGCGCTGCTCTTCAATATCGTCATCATCCTCGGCGTGATGAGCATGCTCCAGGCCAACTTCACCCTGCCGGGCATCGCGGGCATCGTGCTGGTCATCGGTATGGCGGTTGATGCCAACGTGCTTATCTTCGAGCGTGTGCGCGAAGAGCTGGGTCGCAATGCGGATGTGAAGACCGCCCTGCGGCTGGGTTACGATCGCGCGTTTGTCACCATCGTCGACTCCAACATCACGACGCTGATCACCTGCGTGATTCTCGCCTACTTCGCGACGGTCGAGGTGAAGGGCTTCGCGGTGGCGCTGGGCATCGGCATCGTGGCGTCGATGTTCACGGCCGTGTTCGTCACCCGCGTGTTCTTCAACTACTGGGTCGAGTGGTCCAACCCGAAGAAGATCTCGATGCTGCCGACGGTTCTGCCCAAGCTCGGCAAGATTCTGCACCCGAACATCAGTTGGACGAAGTCGTTCAAAGTGATGGGCGGCATCAGCGCGGTGCTCTGCGTGCTGAGTCTGGTGCTGGTCTTCAGCCGCGGCGTGGATCTGCTGGATATCGAATTCCGCTCGGGTACGCAGGTGAGTTTCAAGGTCGCGCCGGGCAAGGAACTCACGCTGGCCGAGGCGCGGAAGCAGCTTACCGACACGGCTGAAAAGCTCGAAGCCGCCCGCAAAGCCCGCGGCCTGGATGCCAAGGCCGCGGAAATGCCCTGGCTTCGCGGCACATCCGCCTCGGTCATCGCCATCGGCGACACGACCGCGCAAGGCAAGGTCAAAGAGTTCAGCGTGGCTGTGCTCAGTGAAGACAACGAGCTGGTGAGCGAGAGCATCGCCGAGGCGTTCAAGGCGCAGCTCACGGTCAATCGCCCGATTCACTTCAAAGGCGCGCCCGCGGGCGGCACGATCAACGAACCCGGCGCGGTCACCGTGCCGGAGAATGTGTACCCGATCGTGAGCGACAACCTGGGCGAGAGCATCAACCGCACGACCGGTGAAAACGTCAGTGACTACATCGGTGGCGTCGCGATCGTGATGGAAGAACTCTCGCCGCCCTCGACGGTCGATCACCTGGCGGGTCGCATCAATCGCCAGCGCAACCAGCCGGCCTACGAGAAGTACAGCGGCCGCGAAGTGCGCGTCATCGGCCTGACGCCCGCGGCGAATCAGACCGAAGGCGAACGCGAAGGCGCCAACGACAAGGGCACGCTCTACAGCGGCGTGGTCGTGGTCATTACCGACCGCGCGACCAACTACGCGGACAACGTGCAGAGCTTCAAGAACCCCGATGGCCTGGCGGGCAGCGAGTGGAAACTCGTCATCGATGCCCTCACCCGCGAGAACGTCTTCGAAAGCGTGCAGAACTTCTCCAGCCAGGTTTCCGGCACCATGAAGCGGCAGGCGATCATCTCCCTGCTGCTGAGCCTGCTGGCGATCGGTGCCTACATCTGGTTCCGCTTCGGCTCGCTTCGCTACAGCCTGGGCGCGATTGCCGCCCTGGCGCATGACGTGACCATCACACTCGGTGCCGTCGCCCTGGCGCACTATCTCTACGACGGCTTCCTCGGCTCGATCTTCGGCCTGAGCGATTTCAAGATCGACCTGGCCATGGTCGCGGCCATCCTCACGATCGTGGGTTACTCGCTCAACGACACCATCGTCGTCTACGACCGCATCCGTGAGAACCGCGGACGGCTCGCCCACGCCACGCCGGACATGATCAATGATTCGGTGAATCAGACCATCAGCCGAACCCTGCTCACCAGCGGTACGACCATCCTCGCCTCGCTGATGCTCTACGTCCTGGGCGGCAGCGGCTCAGGCATCCACGGCTTCGCCTTCGCCATGGTCGTGGGCGTGCTCATCGGCACCTACAGTTCCATCGGCATCGCCGCCAACCTGCTGCTCATCGGTAAGCCCTACGAGAAGCCGGAGATCATCAAAGCGACGACGGCGAAGGGGTAAGTGGCCGCAAGTACAAAGTGAAAACCACATGCGCTGTGTGGATCATAGCTGCGGGGTCCGCCCCGCAGCACTCCGAAGCTGACCGCTGAAAGCTCATTGCTGATAGCTCTCCTATGCCCCAACTCGGCGTCAATATCGATCACGTCGCCACCATTCGTCAGGCCCGGCGAACCTACGAGCCCGACCCGGTCTGGGCGGCGGTCGAAGCGCAGCTCGGCGGCGCGGACCTCATCACCGTTCACCTGCGCGAAGACCGCAGACACATACAGGACCACGACGTCGAGCGCATCAAAGGCATGTGTCAGTGCAATCTGAATCTGGAGATGGCCGCGACGGATGAGATGGTGAAGGTCGCGGCAAGGATCAAGCCGCACCTGGTCACGCTCGTACCCGAAGGGCGCAAGGAAGTCACCACCGAAGGCGGGCTCAACGTCGCGGCTAATAGCAAGCGGCTCAAGTCGATTGTGAAGAAGCTGAGCGATGCGGGGATTGCGATGAGTGCGTTCATCGATGCCCAGGCGAATCAGATCGACGCCGCAGCCGAGGCGGGCTTTCAGCTCTGCGAGATTCACACCGGACCTTATGCCCACGCCTTCCACGCAGCGGGCGGGGAGTTCGTGTGCGAAGAACTGTCGGCTGAGCTGAAGAAAATCGCGGATGCGGGGGCAAGGATCCGGGCCGCGGGCATGCACTTCAACGCGGGGCACGCCTTGAACTATCTGAATGTGCAACCCATCGCAAAGCTGGCGGGCATCAAGGAACTGCACATCGGCCACGCCATTGTCAGCCGCGCCGTCTTCATCGGCCTGCGCGAAGCCGTGCGCGAGATGAAGCGGTTGATCGGGTGATTGATCCGAGCCGATTGATCAGAGCCGGACTCTGTGAGTCCGGACTTTCGGATCGCTCGGCATTGAGCCTCACGATCCGGATTCACAGAATCCGGCTCTGACCAGAATCAACCCCAACATTATCGGCCGCCCCTTTTCACTTTTGCCGACCCTGCCGCCGCGAACCGATGTAGAACACGATCACACCGGACTGCTTCGGAGGTTTTCACAATGCATCGCACAGTACTTCTCATTCTCGCGTTCACCCTGACCGCCTGTCAGCAGTCGCCGATGGTTCAGCACGACGGCGGCGGCAGCGAGGTCAAAGCCTCCGCCACCGGTCCCGAGGGCGAAGTCGTCGTCAAGCGCGAGGAGCGCATCGCCAACGAGGCCACGGTCAAGCCCGAGCCGATCCAGCGCGAGCCTTTGAAGTTCGACGAAGTCGTGCACAAGGGCGATCGCATTCTCTTTGTCGGCGATGACCTCACCCAGCAGGGCTTCTACAACCGCGCCTTCGCCACCGCACTGCTCGCCATGAAGCCTTCCTTCGGCCTGCGCTTTTTCAACGGCGGCAGGGACGGCGCGACCGCTGCCTCCACCCTCGAATGGATCGACGAACTCCTGGGCATGAGCAAACCCACCGTGGTCTTCCTCTGCCTGGGGATCAACGACGGCAAAAACCTCCCGCCCGATGACGCCCGCATCCAGACTTATGAAGACAGCCTCACGAAGCTCATCGCGAAGGTGAAAGCGTACGAAGGCGTGCGCGAAGTGATCATCATGAGCGCCCCCGCTTCGCAGACAGGCGATGTCGAAGGCGGCAACAAGGGCGGCTACAACCGCACGCTTTTTCGCATGGCAATGAGCGCGCAGGGCATCGCGGGGATCAACAAGGTGAAGTTCATCGACCTGTTCGAGCCGATGCGCGTGGTGTACACGGAGGCGGCGAAGCTCGGCGGCGACATGCTCACGCACGGCGGCAAGCTGCCGACGGAAGACGGCCACACGGTACTGGCGAGCGTGATGCTCTGGGGCATCGGCGTGACGCGCGAGATGCTCGAGCCGGCAGGCTGGTCGCCGCTGCGCCCGCCGCACATGGGGCGCGTGCGCGGGGCGTTGGGCCTCGTGCTGGAGGTGCCGCCGTTTCGCAGCGCGGTGATCAGTCGGCAGGTGTACGAGAAGATGCGCGAGCACGATGTGTATTTTTTCCAGGCCTGGCGCCTGGCGCTGCCGGACCGTCCTTCGCGCGATCGCACGAAACTGCTGGAGCAGGGCGAGTCATCGTGGTTTGAACTGGATTCGTATGTAAAGAGCGTTTACAAGGACGCGGACACGACGCCCGCATCGGTGCCTGTGCCGGCGACGAATCAGAGTGATGCGTCGCAGGCGAAGTGAGACAGTGAAGTCAGGCGGTTGAAATGGCCGCCGATGAACGCGGATGAACGCGGATGGGGATTGGATAAGAATTGATGTCTGCGTTCATCGGCGTACATCTGCGGCTATTCTCATTTCGCAAACCGTGTTACACTGAACCGCGTTCAGATTGACAATCACGCAGGATGCACTGGAGCCCCCGTCATGGATGACGCCTCTCGTAACGATTCACCTTCCACCACAACCCAGACCACTGAGGACGGCGCGCCCTTTTCGCCGCCGGCCTCGCGCCGCAAGCGTTTGGGCAAGGGTTTGTCGAATCTGCTTTCGCAGCCGCCGACGGTGCTTGATGCGAGCAAAGAAGGCGAACCTGTCACGCCTGTGACCCCGGTGAAACCCGACGCGGCGATCAGCACCGATGCCGCGACGAAGGCGGCGGACGCGGTGGCGGGTCAGGGTTCCAACTCTGGCTCAACGAGCGCGACGACCTCGGCAGGCGTCGTCGAAGATGCGGTGTCACTCTTTGTGGAATATGACGAACGACTGGCTGCGCTGATGGGCCGGCTTGATGCGACGTGTACGCTCCTGGCACAAACTCGCACGCTTCACCAGGCGCAGCAGCGGCTGATCATGCGCAGCGGATGGATGGTGGCGGCGGTTCTGGCGATCGTCAGCGGCATCATCCTGTGGTGGGCGGGTTCGACCACGACGTGGCATCAGACCCAGCTCGCACAGGCGACGCGCCAGACCGATGCCCTGGCCGGCGATGTCGGCTCGCTGCGATTGGAGACCGTTCAGTTGCAACAGGAACTCACGACGACGCGCGCGGCCTTGTCGAAAGCGAACGCTGCGATCGACGAGCTACAGCGCAAGCCGAAGCTGCTGGATGACACGGGCGCGGATGGGCGGCAGGCGCAGCCGCTGGCGCGGGTGGATTGAAGTGGGAGGGAAGAGGACGAAGGGCCATGCCCCCGGCGGGTCAGCCGATGAGCTTGCGTACGTCCACGCCCAGCGCCTTGGCGATGCGCTTGAGGGTGCGAACGGTGGTGCGATCCGGATTGCGCTCGATGCGCGAGATTTGCGTCTGCGCCATGCCGAGCCGGTTGGCCAGTTCCTGCTGTGTGACGCCCTGGGCCTTTCGCGCGGCGGTGACGCGCTCAGCGGCGAATTCCGCAAAGAGGTCATCGACGTCAACCCACTCGGTATTTGGATCGTCCAACACCCGCTCAGCCTCGGTCGCCATCTCGGCCATCAGGAGCCGTTCATACTCGTCAATCGGCACGAGTGCGTGGGTCGTTCTGCTCCCTTCGACAACGAATCGGACTGCTCGTCTAGATTCAACCTTCGGTCCGCGCTTCACTCGTTTTTTCTTCTTGGTTTTGACCGTTTGCATGATGCCACTCGAATAAGGTCGGTCTGTGGATCGCCAGTCATGATGTAATGGAAGTAAGCGACACATCCACCGAATCGGAAGAATCGCAGGGCATATTTCGAGTCCGTCTTGCCGCGATACAGTTCCGAGTTCGCAATCGGGTCTTCGCGAACCAATTGTGAGGCAACTCGAAACGCTTCCCGTTCCTCGGGCATGGCTTCCGTTGCAAGGAATATCTTTCCGGAGATCGCCACTTCCATCTTGATCAACGGCATCGTTGCCTCCTCTGGCCGCGCGGTGACGGCGCAAAGAGTTGGTCAAGATGGAACACGCACTACAGTTGTTGGGCGTCAACCCTGAAACCTCACTGATCGACTCGACGCTTCAACAACTCGTCCAAAGGATTCCATCCGAACGCGTGTTTGGGCCACGCAACAGGTTATTCCACTTGAGCATATAACATATAAGTTCTAAGTCAAGCCCATTCTGGGATGAACCGGAAACAAAAAAAACGCCGCCTCGCATTCGGGCGGCGTCCCCACTTCCACTAGCGGGTTTCTCCACTATTTCGATGTCTCATCAATTCTCATCAATCGTCGTTGGCCGGCTCCTTCAAGAGTGGCGTCGCGTTCACCTGGGCTTTGATCAGTTCGCTCAGCGAGGCCTCGGCGGCCGAGTCGTTCAGGAGCGAGCCGGTGAAAATCGGCATGTCGTTGAGCAGATCAAGCGAAGGTGAGGCGATGACCGTTGTGGGCTGGGTTGCGAATGATTCAGTCTCAGCCGGCTTGGTCAGTGCGAGCGGGACGGCCGGGGGCGAAACGTTCGTGCTGATGCTGGCCGACACCGGGGGCGTCGGGGGCGTCGCGGCAGGCACCTGCGGCGCGGTCGGCGCACTGACCGTCGGCGAGTGCACCGCTGCCGGCGACATACCCGCGATCTTGCCCACGCTCACCGCCACGTATCCCGCCACAGTCAGCGCGACGAGGGCGAGCGACCAACTGATGACCGACATCGTGGTCATCTGCTTCTGGTTGCGCAGAAAAAGCTGGCGGACCTGCTCGGCTGCCTGCGATTCCTGCTGGGCGATGCGCTGGAGCAGGCCGGTGCTCATCTCGGTCGCTTCGCTCATGCGGCCGAGCGTTCCGGAGAGCGCGGTAAAACTCGAAAGAATCTGTTCACTGCGCTGATGACCCGCATCCAACTGCTGGCCGATCGCGGTCATGGCCAACTCGTGCTGATGCGTGGTCTTGGCCAGGCCGGTGAGGGCATCGGTGAGGCGCGACTGATTCTGCGCCTGGCTGGCGAGACTGCTCTGAATGGTTTCGAGCGTGCGCGTCTGGCTGCGCGTCGCTTCAGGCAGGCTCTTCAAGGCGTCGGGCAGGCCCTGGAGCATGGTGAGCAATCGCTCGCTGCGCTCGGACTGCTGCTGCATGTGGCTGCGAACGCTGGTCATCAGGTCGACGACCTCTTCGTAGCCGCGGGTGAGCTTGTCGATCGCGTTCTCTTTGGTGATCCTGCGTGAAGGCGCTTCGATGGCGCGTTCTTCGTAGGCGGGTTCAGGATCGGCGACGGCGGTGGCGGTGCCGGGGGCGGTCCGATAAGTCGGCTCCGCCTTTACCGCAGGCGTCTGCTTGCTGCGTTTGAACCATTGAACGAACTTTCCGAAACGGCTGGCTAATTTAGCCATGATGCGAACTCCTTTTCGTTTACTTCAAGGCGTTATCGGTTGGCGCCCTCCGCGCCAATGCTCTGATAACAACGCCCTATGTTCCTGATCGGACGGCGGCGAAAGGGGGCGAGAAAAAATGTTGGGGGGAAGGGACGGAGGAACGGAGGGACGAAGGCACGAAGGGGCGGAGTAAAAAATGTGGGCAACAGCGCGTGCGTGCATTTCTCCCTCCCTTCGTTCCTCCGTT
Source organism: Phycisphaeraceae bacterium (assembly GCA_040902585.1). Lineage (GTDB taxonomy): Bacteria > Planctomycetota > Phycisphaerae > Phycisphaerales > Phycisphaeraceae > JBBDXA01. Next base: position 14,323 of record JBBDXA010000086.1, read on the forward strand.
CCTCCGTCCCTTCGTCCCTTCTTCCTCATCCCTCAAACAACTTCCCCTGCTCGGGCGGCTGCACCGGCTGCGAGGTCGCCAGCACTTCGCGCACTTCCTCCAGAAAATCATCCAGGTCGCGGAACTGCTTGTACACGCTGGCGTATCGCACGTAGGCCACCTGATCGACGCGCTTGAGGCGCTCCGCCAGGGCTTCGCCGATGGCGCTGGATTCGACTTCGCGATCGTGCGTGCGAAAAATCTCTTCTTCGACCTCATCCACGATTTTCTGGAGCTGCTCGGCCTTGACGGGCCGCTTCCAGCAGGCTTTGTCCAGCCCGGAGAGCAGCTTGTCGCGATCGTAAGGCACCCGGCTGCCGTCACGCTTGATCACCGCCAGCCGCGTGCTGCGTTCGACGTATTCATAGGTGGTGAACCGCTTGCCGCAGGCGACGCACTGCCGGCGACGGCGCACGGCCGCGCCCCCGTCCGTCGCGCGGGAGTCGATCACCTTGTCATTATCGACAGAACAGTAAGGGCAGCGCATCCCACAGTTCCGGTGTACCAGATGTTGAGGAGACTGGGAAAAAGTCCTACCAAGTATTGATTGCGGCCGAGAGCTTGTCAAAAGAAGGGGCGAGGGGTTTCAGGGCAAACACATGTACCCCGAATTTGAGCGAGAAACATTGTTTCCTTAGATAGGCACCTGCCTTCTTGATGCGAGAATGAGGATCGGCCGCGCGCACGAACGTGGTTCAGGGGTCGTTTTGGCGTACATGCGTTTGCCCTGGGAGGGAAATCAATCCCATCTTTGTACCTGCCCCATGTCTGTTAGACTGTTTTCAGTCCACTCCGCCGCGCGGCGGTTTGACCTTCGTTTCTCGCCTTCCTCTGTTTTCGGCTCGCTGGAGAACCTATATGACCAAGTCACGACTCGCCGCGACCCTCGTTCTGACCGCCCTCGTCGGCGTCGTGATCGCCGCGGAAACGACGGAAAAGAAGGACATCACCTTCACCCCCGCGCAGCAGGCCGCCATCGACAAGATCCAGGCTCACGGCGGCCTGGTTCTTCGCGTCGCCAGCAACTCGGATGACCTGGACATTCTCTTCAACCTCTCCGGCAAGGAAGGCACCGATGGCGTCGTCGGCCAGGTCAAGCTTCTGCCCAAGGTCACCAAGCTCAACCTCGCGGGCACGGACATCACCGACAAAGGCCTGGCGCAGATCGCCGGCCTCGCTGATGTGACGCATCTTCATCTGGAAAAATCAAAAGTCACCGACGCCGGCCTCGCTCATCTCAAAGGCATGGCCAAGCTCGAGTACCTCAACCTCTACGCCACCGAAGTCGGCGACAACGGCCTCGATCAACTCAAGGGCCTTAAGAACCTCAAGAAGATTTACCTCTGGCAGACAAAGGTCACCGACAAAGGCGCGGCGGACCTGAGCAAGGCCATCGCGGGGATCTACATCAACCGCGGCTGGGAAGAACCGAAGGAAGCGCCCAAGGAAGTGAAGCCCGTCGCCACCACGCCTGACAAGCCGGGCGAACTGACGATCAAGGCGATCATGGAAAAGGCGCACAAAGGCGATCCGAAGAAAGATGACGACACGATCCTCAAGCGGGCCTTGGCGAAGAAATCGAATCCGGCCGAGCTGAAGGAACTGCTGGGCTATTACCAGTCGCTGGCGGCGATGAAGCCGAAGAAAGGTGATGAGAAGAGCTGGAAGGACAAGTCGACAGCGCTGGTCGCGGCGGGAGAACTGGTGGTGAAAGGTGATGACAAAGGCATTGCCGCGCTGAAGGCCGCGTCGGATTGCAAGGCATGCCACACGGTGCATAAGTAAGAGTCACGATTGAACTACAAAAACAGCCCAAAGCCCAGGGATAGCAATCCCTGGGCTTTTTGCATGGATGCACCACGTGCTGCGTCCTATTGTCGCAGCACGTGGTGCATCCCTGATGGATCGCGCCATGTAGGTTAGAATCCCTGACCCCTTACGCGCCACGGCGATTCGCCCTTTGCCGGTGCCTTGGCAGGACTTCAACGCTTGAACGAAAGCTCTCGAAAAACCTGGCTGGCGTGGACGACACGCGCCGTGGTGGTGCTGCTCATCCTGGCGGTAGGCATCGGCATCACCTACACGTTGCAGACCACCGCGCCGACGACCGAGACCGCCGCCCCCAAGACCACCCTGCCCCAGGTGAAAGTCTTCTCCGCCCGCGCGGTCCAACTGCAACGCCAGTGGAACGGCTTCGGCAACGCCCGGGCCCTGGACTCGGCCGATGTCCCCGCCCGCGTCGCCGCCATCGTCAAGGACAAATCACCCGCCCTGCTGCCCGGCACGCCCATCCACTTCGGCGACACCGTCGTCCTGCTCGATGACAGCGACTATCTGAAACAACGCGCCATCGCCAAAGAAAAGCTGGATGACCTCCAGGCCCAGCTCACCACGCTCGACATCGAAGAGAAACGGCTGAAGGAAAGAATCGCCATCGACGAGATGGAAGTCCAGATCGCGAGCAACGAACTGAAGCGCGTCGAAGACGTTTTCAAAGGCGCGGCCGGCAAGCCTCGCGAACTCGATGCCGCCAGACAGAGTCTGCTCATCGTCGAACGAGGGCTGCTCCAGTCGCGGGAGATGCTCGACAAATTCCCGCCCCGTCGCCTCCAGTGGCAGGCGGCCCTCAACACCCAGCAGCAGCAGTACGAGCTGGCGGATCTGAACGTGAAGCGATGCAGGATCACCAGTCCGATCGATGGCGTGATCCAGTCGATCGATGTGGAGATCGGCGAGAACGTCGCGCTGGGGCAGCGCGTGGCGCGGGTGGTGAACCCCGCGAAGATCGAAGTGGCGGTGCAGCTCCCCGCTGCGGCGAGGCATCAGGTGCTCGTCGGCTCCACCGTGGAACTGCAATCCTCCAGCGACAGCAAGCTCCTCTGCGAAGCGAAGGTGCGCCGGCTCTCACCGGAGGATGATGCCGCCACGCGCACCATGACCGCGTACATCGAAGTCGATCAGACCGAGCGGTTGAAAGCGACCGGTCCCGGCGCGACGGATCAGCTCATCACCCCCGGCCAGTTCCTTTCCGCCACCGCCTGGAGCGATCAGGTCGAGATGCGCTGGGTCGTGCCGCGAAGGTCGATCCGCACCGGGCGCATCATGGTGGTCGAGGAGGGTCTGGTGCGCAGCCGCGTGGTGGCGATCGATTACCTGAGCGAGAAGAAGCTGCCGGAGTTCGGCCTGCCGGACGATCAGTGGGCCGTGCTGCTGAAGAACGCGCAGCCTTTGAAGGAGGGCGAACTGGTGATCGTGAACGCTTCGATCGCGGTGCGCGACGGCGATCACGTCACGCCGGTGCTGCCGAAGGAACCCGAAACGACTCCGCCGCCCGAAGCGACAACGCTCAAGCCTGAAGCGAACCGCGCGGAGGCCAAGCCATGAGTCTGCCTCGCTTCGGCGTGAATAAGCCGGTGCCTGTCAATCTTCTCTGGATGGCGATCCTGGTCGCCGGCCTGCTCTTTGGCCTGACGCTTCGCCGCGAATTCTTTCCCGAGGTCAATCCCGATCAGGCCATGGTCACGATGCCTTATCCGGGCGCTTCGCCTGAAGAGGTGGAAGAGGCGCTGGCGATCAAGGTCGAGGACAAGCTCAGCGAGCTGGATGAGATCGACGACCTGTACACCACCATCGCCGAGGGCGGCGGCGGCATCGTCGTCGAGTTCCGCGAAGGCATCAACACTTCCAAAGCCCTGGACGAAGTCGAGCGGAGGATCGATTCACTTCAGGATCTGCCCAGCGAGGCGGAGCGGATCCAGGTGCAGTTATTCGAGCCCAAGCTGCCGGTGATCCGCGTGAACGTGTTCGGCCAGGTGGATGAGGATTCGATGAAGCGGGCGATCCGCGGCATACGCGATGACCTGCGCGAGCTGCCGAACATGGGCGAGATTCTCATTGGCGGGGTGCGGAACTATGAGATCCGCATTGATGTGAATCAGGCGGCGATGCTGAGCCACGGCATCAGCCTGCCGCAGATCACCGAAGCCGTGCGCGGCTGGATGCGCGAAGTGCCCGGCGGCACCGTGCGCACCGGGACGGGCAACGTGAAAATCCGCATGATGGGCGTGCAGGAACGGGCGGCGGCGATTTCGCAGATCGTCCTGCGCGGCACCGCCAGCGGCGCGACCATTCGCCTCAGTGATGTCGCCACCATCAGCGAAGACTTTGTCGATGAACAGGTTTTCACGCGCTTCAACGGCCAGCCTTCCGCTTCGCTGACGGTGTTCAAGGTCGGCGAGCAGGACATCGTGACCATGGCCGAGATGGTCCGCGCGTATGTGGATGGCCGCAACAAGGAGCCATTCGTACCGAGCGGGCCTGAAGCGATGAAGATGAGATCGCAGACGGCGGGCAAGCCGCAGAGCCGGCAGACGAGTCCGGTGCCGCGACTGCTGGCGTGGGAACTGGGGCATGACTCGAAGCGCCCGCTGCCCGCGGGGGCGAGCATTGAGCCTTGCTCGGACCTGGCGCGGTTCGTCGAAGGCCGGCTCGATCTGCTCACGCGCAATGCCGCCACCGGCGCAACATTGGTCTTCATCATCCTCATGCTCTTCATGAGTTGGCGCGGCGCGATCTGGGTGACCACCGGCCTCATCACCGCCGTGATGGGCACACTCGTGCTCATGGCTGTCGTCGATGTGACGCTGAACCTTCTCACCATGTTCGGCCTGATCATCGTGCTGGGCATGCTCGTCGATGACGCCGTCGTGATCGCCGAGAACATCGAGTCGAAACATTACAAAGGCGAGCCCGCGCTGCTGGCGGCGATCAACGGCACCGAGCAGGTGATGTGGCCCGTCGTCGGCACGGTGATGACGACCATCGTCGCGTTCCTGCCGCTGATGTTCATCAAGGGCCGCATCGGCGACCTGATGAGCGCCCTGCCCGCGGTGGTCACCTGCGCCCTGCTTGTGAGCCTGCTCGAATCCATCGTCATCCTGCCCAGTCACATGGGGCACGGTCTGGCGCGCGGCGAACGCAAACGCCCCGGCCTGCTCACCGGCTGGATCACCCGCTACGGCCAGTGGCGCGACAAAAAATACTTCGAGAAGATCGTCCCCGCGTTCGGCCGCGTGCTCAGCTTCCTGCTCCGCAACCGCTACGCCACCATCGCCGCCGCCGTCGCCCTGCTCATGATCTCGCTGGCGATGCTGCATCCGATGCCCAGCGGCCGGGTCAAGTACGACTTCCTTCCGTCCAGCGATGCCGAGACCATCGTCATCGACATCCGCATGCCCATCGGCACGCCCATCGAGAAGACCAACGACATCGTCAGCAAGATCGAAGCGGTCTGCGGCTCCCTCAAGACCGAAGTCAAAAGCATCGAAACGCTCGTCGGGGTGCGCAGCAACATCGAGACCGGCTCCGCCGAGGCGTTCACCCCGCATGTCGCGCAGATCTTCGTCGAGCTCACGCCCGTGGAAGAACGCGACCGCGAGTCGCCCGTCATCATCAACGACATCCGCAACCGGCTCAGCGGCCTGATGGATGAAGTCGAACGCATCAACTACAACGAGATCACCGGCGGTCCCGGCGGGCCGGGCATCACCATCCGCATCCGCGGCGAGGACTTCGCCCACATCGATGAAGCCGTGATCGACCTGAAACAGACGCTCGCCAAAGAGTTCGGCGTCATCGACATCAACGACAACAGCGACCTGGGCCAGATCGAACTGCGCATCCGCCTCAAGCCCGGGGCGGCGGCTTTGGGTTTCACTTCGATCGATGTCGCCCAGCAGGTGCGCGGTTTTCTCTACGGGCTCGATGCCCACGTCTTCGCCGCCGATCAGGAAGATATTGACGTACGCGTGCGCCTCAGTGAGAAGAGCCGGCGAAGTCTTTACTCGATCGAAAACAGTTGGCTCGTCAGCCCGAAGGGGAAGAACGTTCCGCTGAGTGAGATCGCGGATATCGACGACAGCGCGACCTACTCGACCATCAAGCGCGTCAACCGCATGCGCGCGGTGACCGTCACCGCATCCACTATCCCCGGCCTGAGCCCCGAAGCGGTGCTCGCGAAGGTCGACCTCGATGCCTTCCGCAGCAAGTACCCGCTCCTGCGCGTGGAAACAGCGGGCCGGCAGGAGCAGCAATCTGACGCGTTCGGCTCCCTCCCTACCGGCTTCATGATCGGCCTGATGTGGATCTACGTGATCCTCGCGTGGCTCTTCTCCAGTTACCTTCAGCCGTTCCTCGTGATGACTGCGATCCCCTTCTCGCTCATCGGCGTGATCTGGGGGCACTACCTGCTGGGCTTCGACCTGACGTTTCTCAGTCTCATCGGCTTCGTCGCGCTGATGGGCATCGTGGTCAACAACTCCATCGTGCTGGTGGAGTTCTACAACCACGAACGCCGCGAAGGTAAAGGCGTGCAGGAAGCTCTGGTCGAAGCGGGAAAGTCGCGCCTCCGCGCGATCTTCCTCACCTCACTCACGACCATCTTCGGCCTGATGCCGCTGATCCTCGAACAATCCTTCCAGGCGAAGTTCCTGATCCCCATGGCGATCACCATCGCCTTCGGACTCGCGGCGTCTTCGGTGATGGTGCTGACGGTGCTGCCCTGTCTGATGCTGGTGCTCGATGATGTGAAGGCCCTGGCGTATTACCTGTGGAACGGCCGGCCGCGCCCGCACGCCTCCGTCGCGCCGAAGCATTACATCACGGACGGTCTGTAGTCATCCGAGAGCACCCTCCCGACAGGGTGGTGCTATTCCCGCACGAATGCCTGTTGCGAAGTCGGCGTCAACACGCTGATCGCCAATAGCACCACCCTGTCGGGATGGTGCTCAGACTTTCCAATCCAACCCTTCCGGCAGTGTGTTGAGATTGATGCAGCCGGTGTCGGTGACGATAACCATATCTTCGACGCGCACGCCGCCGAAGGCGCGGCAGTAGAGGCCCGGTTCGACGGTCAGGGCATCGCCCTTCACCAGGGCCGGCCCGCCCACGGCGAGCAGCGGCGGTTCGTGAACATCCAGCCCGATGCCGTGGCCCGTGCCGTGCGGCATGGTGCAGTCGTCGTCGGCCGCGCGGCCTTGGGGCAAGCCCATGCGGTAGCCGTGGCGCTGAATCACCTGGGCCGTCGCCTGATGCACGGCTTCACCCGTGACGCCCGGCCGAATCGCCGCGATGGCCGCCGCCTTCGCTTCGACGACCGCCTGGTGCATGCGTTTGAGTTCATCGCTCGCCTCGCCGTGGACGACGGTGCGCGTGCAGTCGCCGTTGTAAAGCGTGGCGCGGTTGACGGGGAAGATGTCGACGATGACGGATTCGCCGGTGTGCAGGTCGCCGTGACCGTGTTCATGACAGTCGGCGCAGAGCGGGCCGGCGGCGACGATGCTGGTGGGGTTGGCGTAGCCGAGTTGGAGCAGGTGAACGTCGATGATGGCGCGGAGTTTTTCAGCCGTGAGAGATGAGCCTTCATGGAGGAGGACACTATCGCCCCGCACCGCCGCCTTCGCAACGGTTTCACACGCCAGTCTCATCGCCGACTCCGTCGCCTGCTGCGCTTCGCGCAGCCATTGCACTTCCTGCTCATCCTTCGCCCGGCGATCCATCACGCCCAGTTGCGTGTCGCATTCCACGACAATGCCCGCCTGTTTCAACTCATGGGCATAAATCAAAGGCAGCGTGCGATCGGCGACGGCCTGGGTGACGCCGGCGCGGCGAAGGCATTCGGCGACGGCCTGGGCAGTGGCGGTTTCACGATCGCCCGAAAGGCCGGCCGCAGGCGTGAAATCCGCGGGGCATTGCACGCGATCGGCGCGGGCGTGTTTCCTGGCGCGGAGCATTTCGATGTCGCGGATGATCAACACGCGCTCGCGCCCGCCGCCTTCGCGCGGCAGCTCGAGGAGAGCAGCCGGGTCACCGACACTGAAACGCATGCGGTGATACAGCGAGTGATTCGACGCGGGAATGCCGGCCATGACGACGGCGTGAGGATGGGAAGTAGACATGCGTGAAAGCATATCCTGCTCCCTCGCGCCCTGGGAGAGGTGATAAAACACCGACGGCCATCGTGTGTACACACAATGGCCGTGCCGGGGCGTCGAATTATTGTGTCAGGAGGTTCACTGCCCGCTGGACTGACGCGGCTGCGTTTCGATCTTCTCCACCGCGACGAGCGCGGCGTTGCGGATGATCTCGCTCTCCGTGCGGTCCGTGGCGATCTTCATCAGCCGGGGCAGAACCTGCTCGGCATCGGGGCCGCCCAGATCGACGAACCAGTGGATCGTCGTGATGCGGGTCGGCTCATCCTTGTGGTTGAGAATCTCAGCCACGCTCTTGAGCTGAAGATTGGTCTCCGGATCCGCATCGCCCTGGGTCTGCTTGACCCACTTGAGCGTGTTGGCAATGCGCTCGTATCGGCTGGACCACTGACGGATGCGCTCGTTGGCATCGTTGATGACTTCGGTGCGCTTTTTGTATTCCTTCTCCAGAGCGGGCCGCTCGGCCTGATAGAGTTTGAATTTCTCGATCTGCTCGTCGACTTTCTTGATGCCTTCTTCGATGACGGTCTTGACGCCACTCTTCTCCTCGGCGGCGAGGCGTTCCACGGCCCGCTCACGCTGCTTCTGAAGCGAATGGATGGAATTCTCAATCGCCAGTTCGCTGTCGGGCGCGATGCCCTGGTGTTCCTTGAGGAACTTGCCCAGCCAGTCGCTGGCCTCGCCGGCGCGGCGACTGTCTTCGCTGATCAGCCGCTCGTAGTGGCCGAGCATTTTTTCGATGACTTCCTTCTGCCGATCCTCGCTGCGAACGAGCACCGCCATCGGGTCTGTCGCGGGGCGACCGCCGCGGGAGACGTTGCCCTGAAACACCGCGCCCTGAACCCGACCGTCGAACGAATCGTACTCGCGAGGCTGGCGGCCCTGCGTGCGCGGATCGATGTGGTAGTTACAGCCGGCAATCGTCAAGGCGCAGATCACGATGAGCAGAAGTCGCTTCATTCCGGATACCTCCCTCGGGCATATTTCTATTGGGCCGGGCCGCAAATGTGGGCCCTCGCCAGAATCCTACGTACCACCGCCCCGCGGTGTTCAGTCTTCCTGTTAGTCGGCCAGATTCGGTCGAATTGTGAGTCAACCCGCGCGGCGGAGGTAGGAACCGGTCATCCGCGAAGCTGCAAACGGCACAATCGGAAGGCGATCAGCCTGATCGCACGATGCAGGCCGATAACCGCGGGCTCAAGGCTGCTCGTAGTCGCCCGCGCCCAGGTCGGTCACTTGCGTCGGATCGAGCCCGGCAGGAATGATGATGCGCACGGTGGCGGTGTCCTCATCGTAAGTCCAGCCGGCCGTCGCCACCGGCGAACCGGCTTCGACCACCAGCGTGCTCTTGGTAAAGGGATTCATCGGCGGACCGGAAAGGTAAGGCCCCAGGGCGCCCGCGGCGTTCAGCGTGCCGTCCGCGTCGGTCTTGCCCGTGAGCACGTCCCAATCCAGGGCACCCTGCTGCAAGTCCACCAGCGTCGGGAACTGGCCCCGATGATCCGCTTCAAAGGCTTGAAGCTGGGTGCGGATCGCGTTGATCTGCGTGTGAGCGGCGCTGGAGCGAGCCTGCTCCGTGGCACCCGAAAACTTGGGCACCACGAGCGCGGCTAGAATGCCGAGGATCGACACGACGATCAAAATCTCCACGAGTGTGAACCCGCGCCAAGAGTGCATCCGACGCTCCATTTGCAGCTTCCCTTCAATTCCACGCCTGCCTGCTGTTTCTATCGCCGCAACAGGGAACCCACTTGATCGTGCCCCTTTGGACATGAAGGTAAGTCGCCCCGCAGGTCCGAGAAGATCGGGCGGAATGGCGCTGAGGCTCGGCGAAGGGGTGGCTGGGGCTGAGGCTCGGCGAAGCCCCGGACTGTGGCGCGCCCACGGTTCGTCGGGCCGGGGCTTGCGCGAACTCCAAGCCCAGACTCCCGATATGAAGAGGCACGCCGGCTGGATCACACCTCGTCCAGCGGCGTCCTGGCGTCGCCGAACCGCTCCGGCCGAAGGTTCATCTTGTCCATCATCGACAGGTACAGCCGGCACATCTGCCGCTCGCCCTTGCCTCGATAGCTGAGCACGCGCCCGGTCTTGATCCTTCCGCCGCCCCTGCCCAGGACGACCACCGGAAGCTGATCGTTGTTGTGATTGCCCGTCATCATGCTCGAGCAGAACATGATCATCGAGTTGTCCAGCAGCGTGCGCTCGCCTTCCTGAATCGCATCGAGCTTCTTCGCAATGTAGGCGAACTGCTCGACGAAGAACCGGTTCACCTTCAGCCAGTCGGGCGTGTCCGAATGGCTGAGCAGATGGTGGATCATGTAATCCACGCCAAGGTGCGGGAAGCGGAGTGAGGAGTGATCGTTGTTGAGCTTGAGCGTGGTGATGCGCGTGGTGTCGGTCTGGAAGCCGAGCACGAGGATGTCGCACATGAGCTTCATGTGGTCGGCGATTGTTTGCGGGATGCCGTCGGCCGGGCGATCCATGTCGGGCTTGTCCAGCGTCGGGCGCCAGCCTTGCAGTTCGCCCTGTTTGCCTGCGTTGTCGATGCGCTGCTCCACATCGCGCACTGAGTCGAGGTATTCATCGAGCTTGCGCTGGTCGCGCGTGCTGATGTGCTTGCGAAGGTCCGCGGCATCGGCGATCACCGCATCGAGCACGCTCTTGTCACCCTTCTGGGCGCTGTCCTTGAACAAACGATCGAAGGCGAGGGCGGGATAGATTTCCAGGGGCGTGGGCGTGGTGGGCGAAGACCAGGAAATATGCGAGCTGTAGAGCATCGAATAATTCTTGTGTACCGAAGGGTTCGACTTCTCGCAGCCGAGCACCAGGCTGGGCACCTTCGTACTCCGGCCATAGGTCTGGGCCAGGAGTTGATCCATGCTGGTGCCGCTCTTGATCTCACCCCCGGAGGCCAGCGGTGCGCCGGAAAGAAGATTGCCGGTCTGCGAGGAGTGGATATTTCCCTTCATCGACTCGGCGTTGTACAGCCCCTGCACGAAGAGCAATTTTTCGCGATGGTCATTCAGGGGTTCGAGCACCTTGCCCAGTTCCATCGCCTTGCCTTCGCCGCGCGCCCACCACTCCTTGCTGTGGAAGCCGTTACCGGCAAAGAGCACGGCCATACGCACGGGCGCTTCGCTCGACTTTTTTTCACTTCCGGGCTCGTCACCCCAGACGCGCGCTGACTCCAGCCAGGGCAGCGCCATGGAAACACCCAAGCCGCGCAGCATGGTGCGACGGGAGAGAACATGAGATGGTCGCGTGTTCATGAATGAGTACCTCGAAATAAGATTCTACCCGCGAAGCTCTGATTGCTGCTTCAGCATTTCAACAAGGCGATCTGAAATGCCCAGGGACGTCGCCCAGTTCCTCAGATAGGTTTCGTCAAGTTGTCCCTGCGTGAACATCACGTCCTGTATGTCAGCCACATCGCGCGGACGGTAGGCAAGCATCTTCAGCAGGATGAGATCTTCAGGCGTGACAAGCCAGACCGCGCCATCAGGCGCCTCCACGTGCCTGCGCCGCTTGAGCACCTCCTGCTGGTAGGGGGACTCAGCCAGGAATACGTCCACGTCGACTCCCTTGTCTTGAAGGTAGAGTCGAAACTTCACGAGCGGTAACTTCGAAACCTCATCCACCCATCCCTTCAGATACTGTTCGGGCACGGCAAAACCTCGCGCCTGCACCGTCGAAAACAGCCGGGGCAATTGGTTTCTCGGGATGGCAACCGTGAAATCAACGTCATAAGTCGGACGCGGAATCCCATACGCGCGAACCGCAATGCCGCCCATCACGGCGTATGCAAGGTCGAGCGACTCAAAGATCCCGACCAGGTCCCGCAAAGCTCGGCTGACATCGTTCATCGCGTCTCTTTGCTCCGGGCGATGCCCTCCAGCATGCGACGATTGCGATCATCATTCTGCATCCGCAGCAACTCAAAACGCCGATCCACCTGCTCGGGCGAACCCGCAAGAAGGTGCGGCAGATTATCGTCCGTCATCTCCAGCGCCAGATGCAGCCGCATACCAGGCGTCATGCGGCGATACGCTTCCAGTTGTTCCTTGCTCAGCATGCTCTATCCGTTTCATGGAAACCGACTCATCACTCTTCATCATACGCCGCGTCGCGGCCACGTATCTCGCGGAACTGTTTGCTCTTCACAATCGCCTCAAAAACAAGCTGCATGCGATAGCCCTTCGCCTTCAGCTCGCTCATGATCTCTTCCAGCAGCGGCTCATCCGAAAGCTGCACGCTCCTGCCCAGCGCGTAGCCCAGCAGCTTGCGATTGAACTGTCCGACGAAGGCATCGCGGCGGGTCGTGAGCAGGTACTTGCGCAAGCCATCGAGCCCTTCGAGTTCAATGCCGTCTTTCGTGCGCGCCTTCGTATCGATCGCCTGGCCCATCGCGTCCTTCTCCCGGCGAGCGCCGATGGTGTCGTACGCTTCCAGTGAAAACCCGAAAGGATCGATGCGCTCGTGACATACGGCACAGCGCGGGTCGCTCGAGTGCTTCTCCGTGAGCTGGCGCACGGTCAGACCCTTGAAGGCATCCGGATCATCCGGCAACTGCGGCACATCCTTGGGCGGGCGCGGCAGCCGTTCACCGAGCAGCACTTCACTCACCCAGTTGCCGCGCAGGATCGGACTGGTGCGCGATGCGCCGGACTGCTTGGCCAGCACCGTTGCCTGCGCGAGGATGCCGCCGCGCCCGCGCTGCTTCACGCCTTCGACCCGCCGCCAGTCGTCACCCTTCACATTGGGGATGTTGTAGTGCTTCGCGAGCCGTTCATTCAGGAACGTGTGGTCGGCATCGAGAATGTCCAGCACGCTGCCGCCGTTTTGGAACAGGTCCGCGAAGAAGCGGATGGTTTCTTCATACATGTCCGCGCGCAGGGCGCTGAAAGCGGGAAAGTGCCGTTCGCTCTTTTCGTCGAGCTGATCGAAGTCGCGCACATGCAGCCACTGGCAGGCGAACTCGATCGCCAGCCGCCGCGAGCGCGGGTCCTTCATCATGCGCCGCATCTGAGCGAGCAGCGTGTCCGTCTCGCGCAGCTTGCCTGATGCCGCGGCCGCGAGCAGCTCTTCATCCGGCAACGAGGACCACAGGAAATAACTGAGGCGCGTGGCCAGATCGAAGTCTTCCACCGGGCCCTGTTTCACGCCGGCTGGTGCCTTCTCCGCGCGATAGAGAAACGCAGGCGAGACCAGTACGCGAGCCAAGGTCAGGCGAAACGCCTCTTCATGGGGAATCTCCTGCGCCCGCAGCTTCGCATACAGGCTTCGCAGATCGCTCGCCTCTTCGTTGGAGAGCGGGCGGCGATACGCCTTGGCCGCGAAGGCGAGCAGCGCGTCGATGTGGGCAGGCTGCGTGTCCACGAGCTGCTTGCGATACGCCTCCGCTCGATCCGCATAAGGCTTGCGCAGCGGCAGCAGCACGCTCGGATCGCTGTCCTGCGTCGCGAACTGGATGATCTGCTCCAGCGCGTCCACGAGAATGAGTGCATCCTGGCTGATATAGAAAAGCTCGCTCCACATGCGATCGAGTCGGGCGCTCTGGGCGTCGTCGAGCATGAGGCGAGAGAGGTTGCCATCTTCGCGGTAGTAGAGCGTGAGCGTGACGACTTCATCCACCGGCACGATCCTGGTGTAGCACAGGGCCGCGGGAAAGAGATCGCGGAAGGCATCGAACTGGGCCTCGATGCGATCGCGCGTGGCCTTGTCGTCACTGATGAGAATCGGCGATGAGAACGACACCGTCTTGGCGCTGCGTGCCCAATCGACGTTGGCCTGACTGACGGTCGCCCCGGCTGGAACAAGACCCGCTGCGCCGCTGACCTTGCCCGCGACGACCTGCACCTGCACGCTGCCGCCACCCTTCTCGTCCCCTTTACCATCGATGACCACGTTCGACACGAACTCACTGCCGACCGCAAGCTCCGCGGGAACGCGAATCTCGATTACCTTCGGTGCCTGCACCGCAAGACTGTTCGCATCGATGTCGCTGCCATCGGGTCGCCTGCCAAAGTGCGAAGCATCGAGCCCCCATTCGCTTTTCACCGCCGGTGCATCAGGCTTCGGTTCGATCTTCTTTTCATCCGCGGCGCGCAGGATCACGCCCAGCAGCGGACCATCGACCGACACCAACTGACGATAAAGCTGCGCATCGGGATGAGCGTCATCCTTGGGCGGCCCGTCGGCAAGCAGCTTCTGCACCCCGCGGGCAAGCGCATCCTTCTCCGCGCCCTTGGCGCTGAGCCAGCGCGAGAGGAGAGAACCGGCGGGAATCGCCGGGCCGGTCGCGACGTCCTTGTCAGGCTCGGTGTAAAAATGCCAGACGCCTTCTTTACCGCGACTGTCCGCGTGAGGATTGCCTGCGAGGATGTTGGGCGACACATCCTTCGCCAGGTCCCAGACAAGTGCATCCTTATCAGGCGACTTGTCAGTCGTGAGCGTGAAGTCGATCGCGGTCATGTCGCAGGAGTGATTGCCGTCGCGCGGGCCGACGAGCAGGGAGATGACGTCGCCCTTGTTCACGGTGATTTTTTCGAAGGGTCCAACTTTGGATTGGTTCGCGCCCTGGGCGATGCCTGTGGCGATTCGCTGGCGCGTGGAGCCGCGGCGGAGTTCGAGGTACCACGTCACACCGTTGCCGCACTCGGGGTGGGCGTGAACCACGAGGCCTTCGATCTCCAGCGTGGCGTCGATCGGTGCCTGCCAGCCGACGGCGGCGCGAAGGGTGGGCGAAGGATGCATGGCCACGCCGTGCGGCTTCATGTGGCCAGGCACGCGCACATGCTGGTCGGAGGAATTCGCCAGCAGCAGGGGCGTCTGCCCGCTGCCCCAGCCCTTAACGAAGTCATATTTCGAATCCTTCTCGATCTTCGCTTGGTAATGCCCTTCGATTTTCACCGGGCCTGCGGAAGCGACGCCGAGGTAATCCAGCCAGGCGCGGAGCGTGGGCACTTCGAGCTTGCGCTGGGCGGCGGTGGCCTCGTGATCGACCTGACCTTCGACGGAGGCGATCTCACTTGCAGCGTCAAGATAGGCGGCGGTGCGGGCGAAAAGCTCAGCCCTGCGTCGGGCGACCTGTGCGCTGAGGGCGCGCACGTCTTTCAAGAGCACATCCGGCCGGCCTTTGGCGACAAGGCGCGGCTGCTGCCAGAGGACGACATCGCCTTCGCCGCCATCGCCCGCATCGGATGCGACGAGTGAGAACACGACTTCGCCTGCTTGCGGCGCGGGGAGCTTGAAGCGGATGGCCTGCTGGGTGACGAGCGGGTTGACCGGATCGAGCCAGCGCGTGGGGCCACCGACTTTGCCGATGTGACCGACACTGTTGAACTTCGAGAGCGCCTTCTGCCAGGCTTCGATCTCGGCGATGAGGGCATTGAGGGCGGCGGGGTCGTTGGGTTTGGTGTTGCGCCATCGGGCGCGGATGGGAGCGAGGAGGAGGGAAGGCTTGTCGTCGCTCAGTGCTTCCTGAAGCGTGCGCAGGTATTTGGGACTGAGGTTGCGTTCCAGTGCGAATTCAGGCGGGGCGGTTTTAAGCGGCCCCGCCCGGGTCGCGCGCCATTCGAGACTGGCGGCGAGGTATTTTGCGAGCGGGAGCCTTCCGCCTTCGTTGGTCTGGAACACGATGCCCTGAAGGTTCACGCGATCGCCGCCGCGCGGGTCGGTGTACTTTTGGTAGAACGCGCGGATCGCATCGAGCTTTTCGTTGGTCCAGTCCCGCCGGGTCTTGTGCGATGAAAACGCCATCCCATCAGGCAGCAGCACGGCATGACTCGCTACTTCCTTGGCCGCATCCAAATACTTCGTCACCAGCGTGGGCGACATCACCAGTGCGTTGCCGGTGTTGGTAAAGCCTTCGCCGGCCGCGCCGTCACCTGGGAATTCGCGCGCGGGGTCAAGCGAAGGAATGCCGGTCAGATCGCGCAGCGTGTATGTGTACTCAGCATTGTTGAGCCTTCGCAGCACGATCGGCCCAGGATCGCCCGCGTGTGCCTTCGCTTCATTCAGAAGAAACCCGCGCACCCACAACCGCAGCTTCTCCCGCTCGCTGTCGCCCAACTGCTTCGCCTTCCGCGGCGGCATCTGCCCGCTGTCGAGCATGTGCCCCACCTTCTGCCACACCTTTGTGTGTTTGCGAAGGTCCGCCAGCGACTTGTAAACAGTCAGATCGATATCCGCCTCGGGCAGCTCACCCGAGTGGCACTCGTAGCAGAAGGTTTTCAACAGCGGCTGAATGTCCGAGCCGAAAGCCTTGTCCATCGCGGCGAGGTCGGCGTCGGCACCGCGGGCGGGATTCGCAGGCCAGAATGCGACTGCCGCCAGTAACATGAGAACATGACAGGTGGAGTTTTTCATTTGCTTCTATATGGTATCTGCGCGTGCTGTTCGAGCGCGATAATGACAGCAGGATCGCGTTTGCAAGAGTGGCGAGGGAGTGGTTGGAGGCGAAGTGAATTGCGATTGATTTTGGTGGGTCTTGGTGGGTTTTGGTGGCATGGGCAAGTGCAGTCCGCAGAGCCTGGGCTGGGCTTGGGCCTGGTGTGTGGGCCTGCCCCCACATTCGTATCCATGCCACCATCACTACCCCGGCATCACCATCAACAACACGCCGCACACCGTCACCGTCACCGCGAGGATGATGGACAGCATATTCACGCTCGCCGGCCAGCCGCGGGTGCCGCGACTGTGGTAGATGGCGATGCTGGCGATGATCAGGCCCAGGATCGGAATGACGCTGGTGACCAGGCCCAGGAGCGACCAGTTCCGGGCGGCAGGCGTTGGGTGAAAACGAAGCAGCGGATCGATGCCGGCCGCGTCGAGTCCCGCAAGCTCCGCCATCGGCGCGATGCAGGCGATGTCGGCATTGCACTGGCCGCAGCGGATGGTAGTCGCCCGCAGTTTGGTGATGGGGATGAGGTAGGCGATTTTCACGTAGTCGACCGATTCACTGGGCACGGAGGCGATGTCCTTCGCGCCACAGGCGGGGCAGTTGATGAGTACGGGCTCGCCGACGTCGGGCTCGTTCTGCTGATGGAAGGTGATCATGGGGCTGCTCCAGAGGAAGGGAGCATCATAATCGAGCCGTCGGCTGCCGAGGCGGTATCCTGCGAGCATGGGGAAGGATCCTGCACGGGTCTCCTCGCAAAGCCTCGTCGAGCCGTGGCACCCCGGCACCCCAGGCCCTTGGCGGGCAATGAAGAATTAGCCGATATGGTCTTCACCCCCGCGTCCTGCTAAAGTGCGGTTAGAACCGATGTACCTCTTCACCTGCTCATCCTGTGGTCACGGCGAGAAAAGCCCCTTTGCCCGCGTCGGCGCGGTCACGATCTGCGTCGGCTGCAAGCAGCCGATCCAGCTTCGCCAAGAAGACATCAAGCGGCATTTTCGCCTCAAAACCGACCTGGATGACGAACTCTTCCGCGTGGCGATGGTGCAGCACTCGTCCCCCGAAGAGATTGCCGTCAAGGCGGAAGCCCACCACGACCCGGCTGAGTTGGAACTGCACGAAGCGGTGACCGACGAAGGCGAGCACGCCCAGGAACATCACGACGCGACGGCACTGGCGGCGATCGCCGAGGGCCGCGCCGGCCGCGCCGAATCGGAACGGCGAACCGACTCGGCCCGCCGCCGCCGGGCCGCGCCGCCCACGCCGCCTTCACTCAGCGGCGCGGAACTGGCGCAGCACCTGGCCCGCGCTCGCGGTCGCAAGACGCTCATGATCGGCGGCGGACTCGGCGTCGCGGCTGTCATTCTCCTCGTCGTCGTCATCTCCCTGATGTCCGGCAACACCGCGCCCCCGCCGACGGATCCGAACAAAGACACCAACATCGCCGTGACCGATCCGCCCAAGGACCAGGGCACGCCCGTGATTCCCGTGGTCGATCCGAACAAGGACAAGAGTACGCCGCCGCCCGATCCGACCAAGGACAAGACGACGGTGGTGCCGCCCCCGCCGCCGGTCGTGCGCGTGAAGGCGTATCCGATGGGCATCGACCGCTGGCAGAACGTCAACGAGCCTTATCGGGCGGTGCCGATCGCCGGCGGCGTCGCGGTGTTGAATCAGACCAGTGAAGTGCTGCCCGATGGCAACCGGCTGTTTCGCGCGGAAGTCGGCAGCAAGACTTCGGGCGCTTCGGCACTGGCGACGGTGAGTCTGGTGAATGATGAAGATCGGGTTTACGCGCGGTTCGAGCGGCCGCTGGTTTTACTGGAGAACCAGCAGCCTCGGACGCTGGAACTGTCGATCCCCGTCGAGCTGGCGCGATCGATGGCGACGCTCTACTGCTCCGTGCAGCCGATCGATACAAACGTCGCCAATCCGCGTCTGCTGGACAGCACGCTGGCGGAAGTGATCAACGCGGGAGAGCCGGCGGTCCTGAAACTGTCGGGGCTGAACAATTCGACTTTCGTGCTCAAGGAAACGGTGTTCGTCCTTCAGGCGATCGACGAGGGCGGGCGCGTGCAGCGACAATGGCGCATGAAGTACCCGCATCCGCTGGATGCCAAGACCTGGGTGAAGTTCGAAGCCGAGGTGCTGCTGGAAGGCGGCGAACAGATGCCCAAGTGGCGCGTGCTGGCGGCGGGCCTGCCGACAGGCGCGGAGGTGACGGACCCGCCCAAGGACAAGACGGAGCCGGAGCCGCCGGTGGTTCGACCTGATGAACGCCCGCTGAAGGATCCGATTCCCATTCGCCCGGGGCGCGGGCTGTTTGACTTCTGATGCGCGGCCAAGGGAGACGCGCCCACGTCCGCCCATCGCCCTCACCGCCCTGTTGATACTTTTCCATGCTCCTTCCCCTCCGCACTGACCGGCCGTTGCGCTCCACACCGGTCGTGAACTACGCGCTGATCGCGGCCAACGTGATCATCTTCCTCCTCACCGCCGGCCAGATCGCCCAGGCCACCGCCCTTCTGAACGATGTGCCCAACTGGAACGTGGTCGAGCACACCTTTCCCGTCACAAGCTTTTACCTTCACCCCGAATCGCCCCACCTTTACCAGTTCATCACCAGCGCGTTTCTCCATGCCGACACCTGGCACCTCCTGGGCAACATGCTCTTCCTCTACGTCTTCGGCAATAGCCTGGAAGACCGGCTCGGCAAGGTCGGGTTCCTCGGCTTCTACCTCGGCGGCGCGATCCTCTCCGGCCTGGGCCACGTGATGATGGAAACCTCGCCCGTGCTCGGCGCATCGGGCGCGGTCACCAGCGTCACCGGCGCGTACCTCGCGCTCTTTCCCTTGAGTAAAGTCACCGTGCTGTTTTTCATGTTCATCATCGGGTTCATCGAAATCCCCAGCATGTGGCTGATCATCTTCTTCTTCATTCAGGATGGCATCCAGTATTCAGCCCGCGCCGGCGGCGTGGCCTACCTGGCGCACATGACGGGCACGGTGTACGGCTTCCTGCTGGGCATGTCGCTCCTGTGGCTGCGACTGCTGCCGCGCGAACCTTATGACATGCTCAGCCTCTGGGCCCATCGGCGAAGGCGCGCGACCTTCTCCGCGCTGACCCAGCAGGGCTATCGGCCCTGGCAGCACAGCAAAGCAGCGAAGCAGTTCGAAGAGCCTGAGAAAAAACCGCTCACCGCCGCCGAGCAGCGCATCATGGACAAACGCGCCCAGGTCAGCGCCAAGCTCAACTCACACAACATGGACCGCGCCGGCGAGATGTACGCCGAGTTGCTCGACCTGGACGCGGGCCAGGTGTTCAGCCTTCAGCAGCAGACCGATCTGGCGAATCACTTCGTGCAGATGGGCCGCCATGAACTGGCCGCCCGCGCGTACGAACTCCTGCTGGACAGCTATCGCACCTTCCCCAATCGCGAACAGGTGCAGCTCATGCTCGCGGTGATCTACGTGCGCTACCTGCGTCGAGGTGATCGAGCACGCCAACTGATCCTTGACCTTCAACCGCGCCTTGTTGACAGCGGCGAAAAGGAACTGGCGGGCTCGCTGTTGAAACAGATCGGCATGGCGTAGTCGCGAGGGCGGGGCTCCCGTCGAGCCATCGTTTTCAACGCGGAGGCGCAGAGCAGACAGAGTTCGCAGAGACATGCAATGAATCCGATTAAGTGTTCAACTCCGTGTTCTCTTTCCTCTCCGCGCCTCTGCGTTTAAGACGGACTGGTTCGATGCTCATTGCAATCATGGGCGCACAACGAAATACCACCGAGGCGCAACATGGACTCGACCAAAGTCATCGATCAACTCAACGCACACATGGGCATTCCCGCCGGCATCCGCTTCGAGGCCGGCGAAGGCGGGCTCGTCCGCGCGGCCATCACCGCAGGCGGCGCGACAGCCCATGTTTACCTGCACGGTGCCCACGTCACGCACTTCCAGCCCGCGGGGCAGGAGCCGCTGATCTTCATGAGCAAGGCCAGCCGGTTCGAGAGCGGCAAACCGATCCGCGGCGGCGTGCCCGTCTGCTTCCCGTGGTTCGGCGCCAAGGCTGACGATCCCAAGGCCGCAGCGCACGGCTTCGTCCGCGATCGCAACTGGAAGTTCAAGACGGTGGAGAAGCAGCCGGACGGCTCGATTAACGTCACGCTGATTTTGAAGTGGAGTCCGCGCACGCTGGAGCTGTGGCCGCACCATTTCAGCGCGACGTACTCCGTGACGCTGCATGGCGACGGGCAGCGCCTCTCGCTGGAACTGACCGCGAAGAATCTCAACCCTTCCGACGGCGAACCGATCACCTTCGAAGCGGCGCTGCACACTTACCTCCTCATCGGCGACATCCATCAGGCCCGCGTCACCGGCCTGAATAACGTCGAGTACATCGACAAAGTCGATAGCTTCACACGCAAGCGGCAGCAGGATGCCATCACCTTCACCGGCGAGACGGATCGCGTGTACCTCAGCACCACAGCAGCCTGCGAAGTGACCGACCCGGCCATGAAACGCCGCATCCGCATCGAGAAATCAGGCTCGAACACGACGGTGGTCTGGAACCCGTGGATCAATAAGGCCAAGGCGATGGCGGACTTCGGCGATGACGAGTGGCCGAACATGATGTGCATCGAAACCGCCAACGCCGGCGAGAACGCGGTGACGATTCAGCCGAAGAAGAGTCACGCGATGAAGACGGTGATTTCGTGTGCGGCGATGTGACGTGAATCTGCGTCATTCCGACGCCCAGGAAATCTCCTTGACGATGCCCCTCTGATCAAACTCGACCAACAAATAGTGCTCCCACGGCACGCGCCGAGACGAAGGGTAAACCCAAAAGTCCGGACCGGCGTTCGGGTAACCATCACGGTTGTCCAAGCCATCGCCTAGCTTCTCGCGCACCTCGGCTTTTGTCGTGCCGTTGACGTGAATGTGCGCGTCGATGATCTGCACAAGCGCGTAATAGTTTCGTTGCTCGTGCCACTGCCGATAGACGCTCGCGGGTACGTCGTTCACTGGCGCTCGGATGGCGCTGGCGTTCGCGGTGAATGTGATCGGATACCAACCCGCAACCTCTCGCTCATCGACAGCAAAGTCGTATTGCAGATAGTCGCGCACCGCCACCTGCGTCGCTTCGGGCTCCCGCGACAGTACGCCGCCGAAGAACGTATCACCCTGGCGGCGCAGGATCGAGCCGAGCACCGCGGCGTGCCCCTGTGCGGACGCGGCATCGAAAGGGGCGCGTGTGGTCAGTTCAAATATCACGTGCAAGTCAGAACCGTCGCGACGCAGGCAACCGTCCACGATCTTGCGGTAGTCGTAGCCCGCGGCACGAGCGACAGCGATTGTGTCATCGCAGCCGTAGCATGATGAGCCGAACTCCGAAGCGCTCGCCTTCGCGATTACGTCGGATGTGTCAGGTCGCAACGCAGCACAACCCGAAGCGAGCACTGCGAATGAGATGATGGCGAATCGCAACGTCACGAGTGCTCTCAGTTCAGATCCGTGCAAACCCATGTCCCCTGCGTGCCGATGCGCACCTCTTGCAACAGATGCAATTTCACGAACGGCCCGAGCTTGCTCACCAAGGCCGCGGCCGCCTTCGCTTCACCGGTAAACAGGTGCAGCACGGGTTCCGCTTTCGCGTCGAACTTGCACTGCCGCTGCGTGAGGGCGAGCAGTTCCAGGTGTTCACGCACCCAGTCGCGGACTTCGATCAGGTCCACGATCGCCGCCCTTAGTTCGCCGGCCGTCTGCCGGCGCAAGAGGTGAACGCGGCCGTCCTGATCGAGCAGCAGTTGCGTCTGCGGCTCCTTCGGATATCGCGCATCGAGCGCCAGGCCGCCGCCCATCGAAGAGACGATCATGCCCGCCAGATCAGGCTCACCGGTGATCGCCGCTTCCGGGCTTGATGTCGCGGCCTTGGGCGCACTGCCGGAGCGCGGCATGCCGCGCGGCATCGCGCCGGCCTTCACCACAGGCATCATGTCGGGCACGCGCGAAGGTGTTTCGATCTCATCCAACTCATCAGTCATCTGAGTCATCTCAGTCATCTCGGTCATCGGTTCAGCAACAGAAGGCATGGCAGGTCTCCGGGAAGCGAGAGCCGCTTCCTCACGAATGGCTTGGGTGTCAGCGGGAAGTGAAGGTTCATCGAACGATTGTGTTTCTTGTTCCTGGACAACAGGCGCGGCGGCAGGCGCGGCAACAGGCTGCTCGTCCAGAAACGCCTTGACCATCGGCCAAAGGGCATCACCCTGGAAGGTGCCGATCACGCGCAGATACACCGGCGTCATCTGCTTGCGGCTGGCGATCAGCTCGATCGGCTGAC
>JBBDXA010000087.1:0-37063 GCA_040902585.1 Phycisphaeraceae bacterium
TCACATCCACACCGATGACCGCTTCGCTGAAGGTCACATCGATGTTCACATTGGGCGAAGTGATCGTTGCGCCGGGCGCGGGTGTTCGGCTCGTGACGGTCGGGGCCGTGGTGTCGGGCAGCGCGACCAAATAACTCCAGTTCAGCATCGCAAGGTCATTGCCGCTCAGGTCTCTGATGTCGTTAGTATCCGGCGCGAGCGAAACATTCACCGCGCCGTCCGTCAGACCGCTCACTGCGAAGCGCCAAGTGTTGCCACCGAGGTCGATCGGCTCGCTCGTCAGGGCCGAGGCTGCCCCGCTGCCGGTCAGGACGAGGTCGGTCACGTCCACGCCGATGACCTGTTCGCTGAACGTCACATCGATATTCACGCTTGTGGTCGTGATCGTCGCGCCTGAGGCGGGTGTCCGGTTCGTCACCGTCGGCGCGATCGTATCAGGCAATGCGATTTTGAAGCTCCAGTTCAGCGGAGCTACATCGTTTCCGGCAGCATCTTCGATGTCATTGGCATCGGGCGCAAGTGATACTTGCACTGGACCGTCGACCAGACCGCTGACCGCAAAGCGCCAGGTGTTGCCGCCCAGATCGATCGGCGCGCTTATCACCGCGCTGACCACAGCTTCTCCCGCCAGCACAAGGTCCGTTACATCGACTCCGACGACCGCTTCGCTGAATGTCACGTCGATATTCACGTCCGAAGTGGTGACCGTCGCGCTGGAGGCAGGCGACATGTTCGTCACTGTCGGCGCTGTCGTATCCGGCAGGGCGACCGTGTAACTCCAGCTCAGCGGAGCCAGGTCGTTGCCCGCCGCGTCTTCGATGTCGTTGGCATCAGGAGCGAGTGACACATTCACCGCGCCGTTCACCAGGCCGCTGACCGCGAAGCGCCAGGTGTTGCCGCCGAGATCGATCGGGGCGCTCTTGACGGCGCTGGCTGCGCCGCTGCCGGTTAGGACAATATCAGTCACATCCACCCCGACGACAGGCTCGCTGAAGGTCACATCGATGTTCACGCTTGAAGTTACGATCGTTGCGCCGGGGGCGGGCGTTCGGCTGGTCACCGTCGGGGCGGTGGTGTCGGCGATTGCAACCGTGTAACTCCAGGTCAGCGGCGCGAGATCATTGCCGGCGGCGTCTTCGATGTCGTTCGCATCGGGAGCGAGGGACACGTTCACCGCGCCGCTAATCAGGCCGCTGACGCTGAAGCGCCACGTGTTGCCGCCGAGGTCGATCGGGGCGCTCTTGACGGCGCTGGCTGCGCCCGCGCCGGTCAGGACGAGATCGGTCACATCGACGCCAACGACCGCTTCGCTGAAGGTCACATCGATTACCGCGCTTGACGATGTCAGCGTCGCGCCGGGAGCGGGCGTTCGATTGGTCACCGTCGGGACGGTGACATCAGGCAATGCAACCGTGTAGCTCCAGTTCAAGGGTGCGAGGTCATTGCCGGCCGCGTCTTCGACGTCATTGGCATCAGGCGCAAGCGACACGTTCACCGCGCCGTTGATCAGGCCGCTGACGGCGAAGCGCCAGGTGTTGCCGCTGATGTTCACCGGGGCGCTCTTCACCGCTGAGGCTGCGCCGCTGCCGGTGAGGACGAGATCGGTCACGTCCACGCCAACGACGGCTTCGCTGAAGGTCACGTCAATATTTACGCTTGAAGTCACGAGCGTCGCGCCGGGGGCGGGCGTTCGATTGGTCACCGTCGGGACGGTGACGTCAGGCAATGCAACCGTGTAGCTCCAGTTGAGCGGTGCGAGGTCATTGCCGGCCGCGTCTTCGACGTCATTGGCATCAGGCGCAAGCGACACGTTCACCGCGCCGTTGATCAGGCCGCTGACGGCGAAGCGCCAGGTGTTGCCGCTGATGTTCACCGGGGCGCTCTTCACCGCTGAGGCTGCGCCGCTGCCGGTGAGGACGAGATCGGTCACGTCCACGCCAACGACGGCTTCGCTGAAGGTCACGTCAATATTTACGCTTGAAGTCACGAGCGTCGCGCCGGGGGCGGGCGTTCGATTGGTCACCGTCGGGGCAATCGCATCGCCGCCCGCAGTCGTCACGTTCACGAGGAACACTTCGCTGTCGGTGCTGCCCTGCCCGTCACTGACGAGGACGGTGACGTAGAACTTGCCGGTGAAGCTGTCGTTCGGGTTGATCGTCAACGTGTTGCCGTTGACGGTGAGGATGGCAGGAGGATTGTTCGCGGCCGCGTTGTGAAGGAGCGCGGGGTTCTGCCAGTGGGTCGCGTCGAGGGTTTCGATCAGCGGGTCGCCGGACAGATTCGAACTGCCCAACCACTTGTAGAACTGGCCACTGGGCTTGATGTAATACCATGTGCCGCTGGCGCTCTGCATCCACTTCTCGTTCTGGCCGCCCCAGTTCAGGTACTCGTTGCCCGTGAAGTACAACCCCAGCGTCTGATCCAGGTGATACGCCAGACTCTGGCCGGTCGCGCTGAAGACGAGCGGATCGTTGTTGGGATCGGTCGCGGCGAGATTCAACACCAGGTCCTGCGTGCTGAAGGCAATCGTCTGATCGCCGATCGCGGCGAGTACTGGGGGCTCATTTACCGGCGCGGACTTGTTGCCAAAGTCAATCCCCGTGATGACCTGACCGTCCGCGAGCGTCACCTGATGGGAACGGGCCTCGGCCACCGAGAGAATGAAGAGGCCCGAGTCAATATCACTGGCGAGAATGCGATCCGGACCCAGGCCAGCGTAGACGCCCCAGTTGCCGTTGAAACCGGAGTTGGACCCGGGGTACGTGTCGTAGGAACCCAGGAGCACGGGGCTGGCGGGGTTGCTGATGTCGATGACCTGCACGCCCGCCTGATACCAAGCGACGTAGAGCAGATCGCCGGCGATCATCGGATTGTGCGGTGAAAAGGCGCTGATCCCCAGGCTGCCCGCGGTCATGGTCGCGAGCAACTGTGGACTGGCGAGGTTGCTGATATCCCAGATTGTGACCGACCCGTCGGTGGCCTCCTGCGCGGAGACCAGGATGTTTCCATCATCCGTCACCCAGTTGGAGTGCGAGTTCGTGGTCGTGGGCACCGTGCCGAGCATCGGAGCGGCTGTGGCCACGTTGCTGATGTCAAAGACGTGCGTCTGACCGGAGCCGAAGATGACGGACATGTACAGCTTGCCGTCGAGGACGGTGATGTCATGCACCGGGCCTGTCGGCGACGTCAGCGTCCGGACATAAGTCGGACTAGCCGGGTTGGAAACATCGAACACGTGTACGTTCGCGGTGCGCGAGTCCGCGGTGTAGACATAGTCGCCGTCGATGAATGAGTTGTGAACGTTGTTGTGACCGCCATCGGTCGAGTCGATGTGCCCGATCGTGACCGGGTTGTGAGGATCGGAGACATCGACGATGTAGAGCCCGCCGCCGTTGTCGCTGGAAAAGTAGCCGATGCCGTTTTGCACCTTCACATCGAAGAACGCCAGGTTTTCGGCGGGGGCGATCCACTGCGACGCGAGATGAATGTCATCGAGATCGCCGATATGCACGATATCGACGGTGCTGTTCGCGGTGTAATGCCCCAGATAGGCGTAGTCGCCTTCGCCCCAGACATCGGCCCAGAAGGTACCGCTGCCCGTGGGCGGATTCTCTTCGTGCGATGGCGTGATCGAGCCGCCTTCGACTGTGCCGCCGCTCCAGGTGCCCAGCAGTTGCACATAGTCATTGCCCACGCCGACACCGGGATAGGTCTGCGACCAGTTCGTCGGGATGATCTCGACGACGGTGTAGTTGCCCGCGGCCAGGCCGGTGAACGAATAGCTTCCGTCGCTGGCGGTAAGCGCGAGCGCTTCGCCGCCGTCTCGCTGGCCGTTGCCGTTCTGATCGAGGAAAACCTGCCAGTCGGAAAGGCCGGGCTCGCCGGCATCGCGCACGCCGTCGCCGTTGAGGTCATTCCACACCGCGCCGTGAATCTCACCCGTTTCGCTGCTGCTCGTACCGGCCATTCCAATAATGGCCAGGCCCAGTGCTTCCATGTCCAGGCGATAGTAGCTCTGGCCGGTGTTGGTGACGTTGTCATTCTCATCATCACCATCGAAGATGACCGTCGCGCTGGAGCGCATCAGGGAGGACATTTCCGACAGCGTCAGTCGCCTGCCGAGTTCCTGGATCGCCAGTTGCTGAGCCAGCACCACGGCACCGGCGACCTGCGGCGACGCCTGGCTGGTGCCGTGCATGGTGGTGGTGGAGCCGTTGAAGTTCGCGCCGGTGATGGCTGCGCCGGGGGCGAAGATATCGGTGAGCGTGGTATGGCGCTGGGAGAACGGGGTGATGACATCGACGCCGGAGGTCGTTGCCGACGCCCCGCCGCCGTAACTGACGCCGCCGATATTCGCGTCGAACACCGCGCCGACCGCCAGCGAGTTGGGATCGGAGGCGGGATAGGAGATACCCTGCACGCTGTTGAACTGGTAGAAATCGTTGCCAGCCGCGGAGACGACAATGACATTCATCCCCGCGAGTGCCGACAGTTCATCACCGATGCCGTAACGTGAGGATTGCGTGCTGTAGTTGCCGGTGTCACCCAGCGACATATTGACCGAAAGGATGTTGTACGCCGCAGCATTGGCGACGACCCATTGCAGAGCGTTCTCGACCATGCCGAACGTACCGCTGCCGTCGTTCTTGAACACCTTCAGTGCGATGATGTTCACGCCCGGCGCGACGCCTGGATAGGTCGAGTTCTGCGAGGCGACGATGCTGGTCACATTGGAGCCGTGCCCGTGAACATCACTGGCGTTGCTGTCGTTGTCGGCGAAGTCGAAGCTGTACACAATTCGGTCGGCGATGCCGTTGCTGTTGGCATCAGGACCGAAGAAGGAGTGATCCAGGTCGATGCCGGTGTCGAGGATGACGACCGAATAGCCGCTGCCGTCGATCCCCGCGAAGAGCGGATTGGCGTTGAACTGCGGCAGCCTGATCACGCTGCCGGACTGCGTCAGTGACGGCGACGTGGAATCCTCCGCGGCCACGATCGAAGGACGCTGCAATTCGATGTCCGAACCGGTTGTCGTGATCCCCTCGATGGCAATGGCCAGTTCCGCGGACAGGGCGGACGTGTCGAATGAATAGAGCGCACTGGACTCCAACACCGATGCCGACAGAAGCCTGCGCTCCTCCAGCAGCTCCAGCATCGGACCATGGAACACCGGGGCCTCCAAAGCGGGGCGGCGAAGACGCTTCCAACGGCGGGCACGCTTACGCAATGCCTTGCGGTGACGACGATCCATGGTTTCTCCGTGCCGCGCGGGGCTGCTCGACCCATCCCCTGAATCACTTCCCTGTGGGTTGCCGCGTCAGCTGTTCATTGCCACTTTCGACTTCTGACCCTTCGAACGCATTGCCTTTTCAGCTTGAACAATCTCACACTTGATTAGAACGCTGCATCACTCACTTCGCATGGTCTGAACGCTCATCAGCGTGCAATCTTGCCGGGCGCATGCAACAGGACGCGCCGCAGACTGGCCCGACTGTCTCCCCTGATTGTCTCTCGTCGCATTAGGTCTTCGTCACGTAATACTTCGAGGCCTGATCTTTGGATTGGCTCCTTGAGCCGACGAGGACATTTTACCCAGATTAACGCCCAAGCAAAATGCCGAATCGATAAAAGCCATGAAATTTCCTACTTACTCAGGCTTCGGGTTGTCCCCGGCCTTCCACGCGTCGTACCACGTCTCAAACTGCTCCAGCGGCAAACTGATGTAAACCCCCAGATTATCCTTCGCCAGCTTCTGAAGTCCCGCATCGTGATGATCGATCACCACCGCGTCGAACCGCGTGTCCACCCGCTTCCTGATCTCCGCCTCCAGCTTCGCCAGTTCATCCTCCTCCAGAATCCTTCCGCTGATCAGCACGATCTGATTCGCCCGCGCATCCACCGCGAACTGCACGCTCGGCACCGGCGAAGCCTTGTTCACAGGCGTCACATTTCCCAGAAACCGCTCCAGTTCCGCCTTCTTCCCTTCGCCGATCTTCTCCGCCTTCGCCGCGGGGAAAGTCTTCACCGTCAGATCGGTCCACGTCACGATGAGAAAATCCGTCGTCGGCGCCATCATCACATGCTTGCTCACCACTTCGCTCACCTTCGTGTACCACCGTCGCGAGAACTCCGTCCCGTCGATCACCACGGCCGTCTCGTTCCCGATGGGCACGCCCAGCAGGTTCGGCGACGTCTCCACAATCGGATTCTTCGTCGGGTCCACGCCCGGATTCTTATCCGCATTCGGATCCACCGGCTTGGGACCGAACAGCAGATTCACCGCCAGCACGATCAACCCCACCAGCGCCAGCACGAACAGCACAAACCCGCCGATCACTGTCGCCCGGATCACCTTCTTCTTCTTCCGTGCCGTCGGCACCCTGGCTTCCACGAACCGGACCGCCTGGCCCGAATCCGTCACGAACTCCTCTTCCGATTTCTTCCTGGGCTTTTCAACTCTTCCCTTGTCCGGCGAGAGAATCGTCGTCGAATCCGCGGCCCCCGGCTCTACCGGCGTGATCGGTGAGTCAGCCCTTGAAGACGACATCGGCGACTCCGCCCGCGAAGAGCTCGCTCCCGGCGCTCCCGACGCTCCCGACGCACCGCCCGGCGAGTCAGGACGATCCTTCCGCACCACGCGCTCCGCTCTGCCCTTGTCCGAAGGCACGGTCATCAGCGTGCCACATGTGGAACAGCGACACACGCTGCCCGCGAAGGCCGCGTCCAGTTCCAGTTCATCACCGCAATGCGGACATTCCAGTTCGATGACATCCATAGTCGGATTATGGCGGGCCCGCATCGGCGTGGCAACCGCTCCTTATGTAGATACTGTCCATTCAGACCCATCACGGCAGAGAGGGCTGCCACAGGTAGTAGAACCCGATCGTCGACTCATTCGACACGCCGCCGAGGTTGAATTGAAACAGGTTGATCTGCGTGCCGACATTGGCGTGATCCGCGCCTGACCCACCGCCTGCCGCGCCGCCTGACGTCCCCGCCTGGGCATAAGGCGTCGCCACGTAATCCAGCGGCCGGTGATACAGCACCAGGCTCGCCGCCTGAATCCCCGCCATCTTCTTCACCTTCGCATACGCATCGTGCAGGTCGCCGATCTCATCCACCAGCCCCACGCCCAGCGCCGCCTCACCGCTGACCACGCGACCGTCCGTCAGATCATCAAACCGCTCTGCGGGAATCCGCGGCCGCGACTCCTTCACCACGCCCCTGAACCGGGCGTAGAAGTCATCGACCAAAGACTGAAGCACCGCGCGGTGATCATCCGTCAGCTTGCCGAACAGCGAGCCTGCCGTCTTGTTCTTGCCGCTCTTGATCGCCTCCGCCTCAATGCCCAATCGATCCATCGCGGGCTTGAAGCTGATGGTCTGAATGTACACGCCGATGCTCCCGGTGATCGTCGATGGATACGCCACGATGTAGTCCCCGCCGCACGCCAGGTAGTAACCGCCCGACGCCGCCAGGTCCATCATCAGCACCAGCACCGGCTTCTTGGTCTTCTCTTTGAATCGCAGCAGCTCGCGGTACATGATGTCCGTCGCGGTCACCGTGCCGCCGGGCGAGTTGATCCGCAGGATCACCGCTTTCACCTCCGCATCGTCGGCTGCCTTCTTCAGTTGCTCCGCAAACAGGGCGACCGGATTATCACCCTGCGAAAGCAGCCCCGGCTTGGGGCCGTTCATGATAAGGCCGGACATATCGACAATCGCCACCTTGCGACAACCCGCGTAGGGATCGGACTGCACGACGGTTTCCGTCAGCTCCTGCGAACCGCTGGTGACGTTGACGGTGAAGGTCAGCGCTCCGCAACCGGTGGTCAGGAGCAGAGCGAGGAGAGCTAGAAGCGCGAGTGAAGTGAAACAACGTGTGACAGGCATGTGCGGAGTCCTTTCACGGGCAATGATAGCGGGCGTCCGGTTTGCCGCGTGGTGGCACCCAAATCGCAAACAAGAAGCCGGTCCGCTCACTCCACATCGTTCGC
The DNA here is from genome assembly GCA_040902585.1 of Phycisphaeraceae bacterium. Taxonomy (GTDB): domain Bacteria; phylum Planctomycetota; class Phycisphaerae; order Phycisphaerales; family Phycisphaeraceae; genus JBBDXA01. Next base: position 7,997 of record JBBDXA010000087.1, read on the forward strand.
CTTGGGCAGCGCGGCCTTCAGTTTCGCGATGCCCTGCTTCGTCAGCTTCGACCCTTCAAACTGCGTGCCGAGATTGACCCACTCCAGGCTCTGCAAACCCTCCAACGCCTTCAGGTCCGCATCGTCGATCTTCGAGCCCCAGATGCGCAGATGTTCCAGCCTGGTCAGCGGCGTGCAGAAGGATAGATCAGTGACAGAAGCCTCACTCAGCGTGAGCCTGCGAAGTTCCGTGAATCGGCTGATCGCCTTCACGCCCGCGTCATCCAGCGGCGCATCTTCCACTTCCAGTTGCTCCAGCTTCGCCAGGCCCGCCAGCGGCGCGAGCGTGCGCAACCCTTCGCCCTTGAGCTTCAGCCCCGTGAGGTTCGTCAGGGTCGAGAGCGGCGAGAGATCGACAGTTGTCTCTTGCTCCACCCAGATTTCGAGCTGGTCCAGTTGCGTCAGCGCACGCAGGGCGGCAATGTGGCTCTGCTTGGCGCTCCAGATTTTGAACTTGTCGATCTGCGTGAAACCGGAGTAACCTGGGCCCTTGATGCCGGTACTGAGTGAGACATCGAGCTCCATCAGGGCCGGCAGACCGCCGAGCTTGGACAGGCCCGCATCCGTCACCTTCTCGCAGGAGATGATCTCAAGTTTTTCGAGCGAGGTCAGCGTGATGAGTTTCGCCAGGCCCGCATCGGTGATGCCTGCTTCGTAGAGTTTCAATCGTTCGAGTCCCGTCAGCCCGGCGAGTGTGGCTGCGCCCGCATCGGTGAAGGTCGGACAGTGGATTTCCAGTTCGCGCAAATTCTTCATGCCTGCGAGGTTCGCGATGGCTTTGTCATCCAGATCGTGCTCGAAGCCGTAAAACTCGATTCGTTCGAGGTTGACCATGGCCTTCAAGGACGCGAGGCAGCCGGCGTCGATCTTGTCGCCGTCGAGCCTGATTTCGGTGAGTTTGACGAGCGTCGCCAGATACGCGATGCCGGCGTTGGTCATGGACTTGCCGCTGAGTTGGAGATAATTCAACTGGGTCAATGCGCCGACTTCCTTGAGGCCTTCGTCGGTGATGCCTGCGTCGATGATCGTAAGCCGCTTGAGTTTCTTGAACGTTTTCAGATGGGCCAGTCCCGCGTCGGTAATGCCCTTGACCCCGTGGATGCGAAGCGAATCGAGATTCGGATCAGCCTTCTTCAAGTCGTCATCGGTTGCGTCATCGTCATCGATGGTGATGTTAATGGGTTCGCTGTAAGGCTCCTTGTCGACGACATGGGATGCAATCTCCAGGCGCGAGTTGCGTGCTTTCAAAGCCCTGGTGCCGTTGGCGGTCACCTTCGTATTGTTCACGCTGACGTATTCCAGGCGGCGCATCGCGTGGAGGAGCGCGAGGGTGTCATCGTTGGCGCCGGAGGCGTCGAGGTGCAGGAATGCCAGCCGCCTGAGTGAGGTGACCGGTGCGAAGTCGGTGACGGGTGTATGCCTCAGAGCGAGCATCCTCAATTTCGCGAGTGAGGCGACCGGGGCGATGCCTTCATTCGTCAACTTTGGAGCATTGTCGATCCAGAGATTGGTCAGACTCGTGAGCGACGCGAGCGGGGCAAGGGTGGTGAACTGAGCGCCTTCGATGGTGAGATGAGTGACCGTGGTGAGCGAGCCGAGGTGGGCCAGGCCGGCGTCGGTGATGGCGATCGGGCCGTAGGTTTCGGTCTCGTCGTCATATTCGCTGCCGCGCAGGGTAATTTCCTTCACCCGCGGCAGACCGGCCATGTGCTTGAGATGTTCATCGCGCGGATCGTGGAACAAAAACTGCGAGACCTGCTTGAGCGAGGCGAGCCCTTCGCCCTTGATGTTGCTGACATTCATAAAGAGCCAGTCGAGGGACGGACAATCGCCCAGCGCGGCAATGCCGGCATCGGTCACGTGCCTGCAGTTATCGATCTGCAGCATGTGCAATGCGGGCAGGGTCGCGATCGATGCCAGGCCTTTGTCGGTGATGTCGGTGCCGATGAGGTCGAGATTGGTCAGGCCTTTCATTCGAGCCAGGTGCGCGAAGCCGGCATCGGTCACGCCGGGACCGCGAAAGGTGCGATTCTGGAGTTTGGTGAGGTTGGCCAGGTGCGCAACTTGTTCATCGTTCCAGCCTTGGGTCGGCAGGCCGTAGAACTCTTCGAGCTGCGTGAGGTCTTTCAGATGAACGATCGCGGCAGGCGTAACTTCGTCCATATCGAAATAGAGCTCCTTCAGGCGCGTCATCTTGGAAAGCGCCGCGAGGCCGGCATCGGTCAGGCGGTTGCCGCTGATGTGGAGGCGTTCGAGTCGTTCGAGCTTGGTCAGGTGCATCAGGCCCGCGTCGGTGATTTGATCACTGCCGAACACCAGATGAGTGAGCTTCAAACATTCACCGATGTGTTGAAGGCCTGCATCCGTCACGGGAACCGACCGCATGAGCAGGCCGCGCAGTTCGGGGAGTTTCTTCAGATGCGCAAGGCCTGCCGCAGTGACCGCGTGTGAGCCTTCGATGTTAATGAACGTTGTCTTCTCGTCGAGCAAGGAAAGGTCCAAGTCGGTCGCCCCATGATCGCCGCGATACACGACCTGCGGCGGCTCCTGCTCCGCGGGTTCTTCCGCCTTGACAGGATCAGGCGCGGGCGCGGAAGGATCGACGCCGACCTTCTTGGGGTCAAACGTGGGACTGTTGCCTTTGACCTGCGGCGGTGGCGGTAGGGACGGTTTCTCCGCTGCCTTCTCGCATGCGGTCAGCAAGGACAGCGCCGCCACCAGTATCGTCGCCATCAACGGCAGGACGAATCGAAATCGCATCGCCATGTGAAGCCTCCGCGTGAAATTCGAAAGAGTAGAACGGCCTATTCTGAATCTGAAGGTCGGAATCAGCAAGCGGGCGTGCTTTCCTGAAACCCTGCCTCCTGCATTTTCAAACATAAGAGCAGCCCGGCCCCTCGCGCCGGAGTTTGTTACCTGCTGCTATAGTAAATGGCTCAACCCCAAGGAGGCCTTATGCACCGTCGAATCCGCTCGTTCATCGCACTGATCATTCTCATCGCCCTCGGCTCGCCGCTCATCGCCGCCGAAACGCCCAAGCCCCCCAAGGGCTTCACCGCTCTATTCAATGGTAAAGACCTCGCCGGCTGGTGGGGCGCGACCACGGAAGACCCGGCCAAGTACATGGCCATGAGCGCGGAGGACTTCGCCAAGAAACGCGATGCCAGCCTCAAGGACATCAACGCCCACTGGTCCGTCGAAGGCGATGAACTGGTCAACGACGGCCACGGCCTGTACCTGACCACCGACAAATACTACGGCGACTTCGAACTGCTCCTCGATTACAAAACCGTCGCCAAGGCCGACAGCGGCATCTACCTCCGCGGCGTGCCGCAGGTGCAGATCTGGGACACCACCAAGGAAGGCGGCAAGTGGGGCATCGGCGCGGACAAAGGCTCCGGCGGCCTGTGGAACAACAGCAAGGGCGCGCCCGGTAAGGATCCTCTCGTGCTTGCCGACAAACCCTTCGGCGAGTGGAACAGCTTCCGCATCGTGATGGTCGGCTCGCGCGTCAGCATCTGGCTCAACGGCAAGCACGTGATCGATCACGCGATCATGGAAAACTATTTCAACCGCAAAGCCCCCATCTACAAGACAGGGCCGATCCAGCTTCAGACGCACGGCGGGGAAATCCGCTGGCGCAATGTGTTCCTCCGCGAGATCGGCGCCGATGAAGCGAACACCATCCTGCGCAACGGCGGCCCGGACAAGAAGGCCGGTGCGGATGCGGGCTTCAAGGCGATCTTCAACGGTAAGGACCTGAACGGCTGGAAGGGGCCGGTGCAGAATTATGATGTGAAGGATGGCACCGTGGTCTGCCAGAAAGGCAAAGGCGGCACGATCTTTTACGGCGAGGAACTGGCGGACTTCACCGCGCGGATGGAGATTCGTATTCCGCCTAACGGCAACAATGGTCTGGCGATCCGATACCCCGGCTCGGGCGACACCGCCTACACCGGCATGTGCGAACTCCAGACGCTCGATGACAACTACAAAGGTATCGACCCGCGCCAGGCGCACGGCTCGGCGTACGGCATGGTCGCCGCGGCCCGCGGCTTTCATCGGCCTACCGACGAGTGGAACTACCAGGAAGTCACGGTGAAGGGTTCGACGATCAAGGTCGAACTCAACGGCTTCGTGATTCTCGACTGCGACCTCGCGACCGTGAAGGAGTTCATGGGCGGCAAGCCGCACGCGGGCATGAACCGTACCAGCGGGTACTTCGGCTTCGCGGGCCACAGCGATCCGGTGGCGTATCGGAATGTCGAAGTGAAGACGATCGGTGCGGAGTGATGTCCGAGACTCCCCTCCCTCTTAGGGAGGGGCTGGGGGAGGGTCAGCCGCGCGACATTCCTGTGTCACCGCTCGCCCTCGATCCCGCCGCGCGCTCACCCGCACCACCAACGCCCGGACAAATCACGCCATCGCACTTTGCATCAACCGAACACCTCACACTCCGAGCGCCCGACCCTCCCCCTGCCCCTCCCTAAGAGGGAGGGGAGTAAGACTCATGCCCCTCCCCCGTGTCATCGTTCATGACCTGCCCGAGCCTGTCGGCGAAACCCTCCTGCGCGGCAGCGTCGAGATTCTGCCCTGGGAGCTCGCCCTGCGCGGTGAGACAAACGCCGAGGGCATTTACATGTTCGGCCACGAACGCATCGATGGCCCGCTCATGGATCGCCTGCCCGCCCTGAAAGTCATCAGCAACTGCGGCGTGGGAGTGGATCACATCGATGTCGTCGCGGCGAAGGAGCGCGGCATCAAGGTGGGCAACACACCGGGCGTGCTGGATGAGACGGTGGCGGACATCGCCTTTGCCCTGCTGCTGATGGCGGCGCGAAGGCTGGGCGAAGGCGTGCGCTACGCGCGCAGCGAAGCTTTCACGGAAGTGAAGCACAACACCATGCTCGGGCGCGATGCCCATCACGCCACCCTCGGCATCGTCGGCCTGGGCAGCATCGGCGCGCAGATCGCCAAGCGTGCCCGCGCCTTCGACATGGAAATCCTCTACCACAACCGCTCGCGCAACCCTGCCGCGGAAGCAGCGTATGGCGCGCAGTACGTCACGCTGGATGAGCTGCTCGCCGAGTCGGATTATGTGATGCTCATGGTGCCGCTGACGGAGAAGACGCGCGGGCTGATCAATGCGAAGACGCTGGCGAAGATGAAGCGAACGGCGACCTTGATCAACATGTCGCGCGGGCCTGTGGTGGATACGGCGGCGCTGACGAAGAAGATGCAGGCGAAGAGGATTTATCACGCTGCGCTGGATGTGACGGACCCCGAGCCGCTGCCGCGCGATCATCCGCTGCTGAGCATGGACAACGTGACGATCACGCCGCACCTGGGCAGCGCGACCGTGCAGACGCGCTTAAAGATGGCGGAAATCTCCACGGAAAACCTGCTGCGCGGCCTGCGCGGCGAAGAGCTGGTGCATGAGGTGTAGAGCACCATCCCGACAGGGTGGTGCTATTGGCGCACGAACAGTAAAGACCCACCGCAGCACCCTTGATGAACGAACGCCATCAGCACCACCCTATCGGGATGGTGCTCCCACACAAATCAACTTCCTCCCACTGCGTATCACGAACGCGCCATCCACCGCCGCGACGCCGTACTGCCGGCCTTCGAGAGTGAGCTTGTTCTCCGCCAGCACCTTTGCCGTCTCACCGCCGCCGGCGATGACGAGCGTGGTGCCGCCCTTCGTGAAGAAGTACGCGCGCTCGCCGTGCTCATCGTGCTTGCCACTCACACCGATCGGCGAGGCCCAGCAGGAGTCGCCCAGTCGCTGGAGCCAGACATCTTCGCCCGTCGCGCGTTTCACGCAGAACGCCACGCCGACCTTGTTGACGAAGTACACGAACTCGCCCAGCACCAGCGGCGAACAGAACGAGCCGACTACGTTCTCAGCACGCCAGCGGATGTCCGCGTCCTTCAGGTCGCCCTGGGTGCCGGCCTTCAACGCGAAGTTATAGCCCTCCTTGCTCGAGCTGATGATGATCAGGTCGCCGGCCACCGTCGGTGCCGCCACCGTATTGCCCTGCACGCCGTCGCCGCCCCAGAGCCGCTTGCCGTCTTGGGCGCTGAAGCCCTGGGCCACGCCGTTGCTGCTGAGGATGATGATCTCCTTGCCGTCGCGTGTGGCGACGACCGGCGAGGACCACGACACGCGCTTCTCGCGATCGACCTTCCACGCGTTCTTGCCGGTCGCCTTGTCGATTGCCAGCAGGTAGCCGGGGCCATCGTGATCGATCAGCACGATGATCTTGTCCTTCGTCTGCGCCGGCGAGCAACCGACGCCGTGGTTGCCCAGGAAGTTGCCGTACTCCTTGGTCAGCGAACGCTGCCAGAGCGTGTTGCCGTCGTGATCCAGCGCGATCAGTTCACCGCTTTCGAAGAAGGCATACACCGCCTTGTCATCGACGCAGGGCGTGCCCGGGGCCTTTGATGTGTAATCACTGTCTTCGATTCCCTGTGTGCCGACGAACGTCTTCACCCACAGCGGCTTGCCGCTTCGCAGCTCAAACGCCGAGACATGCAGCGTCGTTTTGTCCTTGCCATCGACGCTGTTGACGAACACCTTGTCGCCATGCACGACAGGGCTGGACTGGCCGTAGCCTTTGATATCTGCCGTCCACGCGATGCCTTCGTCATCGGACCATTTCAGCGGCAGGTTCTTCGCGTCGGAAAGACTGTCACCGGTGCCGCGGAAGCCGGGCCAGTTGGCACCGGCGATGACAGTGCCGACCAGCAGGAACGACAGAATCAGTGAACGATGCAACATGCGAGGCTCCGCGAAGAGGATTCAACAATGGTAGCGGGCGAAGCGAAAGGCGGTGAATCAATCCGTGTGCTTGAGCGTGATGCGTTCGAGCGACGGAATGTGTCCGACCTTGTGGCCGCCGCCGAGGGCGACGAGCGTGTTGCCGTGAGCGACGAGGCGATGAAAGAACCGCGCGTGCCCAAGTGTGGCCAGAGGCGTGTCGCGCCACTTCATCGCACTGACATCCAGCGCCTGCACGTGCCCTTCCCAGCCGCTGGCGTACACGACGCCATCAACCGCGATCGCGGCCGAGCCGAATCCTTTGAACCGCTGTTTCGCCGGGAAATCAGGCCCATCGCTCCACTTGTTTGCCTTGGTATCCAGTACGCTGACCGCGCCGGTGGTGCCGCCCTTGGGTTCGAGCCCGCCGATCACAACGAGCTTGCCTTCGACCGCGGCGAGCGAGACGGCCCTGCGCTGGAACGGCGCATCAGGCAGCTTGCGCCACGTGAGCGTCGCTTCGCGCAGGTCGGTAACCCACGTGGTATTCAGCCACTTGCCTTCCACGCTTTCACCGGCGAGCGTCCAGCCGCCGATGATGTAGAGGTTGTGGCCGAGAACGATGATCTCATGCGATGACCGCGCTTCAGGCAGCGGCGTGAGCTCTTCCCACTTGCCGGTATTCGGATCGAAGCGAGCGACGCTGTCGGTGGAGTAAAGGTCACCGGGGTCGCCCTCCTTGTTCTTCGCGGTCATGCCGCCTGCGCGGTAGACCTTCCCGTCATACGCGGCCATGCCGGCGCCCTGAAGCGCGGGGCCGGAAGCGAGTTCCTCCCACTTGCCGCCTTCGCGCAGATTCAGGCGATGGAAGCGGCCGGACACGCCTTCGATGGAATACTCGTGGGTCTGGCCGGTGTGCCCACCGTAGACATAGAGATGATCACCCGACACGATCGCGCCGAAGCTGGTCACTGCCTCAGGCAGATCGGCAAGCTGTTTCGCAGGCGCGGCAGACGAGGCCGCCCGCGCGATCGTCGCAGTCATGGCGATACACCAGGCGATCATAACCGCGATGGCGCAGGCGATCGTCACCAAAGGCGCGACCGGGATTCGGATGCCCGGCGTACTTGATTTGTTTCGTTGGTACTTCATTAGAAAACTCCAGAGTGTGAAGAGGTCAGGTGAATTTGAATGTCAGTTCGCGCGATCAGGGGCATCCGTGTCCAAGCCTTCGCCGGTGTCCAATCCCATGGCTTCCAGCGCATCGGTCAGATGTTCAGGATGTTCATGGAACCAGCGGTCGATCGCCCGCTGAATCAGCAGCAGTTCGCGCGGGCTCAGGTGAAACGTGGCGTGGCCGAGGTTCAGGTGCATCGTGCCGTGCTGGCAGCGATACAGGCGAACGGGCAGGAGCGGGTTGATATCGTGTTCATCGCACATGTTTTGGCTCCGCACGGATGAGGCGATCGCTCAAGGCGTCCAGTTCGGGTTGTTGGCGACGGCGGCCTGGTTGGACCAGCGCGTCATGTCGCGCATCTCGGTGGTGTCCAGCAACTGGGCGTGACCGTCCAGATGGCTGAAGATCGCATTGCCACTCCAGCGCGGATGGACGTAACCGAACCGCGCTGCCGTGTCTGTCTCCTTGTATTGAGCGGCCCAGGGAATCGAAGTGTTGGGCGAGTAGAGCGGCGCTTCGATGCGGAAGAATCCCTCTTGCTGCTCGCCGATGTTGTAACGAGCCGTACCAAAGACAATCAGTTTGGAAGGCCTGATGGATTGCTCGATCCGCTCGATATATTGCTTGGGAAAACCGGTAATGCGATCGCCGCCGAGGAAGTACATGTTCATGCCGAAGGACGGGAACACGCTGATGGTGTAATCGCCAACAGGTGTGCCGGCCCCTTCCAGCAGCGCCTCCTGTTTGTTCACGAGAATGCTGCCGCTGATCTGGAAGTTGGTGTAACGCGCCAGCCGCCAGGGGTAACGTCCGTTGGCGGGCCAGGTAACGGCGTTGCTTTGGCCGTCCGTGGCCGGCTCATTGGCATAGCCCGGCATGAGGCGGCCGTTGCATTCGGTGGCGAAGCCGATGTAGGCGACAGCGAGCTGCCTGGCAGCGGACATCTCCTTGACCATCCTTGCCTGCTCGCGCGCCTTGCCCAGCGACGGCAACAGAATGCCGATGAGCAGCGCGATGATGGAGACGACGACGAGCAGTTCGATAAGCGTGAACGCGCGTCCTTGCACGATAGACGATCGATTTGTTTTCATGATTCGGACTCCTGATCGAAACAAGTGAGCAACCGGAAACGAAGAAACCAGCCGGCCGCCCGAAGGCGACCGGCCGGCTTCGCGGGGAATCAATCCCGAACTCTTTCTCCTGCTCCTCGACGTTTGAATGCGAACAGACTCGCAAGCCCCAGGAGGGCAAGCGTCGCCGGTTCGGGCACCTCGGCACTACCGGTCGCGTCAGCGAACACGAGGGAGAGTGTCGGCTCGGGCCCACCGAGATTGTTCGTGAGCCAGAAGCGCGGGAAGGTCGAACTGCCCTGCGACGCGACAGTAAGCGCCGAGATGTTGAACGCCAGCCCGCCGTCAGCCAGGCCTTGTTGCAGGTAAGCGAGAATCACCGGATTGGAAAGATCAATCTCGAACTCCACGACCGTGCCCTGAGGCACGTCGCTGCCCGGCACAATGCTCATTTGCCCGATGGAGAACGGCGTCGGGTCGAAGCCTTCGGACACGCTGTTGTTCACGTTTTGAAGAGTGCTGCCGTTGACGCCCAGCGAGAACGCGCTGGCTCTGTTCTTGGCTGGCGGACCTGGCGGCGGGGGTGGCGCGAAAGCCTCGGTCTCGCCGTAGCCCGGCGGTGTCCCCGTGGTGAAGTCGCCGAACTCGATGTGTGTGAACCCGTTGCGAAAATCCACACCGTACAACTCCAGCGGCCGACCGGCGTCGACGTCTGGATCGCTCAGATAGGTGCCAAACGGATCGTAGGTCGGATCGTAAGTGAACTGAAGATCGTTGCTGACCACAGCGGTCAGCTTGGCGGAGGTGAGGTTGTAACTGGAGAGTGCCTGGCCGGCGGCGATCTGCGCGGCCGTGTTAAAGCCGATCATCACCTGTGAAAACCGGTCATCAAACACACCGGTCCCGACTCCGCTGAAGGTGGCACCGGTGGACGAACCGCCGGGATCGCCAACATGCGGGTAGTGATAACGATCGAAATCAGGCTGGTTGAAATCCACGGTGACAGCCGAGGCCGCGGTCGGGCCGAAGGTGAGCGCGGCACCGAAGAGGCATGACGCGGCAATGGGGCGGAACATCTTTCTCTGCTTTCTCTGCATAGCGGTTCTCCTGCATGAGGACACAGCCGCGCGTTCGTCGGGCTCGTCACGCTCACACGAGCGAACGAATGAACGAACCGCGCGACAAAGGACTCGCCGCGCACACGCGCGGCCGAGGCGGGAGATTCAGCCGTGAAAGGATTTGCCAGAACGCCGGCACCGGGGGATAATGGTGTGCGTCGGCACCTTCACGGTGTCGTCAACCCGAGCGGCCAGGGAACCTTCGCGGGGATAACTGGCCGCTCATTTTTTCGACCCGAATCCAGTTGCAACTGATTCTGAGTCTCAACTTCGACCAGTGTAGTCAGCTTCAAACCCCTGTCAACCCCCTGAAAATGCAGCTATTCTCGCAACGACATGTCTGCTCGACTGGTCAAAACAAGCAAATTCCTGAGCCTGTTCCTGAGACATCGAGGCGGCGTTTCGCGATTGCGAAATGTATGATGCCGTCCAGAAGTGAATTCACCGTTGCGATCGGTAGCCTTCGCGACACTCAGAACTCTCCATGACCACCGCCATCACCAGCGTTCAACCCCGTCGACCCAACCCGATTCTGCAATACACGAAGAAGGCGGTCAAGCGCGTCGGCGTCGTCACGCTCGGCGTCGTGTTCATTCCGAAAGTATTTCTCTTCTACATCATCTGCGGGCTCATCGATGTCAGCCGCAATGACAACTTCAATCTCAAGCTGCTCGACCGATACTTCTTCGGCAACGGCGGATTCACGTGGGTGCTCTCGCCTCTCAATCTCTTTCTCGATGTGCTCACGTTCCCCTACTGGAACCGCGGCGTCTACAAGAAAGATGATCTTCCCGCCGACTGCCAGGCTGAGATCGATCGCCTGATCAAGACCATGTACGACCGCCACATCATCGAGCAGGTCGGACAGAAGATGGAAGGCAAGAAGCGCGGGATGATCTTCTTCAAGTGGTACGGCAAGAACGTGGACACCACCATCGAAGCCCCCGAGTTCCACGAACACTACAAATACATCCTCACCATCGGCGTCTCCGTCTTCAGCAGCAGGCAATCCACCAACGAACACTTCGGCCCCCTGCGCATCACCCTGCGCGTGCTCTACAACCTCAACGAAACGCGCAGCGATGATGTCTACATCGTCGTCGGCAAGACGCACCACAAATGGCGCGAAGAAAAGCTCTTCATCTTCGACGACACGCTCATGCATCAGTCCGTCAACCAGGCGGATGACCTGCGCTTCTGCATGTTCGTCGACATCCTGCGGCCGAGCCCGATCAAGCCCGTGCTCAACGCGATGGTCGTCGGCCTCCGCTTCCTGCTGGCGAGCGTCAACTCGATCTTCTACAAGAAGTGGACGCCGATCAAGTGACGATCAAACCAACGCAACGGGTGCCATGGGTAAGCGGAGTCTTCGGAGCTTACCCGTGCGGAGTTGTGTGGCTGCCCTCCGCGGCCTTGGGATTGAGCGCACGGGTAAGCTCGCAGACTCGCTTACCCATGGCACCCGGCGGCATCACTGCCCGCGCGCGTTCTTTTCCATCTCCCACTTCACGCCCTTGACCACCGCGAACATGCGATGATGGGCACGAAGATCGCGCGTCCGGCCGGGGCGATACACGAACCGCACCTCCACCTTCTCTTCGCCCTTCACCATGGTCGAGAGCACCTGATCCTGCCCTGAGCCGGACCACGCGAAGTACACAATCGTGTGCGTCTTGAGATCCACCTGTTTCAGGATCGCCGCCCGCACGCGCTCATCGTCAAACACCTTCTCCAACGCTTCCGCATCGGGGATGGCGATCGGCTCGAGTTTGGCCCTGCTGGGTGTCAGCGACAGACCTTTCACATCCACATCTACCACCGGCTTGGCGTCCTCAGCCGCGAACGCATGCATGCAGAAAAACAAAACCGCAACCGTCGTGAGCGTCTTCATGTGAAAATCCTCAAACTTTAAGTGTGACCATCAGGAGTGACCATTGAGCGTGACCATGAACCATCATTCTATTAAACGCTCGCTTCGCCGGCCGGTTCATTCATTCTCGTCGATTGCTCACCTACTGAAAAGCCCCAATTGCAGGCTACAATGAAATCATCGCCATTCCCGCCGCTATCTCAAGGAGGCTCCCATGCGTAAGGCCCTTTCACTCTGCCTGTCGCTGATGCTGTTGCTCAATGCCTGCATCGGCGTTCCTTCTGCCATCGCTCAGAACACCGAGCAGGCGCTGGCGCGGCTGGATGACATTCAACTGCCGCCCTTCCCGCAGACGCCGCCCGCCTTGGTCGTGCGCCCTGATGACGAAACGCCCTCGCGCGCCCTGCGAATGTCGCACCTGAAAGTCAACGTCATCATCACCGGCCACACCGCGCAGACTTCGCTGACGATGACTTTCCGCAACGACCTGAACCGCGTGCTGGAAGGCCAACTCTACTTCCCTCTGCCCGAAGGCTCCACCGTCAGCGGCTACGCGTTGGATATCAATGGTGAGCTAGTCGATGCCGTGGTCGTGGACAGCCACGAGGCCCGTTACATCTTCGACAGCGAGCAGCGACAGGGCATCGACCCCGGCCTGGTGCAGTGGGTTAAAGGCAACAACTTTCAGACCCGTGTCTGGCCGATCCCCGCCAAAGGCGAGCGCACCGTGCGAGTGACGTACCTGAGCGAACTGCCGACCATCACGGACAAGGCAGCGGATGCGAAAAGCGCAGCGGTGTATCAACTTCCGCTCAAGGGCTACGAGAAGATCGACAACCTGAGTGTGTCCGTTCATGTCCTCGGCGCGGCGCAGGTTCAGCTTCACCGGAGTGATGACTGGATCAAATCGCAGCAGGCCGGCCGCGACTGGCTGGTGAGCGGTGAGCTGAAGAATGGAACGCCGAAGCAGGATCTGGTTTTCACGTTGCCTTCGGCGGCGCAGAGTGTGCATGTCGGCAAAGGGCCGAAGGAACGGGACACGTACTTTGTGATTCGCGATCAGCCGGTGGAACCGCGCGTGCGCTGGGAGCCGGCCGCGAAGGGCCGACTCGCGGTGTACTGGGATGCGAGCCACAGTCGCAGCGCCCGGCCTGACGACCGCGATCTTGAAACGCTCAAGGAACTGATCGTGGCGTACGGCAGCGGCGCGGTCGATGTGATCGCCTTTCGTCAGAGCGTGGATGATGTCATCACCTTCAACATCGATGCGAGCAATCCCGCAGCTTCGGCGGCGAAGATCATCCGCCATCTCAAGCAAATTCCCTATGATGGCGGCACCAACCTCAGCCTGCTGAAGATCACGAAGAACCACATCGCTCAACCTGGCGCCCGGCCCGACGTACAGATCGGCGGCAAGGTGCCCGACTATGCCTACAGCCTGCTCTTCACCGATGGCCTGGACACCCTCGGCGATTCACTGCCCGCAGCCGTCGATGCCCCTTTGCATATCTTCGCATCGGACCTTCGCGCCAATCATCCGCTCCTGCGCCATCTCGCAGCGACCAGCGGCGGACGTTACTTCAACCTGAACGCGCTGAAGGCAAGCGATGCCGTCGCGGCAATGGCGCACCCGCCCTTCTGCTTCCTCCGCGCGGAGTACGATCCCAAACACCTGGCTGATGTGATACCTGATGCCGCGCAGCCTGTGCAGGGCACGTTCACCTTCGCGGGCAAGCTGCTCGTACCGGAAACGACCGTCACGCTGCACTACGGCTTCGGCGATCGTCATCCTGTTTCCACAAAGATCACACTGCAACAGGCTGTCGCTGCGAACGATGCCGGCGGCAGCCTCGTCGCGCACCTGTGGGCACAGATGAAAGTCGACAGCCTCCTCGCCTTCGCCGAAAGGAACCGCGATGAACTCTCCGCGATCGGCAAGCGCTTCGGCATCGTCACGCCCGGCTCCTCGCTGCTCGTCCTCGAAACACTCGAACAGTACCTCGAGTACGGCATCGAACCGCCCGCTTCGCGCAAGGAAATTCACACCGCCTGGCTGAAGCTGATCGAAGACCGCCGCGTGGTTGAAAAGACAACGCGACAGGAAAAACTCACTGGCGTGATCGAGATGTGGAAGGCCCACGTCGCATGGCATGAAAAGGAATTCAAGTACAACAAAGACTTCAAATGGCTCAACGGTGAGCAGCTTGCGGGCCTGTTCGCTCGCGCTCAGGCAATTCAGCGGGAATTGCCGAATGCGAACGCGGAGAAACAGAAGGAGCTCAAGGATGAACTCAAAGGCATTCTCGCGCAGGTGCAGCAGCAGGGACAGGGCGGTGGTGCCCCGGCCCCCGGCGAGCGCGTGGAGGCCGTCCCCAACTTCCGGGGCGCGCCGGAATTCGACCTGAATTCCGCCCTGCCGAACGATCCGCAAGGCGGCCGTCCCGCAACCCCGCGCGCCGGAAACACGGCACGCAGCAGCACCACGCTCTTCTCCGATGCCTCCGACGAGGATAGCGCCGCGGAAGGCACCACCGGCCCCGCCATCGCCCTCAAGGAATGGAACCCCGACACGCCCTACCTCAAAGCCATGAAACAAGCGGGCCCGGCCAATGCGTATGCCGTCTATCTCGATCAGCGCAACGCCTACGCCGGCAGCCCCGCGTTCTTCTTCGACACAGCCGGCTACTTCTTCAAAGAGAAACAACCCGACCTGGCGGTGCGCGTGCTCACCAGCGTGCTCGACATGCAGCTTGAAGACCCGCGCCTGATGCGCATCGTCGCCTACCAGTTGCAGGAGCATGGCTACCTCGACATGGCGATCAACCTCTTCGAGAAGGTGCTCAAGCTCAGGCCCGAGGAGCCGCAGTCGTATCGCGATCTGGCTCTGGCGCTGGGCGATCGCGCCGATCGTCTTCGCACGGGCGGCGGCAATACGTCAGCCACGCAGCCCGGCAAGGCTTTCGATGATTATTCCCGCGCCATCGGATTGCTCAACGAAGTCGTCGTTCAGCCGTGGGACGATCGCTTTCATGGCATCGAAATCATCGCCCTGATCGAAGCGAACCGCATGAGCACGATGATCGGCCGCCTGCCGTTGAAGCTTGATTGGATTCCGCCCATCGACGGCCGGCTCACGAAGAATCTCGACACCGATGTCCGCATCGTCATGCGATGGGACACGGACCTGACCGACATTGACCTGTGGGTGATCGAACCCTCCGGCGAACAGTGTTACTACGAACACCCGCTGACGACCATTGGCGGTTCCATCACCCGCGACATGACCGGTGGCTATGGTCCCGAGGCTTACTCCGTCCGCAAGGCGATGCCCGGCAGCTACACCATCAAGGCCAACTTCTACGGCTCCAGCCAGCAGACCCTCACCGGCGGCACGACGATCCACGCCACAATCTACACCAACTTCAGCCGGACGAATGAGAAGAAGCAGACGCTCACCTTGCGCCTCGTCGCGGAGAAGGATGATGTTGATCTTGGCGCGATTACCTTCGGTGACAAGACCGCTAAGCCACAAAAGTAACGGCCTTTTCAGCTTCAAAGAGGACAATGTGCATGATGGCCCGTTGACTGGATGAAGTACACTTAAACAGACCACTCGCCCATTAGCAGGGACTCATCATGCGAATGACACACGCCGCCGGCAGGATGTTCACGATACTCCTGCTGATCGTCTCTTCCGTCAGCGGTGCGCAGCAACCTGCGGGCGTCATTCTTAAAGATACGAAGTGGGCGACGCCGTGGTATGTGATCACCGGTGACAAGCCGGGGCCGACGGTCATGATCATCGGCGGAGCGCACGGCAACGAACCGGCGGGCGCGTACGCCGCGGAAGAGATCCGCACCTGGCGCATCGCCAAAGGCAAGCTCATCATCCTGCCTCGCGCCAACGTGCCGGGCCTTGATGCCAACACGCGATTCCTCCCTGATGCGCCGGCCGAAGTGCGCGACCTCAACCGCAACTACCCGCGCAAGGCGGACGATCAACCCCACGGCGAACTCGCCAACGCCATCTGGGCGCTCGTGAAGGACGCCAAGCCGGACTGGCTCATCGACCTGCACGAAGGCTACGATTTTCACCAGCTCAACAACGACTCCGTCGGTTCCTCCATCATTCACTTCAACACGCCCGACGTGACGCCCTTGGTCGACGGCATGCTTGCCCGCGTGAACAAAGCAATCGAAGACCCCAAGCGGCAACTCATCGCCCTTCGCGCCAGCGGCCCTGTCGATGGTTCCCTCGCCCGCGCGGCGACGAAGCAACTGAAGATTCCCGCGATGATTCTGGAGACCACCTCAAAGGATCAGCGATTGCCCGTGCGGGCCAGGCAGCATCGCATCATGGTGCATCACCTGCTCTCGCATCTGGACATGGCCAAGGATGGTCCGCATCAGCTTGCCCCGGCTGCGTCGAAGCAAGCGCTGCGCGTCGCTCTCTTCGATGACGGCGGCGTGGGCGGCTCAGGCATTCCTAAGCTCGAAGCGATTCTCAGCAAGGCCGGCGCGGTCGTGCGCCGCATCGATGGCGAAGACGTGCGGCAAGGCGTGATCGCGCAGTTTGATGTGGCCATCTTCAGCGGCGGCAGCGGCAGCGCGCAGGCCAAATCATTGGGCGAAGACGGGCGCAAGCAGGTGAGCGATTATGTCAACGGCGGCGGCGGTTACGTGGGCATCTGTGCCGGCGCGTACCTGGCCACGACCGGCTACGAATGGTCGCTCAAGATCGTCGACGCCAGGACGCTGCACAAAGGCAAGGAGTGGCTGCGCGGGCGCGGGGAAGTGCAGATGAAGATCACCGTGGAGGGCCGGGCGATTCTGGGTGATGTGACCGGCGTGTTGCCCGTGATCTACGCCAACGGGCCGATCGTGGGCCCGGCGATGCTCGATGCAATTCCGGACTTCAAACCGCTGGCGACGTTCGAGACCGAACTGGCGGAGAACGGCACACCGAAAGGGCTGATGGTGCATACGCCGGCGATCCTGGCGGGTGAGTTCGGCAAGGGGCGGGCGGTGGCGATCAGCCCGCATCCGGAGCAGTCGGCCGACCTGGAAGCGATGACGCTCCGCCTCATCGAATGGGCTGCCGGTCGGGCAAAACCGATTCGATGAAGCAGAGCGGTCGCGCGGTCCACTTGGCCCGCAGCTTCTACTTGTAAGACAGGTTCAGCGCGGGCACAGCCCTCAAAGGCTGTAGTTGCTGCCGCGTTCGCCTTTGATCTTGGTGCGCTTGAGCGAACCGTCCTTGACCATTTTGCCGAGGGTGATGTCGGCGCGGTTCTTGCGACCGGAGCTGATCCATTGCTTGTTCACATCGCCCGTCGAGAGTTTCTTCCCGCCCTCCAGGAGCCCGGCGATGAACTGCTCGCCGGTCTGGGCGAATTTGCCGCGGCGACGGCGACGCTTCTTGCCGCCGGTCTTGCCGGCCGGGGGGGCACTGGGGGCAGCGGCGGCCGCCTGTTTGAGAAGCTTGGACTTGCGGCCGCGGCGTGATGTCTGCGGCGTGATGCCCAGCGACTGGAATGCCCCGTCGATCTCGGCGATGGCATCCACATGCTGCTGACGCTCCTGCTGCAAGCGGTGAATCATCCGCGCCAATTCGGTAACGTTGCCTTGAGTAGCCATGTGCTTCCTTATGTAAGTAGTTGAGAACAGCCACCGGAAATGAGGAATGACAGAAGTATACAGAAGACAACCAATATTGCAATTCGAGGGATTGCTCAGTATCGCTCGATCATATACTCAATCCCCCGGCGCATGACAGTGCGCCATATACGTTCGATATCCGGATCACACTTCGCGTCGCACTCGCTGACCGCTGTAACCAGACAGTGCAGCCACAGTTCATACAACGGCGGTCGGACATTGAGGTGATTGCGGTCATGTCGGACAGCACGCGCGTCCATCTCCCGCCACGCTTCTTCATTCCCCGAAGCGGCCAGCAACATCACATACAACGAGTGCTTCAACTGGCGTTTGAGCCGGCGAAAGTCCGTGCCGACAAACATGTTCCTGACATCTTCGGACGACTTGAGAAACAGGTCGTAGAAACGTTCCAGGAACTCAGGCTTGCGTACGCATCGCTCCAAGCTGTCGTTCAGGCGGCTCACATCATGCTCAGAGAGCTTCCATGGATCGGATGACATGGATATCACCATTCTGAAAAAAAATGTCCTTCGCAGACTCACACCACTTCAATCGCCACCACCGTCAGGTCATCATCGGGAGGAGTCGGCGACGTCCAGCGACGAACCTCATCCATCATGGCGGTGACACTTTCCTCCAGCGGCAGCGAGCGGATCCTGTCCATCAGCGCCAGCAGCATCTTCCGATTGAACATGGCATCGTCCGCATTACGCTGTTCGATCAGCCCGTCGGAGTAGAGATAGAGTCGATCGCCCGGCTGAAGTTCGATCGTCCTCTCATCGTAACTTGCCTCTTCAATGATCCCGATCGGGTAACCCGGCGAGTCGCAGATCACCGGCGGCTCGGTGCCGGCGCGAACCAGGATCGGGCCCGGATGACCCGCTCCGACAAAGCAGAATTTTCTTTCAAGCGTATCGAACAGTCCATACAGGATCGTGAAATACTGCTTGAGATCCCAGTCGATCGGGTACGAACGATTCAGACTCGCGGCAAGCGACGCCGGCTGGGTAATGCTGTAGCCCGGCGGCTCGGGGTGGACACGCATCACCGGTGAATGGCCGTCGAGCTGCGGCTTCAGATGACGATTCACGGTTACCGACAGAAGCGCCGCCGGCACGCCGTGGCCGCTGACATCCAGAACGTACGCCGCGATGTATCGTTCGTCGATCCGGAAGATATTCAGCGAGTCGCCGCCCAGCTCTTCGCAGGGATGATACGACCACGCGAAACGAAGATTGCTCACCTCGGGCGGCACCTGCGGCAACCCGGCCTTCTGCACGAGGGCAGCCGCCTCCAGATCGCGCCGCATCCGTTTGTTGGCGTCTTCGAGATGCTCGTTCTGCTTCACGAGCTTCCGTTCCAGACGCTGGATGTGCTCGAAGGACCGCTTCATCACCAGTTGCGTCTGCACTCGGGCGTGGGCAACGGGGAAGTCAATCGGTTTGGTCACGTAGTCATTGGCGCCGAGTTTCAAGGCCTTGACGATGTCTTCGCTGGAGTCCTTGGCGGTGACCATCACCACGCACAGGTCCGACTGCGAATGTTCTTCGCGAATGCGGGCGAGTGTTTCGAAGCCGTCAATCCCCGGCATGTTGACATCCAGAAGCACGACATCGATCTTCTTTTCCTTGATGACCGCCAGCGCTTCGTAACCATCGCTGGCCGTGAGCACGTCGTGCCCGCGTTTGATCAGCCGTCGCGACAGGAGGTCGCGATTCATCTCGTTGTCATCGACAACGAGCAGGAGGCCCGTGTGCTCTTGAGTCGGTTCACTCATCGGCCTTTCCGCTGTTGAGCAGGGTGTTGATGATTCCGAGGAGTCGTTCGATTTTGACGGGCTTGGTGTCGTATTCATCGCATCCCGCCTCCAGGGCTTTGTGGCGGTCCTCCGCCATGGCGTGGGCCGTCAGGGCGACGACCGGAATATGCCGCGTGCGTTCATCCGCCTTGATCGTTCGCGTCGCGTCCCATCCGTTGACCACGGGCAGGCTCATGTCCATGAGGATCAGGGCGGGCGCCTCGGACAAGGCCATATCGATGCCCTGCTGTCCGTCGATCGCCATGACGACTTCAAATCCCCGTCGAACCAGGCGTCGCGACAGCATGTCACGGTTCATCTCGTTGTCTTCAACCAGCAGGATCTTCGTCATACGGCAGTTCCGGGACATTATCCCACAGGCGTGTTCATCATCTTAACCAGCGACCGGCGGCTGCACCGATTCCTGTCGCGGCGCCGTCGGCGCGGTCGTGCATTCCCGCACCAGATCATGAACGAGTTTCAAAAGCTCATCGCGCGTGTAAGCGCCCTTTTGAAGAATGCGATCGACGTTGCCCGTGAGCTGGGCGCGATCCTTTTCGGTCAGTTCCTTGGCGGTGATCACGACCACTGGAATCTTGCGCCAGGCTTCCTTCTTGCGAAGCTCGAAGAGAAACTCGAAGCCATCCATCTCGGGCATCATCAGGTCCAGCAGGATGAGTTCGGGCACGTTTTCCGCGACCCGCTCCAGGCCTTCGCGGCCGTTTTTCGCCTCTTCGACGGTCCAGCCTTCCTTCTCGAGCATGTGCCGCAGCAGTTCCTTGACCGCATCATCATCTTCCACCAGCAGCACCGGGCAGGGTGGATGTTCGCAGCGATACTTTCGGAGCAGGCTCACCAGGTGGTCTCGATCGACCGGCTTGGTGATGAACTCCGAAGCGCCCAGCGCGTAGCCCATGTTCTTGTTGTTCGTGATGGTACACATGATGACCGGGATATGCATGAGATCGGGGTCGGACTTGAGAGCGCGAAGCGTGGCCCAGCCATCCATGCCCGGCATCATGACATCGAGCAGGATCACCGCGGGGCGATCCGTTCGCGCGACGCGCATTCCCTCGGCAGCCGTGGCGCAGCAGCGAACGCTGTAGCCCTCACGTGTGAGATGTCGCTCCATCAGATCGCGGGCGGACTGATCGTCATCCACGACCAGAATCAACTCCTGATTGCGACGCGGCGTCTCGCTGCCCGGCTGTTTGCCCTTCTCACCGGTGTCGTCCGACTTCGACGATGTGCCCGTGCTCGACGCCACGGCGACAGTCACATTCTCGGGAAGCTCGATGGTGAAGGTCGAGCCTTTGCCCGCCTCACTGTCGACGCGGATGCGCCCGCCCATGACCAGGCAGAACTCCTGCGTGATCGCCAGGCCCAGGCCGGTGCCGCCGTACTTCCGCGTGGTCGATGCGTCGGCCTGACGGAAGGCTTCAAAGATCGTCGCCATCTGAACGGGCGTCATACCGATGCCGGTATCGTTGACCGTGAAGCGAACCTCCGGGCCTTCGGTGCCGGCGATGCGGGAGACTTCGATCTTGATCGTGCCGTTCTCGGTGAACTTGCAGGCATTGCTCAGCAGGTTGAAAAGACATTGCCGCACGCGCGTGACATCGGCATGCATCGAACCGATGTCCGGCGGACACACGACCACCAATTTGTTCTGCTTCTTCTCCGCCAGCTTCTCGCTGGTAACAGCCACCTCTTCAACCATGCCCTGAATGCTGAATGTTTCCAGGTACAACTCCATGCGGCCCGCTTCGATCTTCGATAAGTCGAGCACGTCATTGATCAGCGAGAGCAGGTGTTTGCCGGCCGAGTGAATCTTGCGAAGGTCGGGAATGAATTCGCCCTGTCCCGAATCCTCAGCCTCCTCCTCGAGCATTTCGCTGTAGCCGATGATCGCGTTGAGCGGCGTGCGCAGCTCATGGCTCATGTTGGCGAGGAATTCAGACTTGTGCCGATTGGCAACTTCGAGTGCTTCGGTGCGCTGCACGAGTTCAGCCGTGCGCTGGGCGATGCGGTCTTCGAGCGTGCGGTTGAATTCCTTGACCTCGTCCAGCAGTTGTTCCTTGCGGCTGATGTTGTCCTTGAGCGAATGAGCCATCTCATTGAAACTCTCGGCAAGCTGGCCGAGTTCATCGCGCGAAGTCACAGGGATCATCTGATCCAGATGCCCGTGAGAGATCTGAACCACACGGCTGGTGAGCTGCTTCACCGGGCGCGTGATGCGCCGGGCGAGCAGGTAGATGATGATTGTGCTCACCGCGAGCAGGACAGCAGTGGAACCGATCCAGAATTTCACAAGGGTGGCCGTGAGGCTGCGCAGGTATTCCTTCGTCATGCCCAGCCGGATGAACCCGATGACTCGTTCACCAGTGGCTGTTCCGCCCGCCGGGCGATTGAGCGGTCCCGCGATCAGGTCATCAGGCGGCTGCTCGATCTTGGCCAGGACCGGAACGATGAACTCGATGAATTGGTTGTCGCCGGCCTCCTCGAAGATGACCGGCTCGCGCTGCACGGTCAGTTGCCGGCGATCTTCATCGGAGACTTTCAGCGGCTTCATCCCGCCCGCGATCTCGGCCTTCGCGCCGCCCTGCACCAGGCAGTTGCCGTCCTCCCGGTACAGATGCACGTAGGCCACTTCCGGATCGCTGGTGGCGTTTCGCGCGGCACCGGCCAGCATCACATCGCTCTCGGTGAAGACCGCCAGTTCCGCATTCCGGGCGATGCTCAGCGCCATCGTCTGCCCGCGCTTGATGAATCCCTCCCGCGCCACCTGACTCTGCTGGCGAAGACTGATCACCCCGATGACCATGAAGAGAATCAGGAACGTGGGGATGATCGACCAGAAGATTCTGGCGAGAAACGTGGAAGGCGGCTTGAAGATTCGCAGCGGCAAGTTCAGGCTCTCTTGGCAGGCTGGCAGAAAAGGCACGACTCGATCGGTACCTCGCGCGTCGTTCTCACCTGCGAACTTAATAGGTACTTGTTTAGCGTGTCCGGAGCCTGTTTTTCAGGGGTTTTTGCACTGCGACGCCCGATTATTACCGGCTGGATACAGTCGAAACCCTGTTTTGGCGCTGAAAACGCGGTTTTTCAGCCTTCAGACACGCTAAACAAGTACCTTAATAGTTGATCTCGAACCCCACGGTGAGGATGTAGGCGGCGCGAAGCCCTTCATCGCGGTTGAGGGGGATGAGGATGTTGGCGTTGAGCAGCACATCATCGGTCAAGGCGATCTTGAGTCCGAAGGCCGCGTCAACCTGATTGTCGCCGATGCCGGTGCCCGCCGGCGCGAATCTCCCGAGGATGTCAAAGGCAATCGTGACGATGGAATCGATGGCGAGGTCGGCTCCGACCGCCAGGCGGACATTGTTCAGTTCATCGTTGCCGGGCACGAATTCGTAGCCGATGTTCAAGTGAGGCGTCACGATGCCGATCGCCTTGGCGAGGATGAACTTGATGAGGATCTGCGTTTCGCCGGTGCCCAGGAGATTGTCATCATCGCCGGTGGGCAGGGCGACCTGCGCGGCGATCGCCATGTCGGGTAGGTACTCGTGATCACGCAGGAAGTTGTACTTGGTGCGGAGGATGATATCGCCGATGCCGGTGCGCCGGCCGCCTGTCTGCGAGATCTGGGAATCGCCGCCCACGCCGAAGAAGTGCGGCGACGGCGTCTCGGGCGTGCCGTCCACGACACTCGCCACCGCGAACGCCTCGGCTCGTGTGCTGACCACCGGCACGACGATGCCCACGTCCCAGCGCGAGGTCACGCCGTAGTTGAAAAACAGCGCGAAGATTTCCTGATCGAGTGAAAGGTTGATCGCGATCTCGACTTCATCCAGCTCGAACGCGAACGGCGAGGTGGCCGGCCCCAGCATGCCGTCCTTGTTCGCATCCGGATGCTGGAAGCGAAGGCGCAGATCCTTGAGACTGTCGCCTTGAAAGTGGGTGAACTTCACATGCGTGAAGCTCGCGCCGAAGTTGATCCGCCCCTTGCCCAGGGTGATGGCCGATTCCGCCAGCAGCGGGCCGAGGCTGTCCGTGGTGCGTACCGGTTCGCCTGTTTCCAGGTCCAGCGTGAAGCCGGTGACCACGGTGTTGAACGACGGGAAACGGACGCTGGAGACGAGCGCCTCGTTGAGGTTTTCCAGGCCGCTGAGCGACTGCGTCGTGAAGTGGGCCGCGTGACTGAACATGGTCGATTCGCCGATCCGGATGCCATCGCCCCCGTAGAGATCGGTGATCACATTCTTCAGATCACCCGCGCGAGCGCCCGTCGCGGTGAGGCCGATGACGGCGATCATCGCGACGACGGCGAACCAACGGCGTGCAACAGGCCTGCGAACATGAAGCGCGTTTCCCGAATGGTGCGACATAGAATCTCCGATCGATACAAGTGCGGTGCCAAATGAAGAGTCCAAGCAACGACCAGGCGAACAGCTTAACGGATCGGCAGCAACAAGTCAGCAAACGGTCGACGAATTCAAGTGAGCCATGCTGTGGTAGAAATGTCCAGCGGTTCAGATCGGTTGTCGCCGCCCTGCTTTCCACAGGGCGGACAGGGCGGACAGGGCGGACAGGGCGGACAACAGGCGTCAGTCGATCACCTTGCTCGCCTGTTTGATGATTGATTCAGGCACTTTGATGCCGAGATTCTTGGCGGACTTGAGATTGACCACCACGTTCAGCTTCCTCGCCGTGGTGAAGGTCAGGCCGTCCATCGGCTTGCCCGCGAGAAACTGCTTCGCCAGTTCGCCCGCCTGCGACCCGATGTCTTCGCTGCTGGCGAAGCTGATGGACAGGAGCGATCCCATCTCCGCGTGGCGATCGAGATAACCCACGACCGGCACCCGTTGACGATAGGAGAACAGAAGGATCTGCTCCAGCACCTGCGGCGCGACCACGTTTCGATCTGGCACCACCCAGATGACATCCACCGACTCCTTCTGCAGCTTGCCGATCGACGCGATCGCATCGCGCGGCGAGTTCACCTCGATCGACACCAGTTCGATCTTCAACTCCTTCGCGACCGCCGCGGCACGCTCGATCAGAAAGCCCGTGGTCTTGGCGTTGAAAAGTGTGCCGATGCGCTTCAGATTCGGATTGAGCTCCTTGAGAACCCTGAACGTCTCCTCCACGGACACGTTCATGCTCGCGCCGGTGACGTTCTTGCGTTCGCTCACCGCGGGTGGATTCAGCACCATCGAATACACCACGGGCGTCTTCGCGTTCGCCCGTTCCAGCGCCTGCAGCGCAAAGGGGCCCACCGCATAGATCAGGTCCGGCTTGACGTCCGACTCGATCTCCTCCACGAGCTTCCTGCCGCGGTCCAGGTCGCCGCGCATGTCATACGTGCCCACGACCGTATCGTCCGTGGACTTGCGGAATCCATCAATAGCCTTCTGATACTCAGGCACATCCGCGCTCAGTAAGACAACGACGCGACCGGCATAGAGCGGCGATGTCACACCGAGCAGCACGACCGCCATCAGCGCGGCCCTGACCCCGCGCGACATCTCGCCGCGCATCGAAGCTGGCGCGATCGTCTTTGCTCGTCGTGTTTCCGTGGGAGACGCTTTCATGATTGTTCGTACAGGGCCATCGCGTTCAAGTATAGGTATCGCTGGAGTATTCGCGCAGGTTTCATCGGCGAATCAGGCGAATCAGGCGAAACAGGCAAGGTTCCCCGCTTCTCGGACCTTCGCGACGACGGGTCGCGACACGTCAGTTCAGACTGCATCGGCATTCGCGGGCATCCGGCCGTCCTATCTTTCATACGTTTCCGATCAGGCCCGAGTCGGAGGAACCGAAGGGCCGGCGTTGCAGACAGGTTCGCGCCGCCCCGCGGCAGGCATTTTCCACTAATTCGACGCAGGTTTTGCGGCCTTGTTCACGGTGAGCCAGACATCGGATTGAGATGCACCGGTTGCAGGAACGGCGAACGTGGCGACCCTTCGCCCGCTGCCCCCGGTGCCTTCCGCTTCGCCGATGATGCGGATCGGGCCGGACCACGGGCCTTCGTCGAGCGCGAGTTTGAGCGTCACCGTCTTGGCCGTCGCGCCCTTGGCGGAAGAGATGATCGCGGGCACATCCGCCTTCGCGGGCAACCCTTCGACGCGCAGGGTGATGTCGCCATCGAACCCATCGCGGCGATCAATCTTCACTGCAAGGTCCATCGCCTTGCCCGGCGTCGCGATGAACGTGTCTTTGTCGAGCGTGATGGCGAAGTCCGGATCGGCGGCGCGCAACACCAGGCGATAGACAAACCGCAGGCCGCCGCGGTCGTGCAGATCGCGCAGGCTCACGACAACCTCGCCGTCAGCCGCGGGCTTGAACTCAAGCTTGCCATCGCGATCGTTGCGGCGATCGCTGCTCTCAGCAAGCTGCTTGCCGCTCGCATCCGTCACGCGCACCACCGGATCGAGCGGGAAGCCGATCGCCTGCGACTCGACGTGCATGCGAATCGTCTGCCCCTTCTTCGCGGCGAACGTGAACGCCGATGCACTGCCCGCCGATTCGAGCCGACCGCTGATGACTGCGGGCAGTGTCACGTTCTGCGGTTTGCCTTGCGAAGCATCGTTCGCCGCGAGCGTGACAAGCGTGTCCAACACCGGCAGCGTGATCACATTTCGTAGCTGCCCGTGAAACACGGCGATGCTTTCAGCCGCACCTTCCGCGTGAACCGGCACGCGCAATCCTTCCGCAGGCAGATTCCAGCCATGCACCGTGATTTCGCCCGACTCGCCGCGCTTCACCGCCATCGGCAGGGCGTGGTCGGCGAACGGGCCGGTCGTCACCATCAGGCGGTACACGTAGGCCGGGTCGCCGGCGAAGGCGATGGAACTGTTGGGCGCGGCAGGGAACGCGAAGGTGCGAATGAGATAGTCACCATCGCGCGGCACGGTGAACACGATACGCGGGTCGAGCCCGCGAGCGTCATCGTTCTGAAGCAGCACGAACCCGTCGCCGTCGCACAGTTGAATCACACCATCCATCGGCGAGCCGAGCGTGGCGTTGGCGGTCATGTCCGCGATGAGCGTCTGCCCGCGTTTCAGAGGCAGGCGATACACATCGATATCGTTCCGCTTCTCCAGCCGACCGTTGACCACGACGCCTTCGCGGATGGCCTGCGGTTCATCGTTGTTCGGCTCCTTCTCGTCGACTTCAGGCAGCACGCCGATGATGAACGGCCGCAGCGGCGAAGCCCCTTCTCCGTTGTACAGGCGAACCCAGCGCACGCCCGGCTTCGCGTCGGCGGCAACCTTCACGCTAAGTTTGCCTTTGTCTTTCGTCGCTTCGATCGTGATGCCCTGCTCGTCATCGATCCACACCTGCACAGGCCACGCGGAGGTGTCGCTCACCGTGACCGCCGCCGTCGTGTCGCGGCCCGCGCCGGCAGGATAGAGCCAGTCGAGCTTGGGGGCGGCGGCGTGCGCGGAGGTGACACACAGCATGCCGAGCAGGATGGCGGTGAGCAGTCGCATGGTTTGGATCAACCCACCGACAGGAGTCGGTGGGCTTTGGAAGAAGCAGGCAAACAAGTCAACACATCGTCAACTCATCAGTTCGGAGATGGGCGTCGGATCGCTGACCAGGTGCGCCGGGCGACCCTGCGGGGTGTAGAGCATCTTGTCGGGGTCGATGCCGAGCTTGGCGTAGATCGTGGAGACGAAATTCTCCGGCGACAGGATGCGATCGACCGCTGCGTAGCCCTGCCGATCCGTCGCGCCGATGACCTGTCCGCCGCTCGCTCCGCCGCCGGCGAAGAGCACGCTCATGGCGTTGGACCAGTGGTCGCGACCGCCGTCCTTATTGATCTTCGGCGTGCGTCCGAATTCGCCCAGGACAATCACCATCGTTTCCTCGAGCATGCGCCGTTCGTGGAGGTCTTCGATCAGGGCCGCGACGGTCGCGTCGAATGAAGGCATGCGCTTGTCGAAGGCGTCGAACAGGTTGGTGTGGTGATCCCAGCCGCCTTCGTTGAGCGTGATGAAGGGCACGCCCGCTTCGACCAGCCTTCGCGCCAGCAGCGCCCGCTGGC
Source organism: Phycisphaeraceae bacterium (assembly GCA_040902585.1). Taxonomy (GTDB): domain Bacteria; phylum Planctomycetota; class Phycisphaerae; order Phycisphaerales; family Phycisphaeraceae; genus JBBDXA01. Next base: position 35,543 of record JBBDXA010000087.1, read on the forward strand.
CGAAGCTGTTGCGCCCGTACTTGGCGCGGGTCTCCTCCGGCTCCTGTTGAATGTCGAACGCAGCCTGCGCTTCCTTCGAGGTGATGATCTGGTGGCCCTGCTGGAAGAACTTGTCCATCGCCACGACCGGATCGCCCGCGCGTTCGTCGTTGATGCGCTGGAGCGTGTCGATCTCACTGCGCAGGTCGCGACGCGAAAGGTAGCGTTCGCCGGTGAGCCCGCTGGGCAGCGACACGTCGCGCACGCGGAAGCCTGCGGAGTTGGCATCACCGCCGACGACGAAGGGCGCGTACTGAGCGCCGAGGAAGTTAGGCCCGCCGCTGCGTGACATTGAAGGCATGGAGAAGTAGGCGGGGATGCCATGCGGAGCGCCGACCTCCTTCGCGACGACGGAGCCCAAGCTTGGATGGAAACTCACGAACGCGCCGCAGCCCACGGGAATGCGCGGCGGAGCGCCGGTCATCATGTAATGATTGCCCGCGCCGTGGTTGCCCTGGTTGTGCTGGATCGAGCGGATGACGGCGGTCTTGTCCGCGATGGCGGCGAGCCTCTTCATGTGCTGTGAGTAGTGAACGCCCTTGATCCGGGTCGCGATGGTGTCGAACGAGCCGCGGATTTCGAGCGGGGCATCAGGCTTGGGGTCGAAGGTTTCGTAGTGCGAAGGGCCGCCGTCGAGCCAGATGAGGATGCAGGCTTTGGCTTGCTTCTTGGGCGCGGACGGGGCCGATGAATCGGCCCGCGCCTGGAGGGCCCCGACCAGCCCGCCCGCGACGAACGTGTGCAGGCCCAGTTTCAGGCAGTCGCGGCGGGTCGTTCCTTCGCAATTCCGATGCAGGCTCATCAGGTGGCTCCGATTCTGTCTACTGGCCATTTGTCTACCCAGGGGGTGAGGGTAAGTGGCCATATTATCCTAACCAGTTCAATCTACAAGACTTATCGTTTGTCTACCCCTTGTCTACTTGGACAAACCAGACAAACGTCCCGACGATCATTCTGGCGTCTATCCATATTCATTTCAATCACTTATGACGTTTCTGCCGAGCGATCATCCGTTGTCTACCCCCGTGTCTACCTCGTGTCTACCTCGTGTCTACCTCGCCATCGCAAGCCGCGTTGCGGACCACGCAGCTATGAGGTTGAACGCTTGACTCGCAAGGTTGATCGCACGGTTCAATCCTTAAAGTAGAACTCCGGACTATTAATCATTGACCATAATATGTCTTCGGTAACCAGTCGCCGGCTCGCCCCTTTTTCGTTGAACACACCGGTCATCACCTGCACTTCCCGCGGCGTCGGCTGCCTGCTGAACACCGCCAGGTAAAGCTGCTCGACAATCTCTACCGGCGTCGCCTTGCTGGCCGCGAGTTTTGCCGCCCAGCTTTTGTCGCTGGTGACTTTGCCGTGAAGCTGCGGCGACATCATCAGGTGCAGGGCCTGGGTCACGGTCGGGTCTTCCTGCCGTTCGCAGGGCGGGTCCTGATTCGGGTCGGGCCTACCAAACGTGTCGAGCGTGAGTGAATC
>JBBDXA010000088.1:0-36415 GCA_040902585.1 Phycisphaeraceae bacterium
CCCAGTCGGCGATGGTCGACCACGCCGAGCTCGAGTCGGTCGTGGCGGCGCGGGTGTGCGATCTGGAACACCTGGTCGCAAGCTGCCGCGGCAAGGTCGAACTCATGCTCGCCGAAGATGGCCAGGGCAGCGAGGACAAACTCATCCGCAGCATGATCGGCGAAGCGGTCAAGGCGGTGTTCGATGATGTGGATGACGTGGATGAGTACACGAGCCTCACCGAAGGTTTCGGGAAAGGGCTGACGCTGACGGTGGCCGATGACATGTCAGCCGAGGACGAATTGGCGAGCATGAAGCACGTGAGCGGGCTGATGCAGGCTGCAACAGGCGTGGCGAAGAAGCTGGGCGTTGACGCGAAAGACCCGCAGATGCTCGCGGCCTGCGGGGAGTTTCTGCTGGAAGCACTCTACGTCAACAATCTGCTGAGCAAACAGGCGAGTGCGAAGGGCGTGGGGTATCGAAGGTGAGGTTCCTCACGCTGTTGCTTGGGTTTCGAGCATGACGACAGGTGTTTCAGGGACATTCCGCGACATCCCGTAGGGCAACCTAACGCGCCGGCGAATCGGCTCACTGTCTACGTGAACAACAACCGTTGCATCACACGGGGGCAGGTCGCACGGTGTGCGAGCCATGATCCAATCTCGCGCGACTTGTCGTAACTCGATGCTCCCTTCCGCGCAGATGAGTTGCAGCTTAACATGAGCCGAGTAACCGGTGAGGGGCGTCGGGGTCTTCATGGAAGCGTCCAGTGAAATCCTGTTGCGGCGGGCTCAGGCGTATGCCGGTGATCGCTCCATGATTGTACCGGGTCAGCTCGGCTTTGGACACGACGGGCATGTTTTTGTTTCGAATGAACACACCGCGATCAAAGTGCATGAACGCGCTACAACGTATCGCAACGAACTGGCTGTTTACCAGCGATTGCGCGAGCGCGGCGTTGATCGCGTGGCGGACCACCACGTCCCGAAGTTGATCGACTGGGATGACACCCGCCTCATCATCGAAATGTCCATCGTGCCCCGGCCGTTCGTGCTGGACTTCGCCAGTGCGATGCTTGATCACGCTCCCCGCTTTCCGCAGCACGTGATCGACGAGCGCACGGAGCACTGGCTGGAACTTTTCGGTGAGAACTGGGAGCAGGTGCCGCTGATCGTGCTGGAACTGGAGCTGCGCGCGGGCGTCTACCTGCTCGATCCGCACCCGGGCAATATCGCATTCGAGGACGATTGAGAAAGGTAACGAGGCCCGTCGACCACGCTCACTCTTCCAGCGTGCGCAGCCCCAAGCCCACTTCCGTGAGCTTGTTCTTGATTTCGAGCAGGCTGGTCATGCCGAAGTTCTTCACGCCCATCAGTTCCGCCTCGGTGCGCATGCACAGGTCGCCGATGGAGTGGACATTCAGCAGCGTCAGGGCCTTGCGGGCGCGGACGGAGAGGTTGAGGTCGTTGACGGTGCGGTTGAGGGTCGCATCATCGCCGCCGGTCTGGGCGCGGAGTTGATCGTAGACCGCCTTCTTCGCCGCCGACTGCTGCTCTTCGCTGATCTGCCCGAGGCGAAGGCCGCGCTGTGACAGCATCGCACGGATCTCTTCGATGCTCGCCTCGCCGAAGTTCTTGAAGTTGCGAAGCTCCGCCTCGGTGGTGGCAACCAGATCGCTCAGCGTGCGGATGTTCATCTTGCGAAGGGCGTTGCGAGTGCGGACGGACAGATCGAAATCCGTCACCGGCGTATCGAGCATCGCGCTCTGCTTCTCCAGTGACGCATCCTTGTCATCATCAATGACCATGGCCTTGCTCGCCATGACGTCCTTGATATAGAGCCGTGCCCGCGGGTGGTTGGCATCGGTGACGAGCACCTGCCGAAGGCATCGCTCAGCCGAGGCATACTGCCCGCGGTCTTCGTAGAGAATGGAAAGATTGATCAGCGCGTTCAGCGGTGAAGGCTGCGTGCGCACGGTCTCTTCATAAAGGTGAATCGCCTCATCCTCTTCACCGACGAGGTCGAGGTTGTAGGCCAGGCGGAAGCAGACATCGCGGTTGTCCGGGTCAGCCGCGTAGGCCGCTTCGTAAAGTTCGATCGCCTTCTCGCGGTCGCCGGATTTCTCGGCTGCCAGCGCCTGATCAAAAAATTTCTTGCAGGTCGCTTCGTCGCGGATTTCTTCATCAAACATGGCGTGGGCGGGAGGCGTCATTTTTGGTATCACTCCGTGGAGTTCGCAAGCGGGAGGTGGAGCCGTGAATAGGCTGACCCAATCGAGCCAAGTAATTTATCGCAAGAGGCGAAAGTTGGCAAATAAGGGCCTACCGCAGGTCCGGTCGGGTCTGTCGGGCACCTGTTCCATGGGAGGGGCGATCCGAGTAGGACGCCTTAAAGGCAGATACATCCACAAGATAGCACGATGAAGCCGCCTGTGGTGACACGCTCTCGGTTCGGTTATTGCCGATGGTCATCAATAGGCATCGCCAGGCATCCCCAGGCGTCGCGACGAGCGTGCGCGAGCGCGAAGACGCAAGCGGCACGGAGGCGCGAGGTCGAGTACGAAGCGGTGAGCGGCCGGGAGCGCGGGCGGCGCGGCGGGGCTTACCTGGTTTTCCAGTCGGAGTAGGTCACGCTGCCGTTGAGTTGGACATCGTTCCCTCGATTGCTGCGGCCGAACCATTCCCATGCCTGCGGGGCGCGCGAAGCGGAGAACTGAAGACTGACCACGCCACCGTCAACGCTGAAGTAGTTGCTGCCGCTGCGATGGTGCGTCGCGCTGCGGTCGATGGAGCCGAAGCCCGGTTCGATGCTGAGCCGGTTGTGGTGGTAGTACGGATCTTCCTCGATAATGATCGGCGTGCGCAGATCTTCCTGCGGCGGGCCGAAGGGATCGGTGAGGTAGAGAATGTGACACTTCTTGGGCAGCGAAGAAATACGGGCACCCGAGAAGGAGAGGAACATGGTGTAGTCAAAGCTGCCGTTGCTGCCGATGCCTGAACCGATGACGCCGGCCTCGAGTGAAGGACAGCGGAGAAAACGTTTCATGCCATCAGCGCCGCCACCGATGTAGCCGACGAGCGGGCCGTCGGCGGCAGGCGTGTATCGACCGGGCGCGGTGCCTTCCTTGCCGATCCAGACTTTCTGCCAGGGCAGCGGGCCTTCCCATCCGCCGTGCGATGAGGCGGGCAACGTCTGCGTGTGATCGAGTGCGAAGCTGAGGAACCCCTGGCCGATCTGGGCCATGTGCGTTTTGCATTCGACTTCGCGCCCGGCCTCGCGGGCCTTGCCGAGTGTGGGCAGCAGGATGCTGATCAGGAGCATGATGATCGCGACGACGAGGAGCATCTCGACAAGCGTGAAGGCGCGGATGGGAATCCTACGGTGCATGACCACAACCCAGTGCCGCCGGCGAGCCGATGGGAACGTGAGTCGCCGGCAGGCTCGAAGCAGGCGATGAGATGAGTGTACCCGGCGGGGTGGGAAAGCCCAATAGGCGAGGCGATTGTTCCCGCGAAACTTGCATGTGCATTGACCTGCTCTGGCGCACGATAGTAGACTGATGGAATCACCCAACCGGAGGTTCCCATGGCTGAGATGAGTGAACTCATGAAGGTGGCGCGCTACATGCGCATGCAGAAGAAATCAGACGATGCCATCCGCGCGACGCTGGCGCGGCAGGGCGCTTCGGCTGAGGCTATCGCCACGATCCTGGAACAACTGGATCAACCCCCGCTGACGCGCGGCGGGAAAGTGGTCATGGGAATCGCCATCCCCGTGGCGGTCGCGGCGTGTGCCGTGACGGGCATCAAGGCCGGCAGCGCAACGGGTAGCAGCGGCATGATCATGGTCGCGCTGGTGGTCGGGGCAGGCTTCGCGGCGTTTGCCGTCGTCTTTTTGATCGGGAGCGGGATACTCAAGAGCCAGGGCCTGAGTATTTGGGACGAAGCGGGTGGGAAGGATGAAGGGAAACGGTGAGCGCTAAGCCGCGAGCGGCCTACTGCGCATCCAGATCGCTTTCCATCGTGTGCTTCCACTCTTCCAGATGTTCGAGATAGATGGCGGTGCCTCGGGCGACGCAGGTGAGCGGATCGTCGGCGACGCGCACATCCAGGCCGGTGGAGTTGGCGATCATGGTGCTGATGCCGCGCAGGAGCGCCCCGCCGCCGGCGAGACAGATGCCGTTGTCCACCAGATCCGCCGCGAGTTCGGGCTCGGCGCGTTCGAGCGTGCGGGTCACGGCTTCGACGACCTGCATCAGCGGTTCCTGCAAGCATTCGCGGATCTCTTCGCTGGTGACCACGGTCTTTCGCGGCAGGCCGGAGATCATGTCGCGGCCGCGAACTTCCATCGTCTTCTCGCCATCGACGATCGGTACCGCCGAGCCGATCTCGATCTTGATTCGCTCGGCGGTCTGCTCGCCGATCATCAGGTTGTACGCCTTCTTCATGTGGTTGATGATCGACTCATCCAGGTCATCGCCGGCGACGCGGATGGATTCGCACTGGGCGATGTCGGCGAGGCTGATGATGGCGACTTCGGTGGTGCCGCCGCCGATGTCCACGATCATGCTCGCGGTCGCTTCAACCACAGGCAGCTTGGCTCCGATGCCCGCCGCCATCGGTTCCTCGACGAGATACACGCGGCGAGCGCCGGCCCTCTCGGCGCTGTCCAGCACCGCGCGCTTTTCCACGGCAGTGATACCGCTTGGCACGGCGATGACCACGCGCGGCCGCATGAACGGGCCTTTACCGTTCACCTTGTTAATGAAATACGAGAGCATCGCCTCGGTGATTTCGAAGTCAGAAATCACGCCGTCCTTCAGCGGGCGGATCGCGCTGATGGAGCCGGGCGTTTTGCCGAGCATCTCCTTGGCGACCATGCCGACGGCATAACCATCCTTGAGGCGGAGGACCTGGTTGGTGCCCTTCTTCACGGCGACGACGCTGGGTTCATTGAGAACGATGCCCTGTCCGCGCACGCACACGAGTGTGTTGCACGTGCCCAGGTCGATGCCCATGTCCACGCTGAACCAGCCTAGGAGTTTGCCAAACAAAGGAGTGTCGCCCTTCTGTCCCGCCGCGCGAGCGGCGAGGGTGTAATGCGAGCATGGTAGCTCAAAAGCCGCCAGCCATTAGCCGTTAGCCGCCAGCCTGAAGCGCCGAAGCAACAACCCGCTAGTGGCTAGTGGCTAGCGGCCAGTGGCTTCTTCACGTCATGGATTGAGTCGGCTCATCTGTCCTGGGACGTACCGGTGCGAACACTCGCACAGGCGACAGATGAATGAATTCCCGACGACAGGCTCGCGATGCCATCCATGACCGCGGTTCAGCCGTTCAAGGCCGCTCCAACGGGAGGATTATGGCAGATTGGAATGGGGATGTAAACAGGCGGTTGAACGGAATTCAAATGAACCACGGCGACCGGTGAGGGTCGCCGCGGGTGTAATCGTTTGGATGCGTTCGATATTCAGCCGCCGGCGGGAGGCTGGACCGACTGCTGGTCGGCCGTGGCGGGCAGGACGTACCAGGGGTTCTTCTGGCCGCTGAGCTGCGTGCTGAAGTTGAAGATCACGCCGACGCCCACCGCCAGGGCGAGGAAAGCGACGAGGACGAGAACGGTGTAGATGTTCATCGCCGGGGGAACCACGCGTTTGCCGCTGCCGAACTGGGACATTTTCAGGCTCCAACAGGAGTGGAGAAATCAGGCTGAGTGATGCACGAAGGACCGGGGCTGTATTTCGAGGGCGATCATCACTGACCGATGCGACCGGCCAGCGCCGAGTCACCGGTCTGGATCGTCGCGCCGCTCTTTAAGGTCTGGATGCGGCCGACGGCCTTGTCGAGATCGGTGGTGATGATCACCATCGAGCCGAGGTACTCTTCGCCGCGATGCACGAGGAACTTCATGCGTTCCTTGATGCCGCCGATGGAGCCGACGTTGAGCTGCACGAGGGTGGTGCCTTCGCCGGCCTTCTGCACGTCAGTGACCTGGGCGCGGATGGGAACCGGGGGAATGACATCGGTCGATTCCTGCTTCGCAGCCGTTCGGACTTCCACGGGAATCTTATCCAACTCGGCTCGCACCTCGCGAAGCTCTTCTTCGATCGACACCTTCTGCTCGTTCATGCGACGCTCGGCGCGAATCAACGTCGCCCGGCTGGCTTCCAGTTCGTTGTTGGCCGCTTCAAGCTGGACGATCTGCCGGCCCTGCTTGAGGTTTTCATCGCGACGATTCACCAGTTCCTTGCTGGCGTCGCCGAGAATCTTGGTCATCTGATTGTTGGCGGCCGTCAGGTTCGCCAGATCGCCGCGGGCGCTGGCCAGCGAGGCGTTGAGCGAGGCGATGGTCGCTTCGTGAGCCTTGGCGTCGGCGAGGTAGCCGGCACTGGTGGTGCGCTCGGCATCAAGCTCCGCCTTCAGGGCGGTGTTGTTGGCCACGATGATGTTCTTGTCCACATCCGCCAGGGATTTGGCGAGCGTGGCCTCAGCCTTGGCGGCTGCGACTTCGGACTTCACCGCTTCAACCTGTTCGCGGAAGTTTTCCTGGTTCGCCACGAAGGGGATCACCAGCGAAACGAGCACGACCGAAAGAATGGTCACCAGGACCACAAAGACCTTGGTTAGAACGTTCAAGGCCGGCCTCCTGTAGGGGGGGGAATCTGTGACGGCTGGACCAGCCCCGCAACATGGGGCCTGGCTGCCAAGGGCAGTCAAGGCATTATGCTCACGAAGGTTGCGGTTTGTCAAATCGCCGAAGAAGATTTTTCTGAAACGGCAGAATCACCGGTTCGGGTGCCGCGGTCCCCGGCTCGGGCACCCGGCTCGACCCCGCTCGGGTGCCACGGCTCGACGAGGCTTTGCGAGGAGACCCAAGCGAAAAACAAGGACGGCAACGAATGACAATGAGTCACCGCAGGCGACCGGCACGGGGCTCGTTGCGGTAAACCTCCTCGCACCGTGGCACCCAAGGCGTGTACCCGGCGGCCCATCCTTATTACACCGCCGCATTTCCCTTCCGCTCCGCCCTGCTTCGCCACCATCCCGCCGCCAGCAACACGCCCGTCAGCAGCGTCAGACACACCACCGGCACCTGCCCCACCGTTCCAAACAAGGTCGCGCGGGGATCGAGATACACCGACGCCACAAGGAAGCCGTCAAACATTTTCAATCTCCCATCTTTGCCCGTCAGCGGCTGCACGCGACCGACCGAATCGATGAACCCGCTGACGCCGGTGTTCACGCTCCGCGCCATCGGCACGCGGTTCTCGATGCAGCGATAGACCGAGTTTTGGAAATGTTGAATGCCTTCGTTCGTCTCGCCGAACCAGCCATCGTTGGTGAGGTTGATGAGGATGTCGCATCGCTTTCCGTCGGGGCCGTAGACCAGCGGGCGGCAGGCGCGGGCGATGGTGTCTTCAAAGCAGATGGGCACGGCGATGCGAACCTCAGCGCGGCTGCCTTCCTGCGGACCGGGCGCATCGGCTTTGAAAATCAAAAACGCATCGCCCGGCGTCAGCGAGTAGTCATTGCCTTTGCCGTACGGACTGACGTACTCCAGAAAGAGTTCCTTCAGCCACGGCCAGTTCTCGATCCACGGAATGTACTCACCAAAGGGCACACGGAAAATCTTGTCGTAGCGCTGGGCGTTCTGCGTGCCATCGGGCAGGTAGTGGAACGCGGAGTTGTACTGTTTGAATGGATCAGGAATGATCGAAGGGGACCCGACGAACAGATGCACGTTGTTCTCCTTCGCGATCTGTTCAATCGCGCGGAAGAACGCCAGCTCGGGCACCTTTCTTCCAGCCTGGGCTCGCGCGGTGTACACGACCAGCGCTTCACGATTCAAAGGCACCGGCACCATCGTCTCCGGCCAGACGATGATGCTCGGCTTCGGCTCGGCGCGCAGGGCCTGCTGCGTGAGTTCGAGCATGCGGGCCCAGTCCTTTTCCATCTGCCCCGGCGGCGGACGCATCTTGTTGTCCTGCGAGACGTTTGTCTGGATCACAGCGATCGAAACCTGCGGCCCAGCCCCCTTCTTTCCTTCCCGTTCCAATCCATCTATGCGCAGCTGACCGTAAAGCATCGAGGCGATCAACATGAGGAACCAAAGAAGAAATCCCATTGACCCGCGCTGCAACGCGGCGATCAGGGGGCTTCCCCAACGTATTCGACTGCGCGATTCCTTGGGCAACGTGTTCGCCGCATCATCCGCTCCCTGACGGTCGCGGCTCGTTCCGAAACGCCAGCGAATCAAATCCACCAGCATGCCGTTGCTCATCGCCACGAGAAACGACACGGTCCACTCGCCGAAAAGATCCGCCACCTGAATGATGGCGACGGCCCCGTGTGATTCCTTAAAGGGAGCCTGCGTCTGGCTGAGGGCGTACCAACCGAAGCCGTTCTGAAGCCAGGTGCCGCGGATGAATTCGAAGCTGACCCACACCAGCGGCACGCTGAGCGCGGCGGGCAGGCGGTATCGCCCATCGATCGCCCGCCAGGCGACGGCATAGCAAGGCCAGTAGATCGCCATGTAGGCCGCAAGCCCGGCGAACCCGCCGCCGGTGACGGGGATAAGCCAACTGATCATGTAGAGCCACCAGACAAAGCTCATGAGCCAGGCGGTTGCGAAGAGGCGGCGCGGGCGATCGGTCCATGCCGCGGCAAGCGTGAGCGGCACGAGCGCGAGGTGGGCGAGAATGCTCAGGCCGGGCGAAGGGAAGGCGAGAAGCAGAAGTACGGCGGTGAGTGCGGCAAGCAGCAGGTGCGGCCCGTAGCCGAGCTTGGCCGGGGGCCGAGCGACTTTCTCTTGCGGCGCGGGTGTTGGTGCCTGCGCTGGGCGTTTCTTGGAGGATCCACGTTTCATGAAGGGAGGATAGCAGAGCAATGCCAAGCCCGATGGCGAGGGCCGCCGAGCCGTCGGGGTATCGGCGCAGACATTCGTACACGCTGGGTTACCCCGAGGGCGGAAAATCTCAACGGCGGGATACCCCAACGGCTCGCGGACTCGCCATTGGGCTTGAGTGAAAAAAACGCCGCCTTGTGACAGGCGGCGTTGTTTATTGTTCGTTGCTACGCCGCGAGCGGCGGATTGAGTAGCCGCGAGCGGCTCACACGGCGCGGGGGTGCGCATCCTTATAAGCCGTGCGCAGGCGCATCGTCGAAAGGTGCGTGTAGATCTGCGTCGTGCTCAGGCTCTGGTGGCCCAATAGTTCCTGCACGCTGCGGAGGTCGGCGCCGTTGTCCAATAGGTGCGTCGCGAAGCTGTGACGCAGGGTGTGCGGACTGATCGAAGGATCGAGCCCGGCCATGGTCAGGTATTTATCCAGCTTGCGGCGTACGCTGCGGCTGGAAAGCCGTCCGCCATTTTTGTTCACGAACAGCGCGACCGCCACTTCATGCAGCGCCCTTTCGCGCACCTTCACGAAGCGCAGATCCGGCTCCAGCAGCGTCAGGTAATGACGGATCGCGGAGATGGCATGCGTGCCCAGCGGGATGATGCGTTCTTTCTTGCCCTTGCCGCGGATGCGGATGACCTGATCATTCATGTCCAGGTCGTTACGGTTCAGGTCCACCAGCTCGCTCACGCGCACGCCGGTGGAGTAGAGCGTTTCGAGAATGGCGCGGTCGCGGGCACCGAGCGTATCGCGGTTGTCGGGCATGTTCAGGAGCTTGTCGATCTCTTCGACAGTGATGGCCTTGGGCAGCCGCTTGGTCTGCTTGGGCGTGCGGATGAGGATCATGGGGTTGGAGGCGACGGCCCCGCGCTTGAGCATCCATTTATAGAAGCTGCGGAGCGTGGCGATCTTGCGGGCGGTGGTCGCCGGGCTGTAGCCGAAGGAATCCAGGTGGGTGAGGAAGCCGCGGATGGTCATGGCGTCGGCGGCGATCATGCGGCGGCAGACCAGCGTGGCCACGGTGAGCGCGGCGGCCTGAAGCTGCGGCGCGGGGCCGCCTTCGGTTGACATGATGGCCATGTTCGACGCACTGGCCTGCACGGCTGTGACCGGCGTGGAGCCGACCGTTTCCGTCAGCGTCAGGGCGCGAGCCGGGACACCGGAGATACCCGTGCCTTCGCCGGGCTGGGTCTGGAGGAATTCGCCGTACTGCTTCAGATCAGTCTCGTAACACCGGGCGGTGTACGGACTGAAGTGGCGCTCGTAGCGCAGGTACGAAACGAATTGTTCGATCAGAGTAGGTTGGGACATGGATCGTTTTCCTTGGCTGCTGGACCTTCGATGGGTTCTATCGTTTCGAGCAGATTCCCCCGACGGGTGGGATCTGGGTGAGTTGCGGGTTCAGGGTTCCGAGTTCAGGATTTTGAATTTCAGGCGCGGCGGAGGCGGTCGAGTTGTTCGCTCATGCGCTGGCCCAGTTGATGGCTGAGCACTGCGGCGTCGAACCAGTCCAGTTCGCTGTGCGGGTCACGCGCCATCTCCACCAGGCCCGCGAGCACTTTCGTCTCCTCGCCGATCGCGTAGCGAAAGACGTAGCGGTGGCCATTCTTCACGAGCACCAGTTGCCTGCGGCCGTCCTCGTCGAACGGTTCGACCGGTTCATCGTGCGGGCAGGGCTGGGAGCCGAGGGGTGTAGCGCCAGTCGGCGTCTGACCTGATGCGTAGGTCTGATCATCGCCCGGAGCCGTGCCGCCCTGCTCCTTCGGCGCGGGCTGAGGCGATGGATCGTGGGCACCCCTCGGCTCCTGGCCCTGACCGCTTGCCGCGTTCAGGCCCGAGGCGCCTTTCTTGCGGGCCTTTTTGGGCCCATCATTCTCAAACATTTGATTAGACATACGAGACTCCGGCCGTGTCGCGGCCGAACCCGCATGTCAACGGGAAAGGGCCTGCGACGATTCTGTCGTGATCACCTGGCTCAGTCGCGCGGCTTCAGCTCGCAGCAGACGCCAGCTCATCACGTACGTAACAAACTCGCTGTACAGGTCCATGCTGATTCGATATCGATGCCACCCATCCGGGTACGCCTGCGCACCATCACGGTTGCCGGCATACACCTGAAGCATCTTTCTCACGTTCGAGTCCGACGCATTGAAATAGGAACTCACACCACTGGCGACTCCTTCGTGTTTGCGATGCGGTTTATCGCCTGCCGCGTAGGGATGGGATTGTTCATCCACAGCCGCCCGCGAAAGCTTGCGCACATCCAGTGCATCCAGCGAATGACTTCGCCCGCCGTCGAAGAGTTCGATCGAGATTCCCAGCTTGGGCGGATCGTACGGGTCGTACGCGGTGACCGTTCCGACGATCAGACCGTCCACGCCGAGCGTTTCCATGAGGCGATAGGCATCGGACGCCGAGGCGACGACAGGCATGTCGAGCACTTCCATCGCGCGAAGCACGCGGTTGACGGGGATGACATCCACGTTGGCCGCGTTCTCGAGTTGACGTTGAAGGTGATCCGCCAGGACGACGCCGTCGGCATGAAGACTTCCGCTCTCGTTCCGCAAGGGAACGATGGCCCAGACCCGCGCCTGCGAGTAAGGACTGACGAGCGGCTCGGCTCCGCGCGGGTTGTACTGGCAACCCGCCATCGGCAGCGCCAGCAACAGTGTTGCCGCCAGCGCGAGCGTCAGCATGACCTGTTTACTTGCCATGGCATCCAGCCGGGGTTCTATTGAAGACGAATTCCAATTCGTCCTGAGTTGATTCACGCTTCGAGCCCGATGGCAAGTCTTCGAGCCGCCGGGGTACTTCTGCGTTCACCGTCGAGATACCCCGACGGCTCGCCAAGCCTCACCGTCGGGCTTGGACCATTCATCACCATCTCCATCCACACGTATTCATTCGACCTAACGGTGCCTTTAACCGCACCTTTTTCGGACCTTTGTCACAATCGGTCACGGGTTGGCATCCACCGTGTCCTCGCGCGCCGGTTCTTCCACGCGCAGCGACCACACGCTTTCGATGCCGTCCTTGCCGCGATTCGATACGAAGTACACCGAGCCGTCCTTCGACCACGTGGGCTGAAGGTTGGCGAACCGGCTGCTGGTCAGGTTCACGCGCGAAGAACCGTCCGCGGCGACCACCCACACATCCGCCTGCACCGGCTTGTCGCCATCGGACCGATCCGGATTCATCACCGTCGAGAAAACGATCTTCATTCCATCCGGACTCCAGCTCGGCGTAATGGCGGCGGCGTTGTTGGCGGCAATCACTTCCGTCGCGCGACGCGCTTCGCCTTCGACGAAGTCCACCGTCCACACGCTGAACCAGCGCGTGCCGCGTTCGCGCGAACGCTGAAAGAGAATCTTGTCGCCGCGCGGGGACCAGTGCGGGAACAGACCGTTCCCGATGATCTGCCGCGTGGCGGGGTTTTTCAGATCGACGACCACCAGTTCCCACTGCCCGCTCTTGGCGCCGTAGCTGCAATAGACCAGCTTGGTGCCATCGGGTGAAAAGCTCGGGTGAAGATCGTGCGTCGGACTGTTGGTGATCTGCGTGGCCTTTCCGCCGGCCGCGTCGATGATGTAGATGTCCCAGTTCCCCCCGCGATCCGAAGCGAACGCCACGTGCGAGCCGTCGGGGCTGAACGTGGGCATGATGTCCCTGGCCGGATCGTTCGTGAGCTGAGTGACGCTGGTGCCGCCGATCTTCTGCATGTAGATGTCCGGGCTTTCGCGATGGCGCGTGGAAGCGAAGACGATGAGCTTGCCGGTGGGGTCGATTTCAGGATCGAAGTCCGCGCCTTCGTTGAGGAAGGTGACCTGCGCGACGTTGCCGGGGGAATCGAAAGGACTGCCGGTGCCTGGGCCGCCGGTGTGAGGCAGTTCGCCGAAGACGCCGACGGGCTGCGAGCGTCGCGCGGGGCCGGCTTCGCTGCTGTTCTCCGGACGCATCGGTGTGGCGGTGAATTCAGGTTGACCTCCCGGGCCGGTGTTCTGCGTTGCCGTCACGCCCTGCCGCGAAGGCACACCGGACTCGACCGGCCCCATCGCCTTGAGCACGGCTGAAGATTCATCCGTGGGCGGCGACACCTGCGCCGGCACCTGAAGCGACGCCTTGGATGCATCCTGATCACGCCGGTATTCCTGGGCCTCGGCGAAGACGCGTTTGTCGTCGGTCTTGAAGCCCAGCGCGCCGTTGTACTGCTGCGCGCAGCCGGCCATCAGCATGGGAACCAAGACAAAAGTCAGCATCGCGGCGATCCATGCGGTTGTCGTCAGGTTGCGTGTCATCGGATTGCGTTTCATGTGAGTCCTCAGCGGCCAATCATCCGTGACACCATCGGCCCGCATCATGCAGGCGAATAATCATCTGCGACAGGACGTTTATCGGACGAGTTGCAGGGGGCGCTTTAGAGCGATCGCAGGAATCGGAGCGATTTTTCCGTTTGTGACGATTGTGCCGGCAGTGAATCCGATTCATTCGTGCAGTCGTGGGTGATTCGATTCTGACGCGGAGGCGCAGAGGCGGATGAGGGAACAGAGAGGGATTGTTGAGAATAAATGCCTTTGAATGGAGTCCGCTGACGGTTCGACATCGCCCAATCCAAACTCTCACCCTCTTACCTCTCTGCGCCTCTGCGTTGAACCCGTACAACCACAACCCCCGGAACCACGCCACCCGCGCAGGAATTGCGCGGCCCATCGCAGCACCCTCGCCTCACCCTTTCCTGCGAACGGTCACCGCCCGCCTCAACCGCACCGCCCTCATAACCGATGCGACTAATACGGCTGCACGCGCCTGTTCCGCCGCGGCGCGGAAGGGTGAAGGATTTCCCGGAGGTTGGGCTTGGTCACACGCCACCGACAAACCGAAGACGCACCGCTGGACGAAACGCCTCGCTCGATGCGACTGCGCGCCGAGGCCGGCGCTTCGCGCCTCGCCCAGCTCAGCCGCGCGTGCCTGACCGATCAGCAGACCGCAGCCGAGCTCGAACTGACGGACTGGCAACGTCAGCCTGATGCGCCGGCTGAGATCACGCTGCTGCTGGCGGGCTTGCTCTGCCGGCGCGGCGAACTGGATCACGCGATCGATCTGCTCAGTGAAGCGTGGTCCGCCTGTGAAGAGTCCGACCCGCGCGTGATCGAATGCCTGATCGCCGCCCTTCATCTGGAAGGCAACGAAGCGGCGGCCAACGATCTGACCGTCATGCTTCGCCGCCAGTTCACCGGCGATCCGCACGTGGATGCCTTTCTCCATCTCATGCGGATGAGCGCCCGAAGTTCGGACGTCAATCTGGATGATCCGATCGTGGATAGCGTCGCCGCCGATCTCCTGCGCCAGCCCGAGGTCATCGCCAGTCTTGTCGCGGCCCAGAAGATCTCGCATTCGCTGCGCGAGATTGCATTGCTGCGATCGGCGCTGGGACGCGCCTTTGGCGACATCGAACTCGCGCGTGAGCAACTCACCGCCTGCATCGCCATGGCGGACCTCGCTCTCATGGCCGGCGACAACGACGACGCCCGGCGCTGGGCGCACCGCGGCCTGCGCATCGATCCTTACTCCGCCCCGCTCGCGCTCACCCTCGCTCGCTTCGCCGACGACGCCGACTTCGGCCCCAGCACCATGACCGTGCTCAACGAAGCGGTGCGGGCGCATCCGAAATATCCCGACCTGCGTGCCGCCCTGATTCGCCGCGACTTCGCACAGGGCCGCGTCGAGGCCGCCCGTGATCGCCTGACCGCCTGGCTCCGGCGCGAGCCGAACCAACCCCTGGCGCTGGGCCTGGAGAAGGAGCTGGCAGCATGAGCCTTTCCGATCGCGCCAAAGCACTCGAACTCACCGACCTGGCGCAGACCTGCTTCGATGCAGGCCGCGCCGGCGATGCCCTTGCTCACGCAGAGAACGCCCTGCGTCACGATCCTGATTCCTTCGCCGCCCGCCTGCTGGAAGCCCGCCTTCACACCGCCCTTGGGCAGCCGACCGAGGCGATGCGTGCGCTCAACGCCCTCGCGCTCAGTCATCCGCAGGCGATGATTCGCCCTGATGTCGCCCTGCTCCGCGCCGAAGCGCTCGCCGGCAGCGGACAATCGGATCTGGCCATCGATCACCTCCTCGCGCTCGCCCGGCGATTCCCTGATGATGTGCGCCCGCCGCGACTGCTGGCGACCATTCATCTTGAGCGCCGCGACGCAGCCAAGGCGCTCGCGGCCCTTCACGAAGTCGCCCGACTCGAACCATCCAACATCAGCGTCAAGCGCATGATCGCGACCCTGACCGCCGCGGTCGCCCCGCAGCACGCGGCTGAAGCCATGGCCAATCTTCCACCCTTCGCGCAGGATGATGCCGCTTCCCTCGCCGCCGCCCACTGGTTCGCCCGCGCCGGTCGCAAGGCCGATGCCCGCGCTGTCCTCGACGACCTGCACGCCCGGCATCCGCATGATGTCACCGTCGCCATCGCGGCAGGTGAACTGGCGGACCGCATCGGCGATCACACCGGCGCGATCGCCCGCCTCACCACCGCCACTGTGAAGCCCGGTCCGCACCGCCCCCGCGCTCTTGTCGCTCTCGCCAAGGCCTTCATGCACGCAGGCCGCTTCGCCGAAGCGATCACTTACTGGTTCAAGCTCACGCGCCTTTCGCAGCGGGACACCCGCGCGTGGTCCGCGCTGGCGGTGTGTGCCGCGATGATCGATCGGCACAGCTTGATGCAGCGCGCCATTCGCCGCGGGCGTCATGCGGAAGCGGAACTCAATGCACTCAATGCGCTCAATGCGCTCAATGCGCATGGCGCGGTGCGCTTCATCGCTGAGAACTGGCTGCACTGCGTGGCTCCGCGCGTGGCGCGTGAAGTGCATTCGGATCGGCCTGCCGCCCCGCCGCAGGATGCGCCGCTGACCGCCCTGCTTCGCCGCAGTCTCAGCACGCTCAAGGCAACCTCCCGCTCGCATCCGGATTGGGCAGACACTCACTATCACTCAGCCGCCTGTCACGCGGCCCTGGGCGAACGTACTGAAGCGCAGGAAGAAGTGCAGGCCGCGCTGGATATCAATCCGCACTACCGAGCAGCCGTGACGCTGGCGGGCATGTTGTCACATCAGTCGAAGCTGGCGGCGTGAGGCTGAGGGACGATCTCCCTATTCCGTGGCGACAAAGTCGCGGACTTGACCGTGCGCGTTCTGAACTGCAGTGGCGTAAACGGTCGAATCAGCCACGTAAGGCACGTTGGTTTGCAACTGCGACGAAAGGGTCACCGCGCCTTTGTCTTCCAGCTTGAAGAGCAACAGCCGCCCCTTCGAAAGATCAAAGGCGACGCCATTGACGAGCAGTTTCTGGTCGTCCTCAAATAGCTCGACGGTAAACGAGTGACCCCGAAAATCGGTAACGGGCATGCTCACGTACTGCTTGCCCTGATCAATCACGCCGGATTGCCGCGAGGTCACATTGCCGATCATTGCAGGACCATGGATGAACAGGGTTATCGCATAGGCCTGGACGCCATGACCATTCTGCAGAGTGGCCGTGAGCATCATCATTCGAGGATGAATGAGCGTGCCTCCGCTCCCTGACACGAGCATTTTTTGGAGGGAGACCAAATCACCGCTGCCACCGCAGCCGCATAACAGGACGAGGGTCAACACCGCCGAACAGAACAAACTCGGTATCCGAAAGCGTTCGATGCGAGCACCCAAATTGACTTGGTCTTGATTCATCACAAGCCCCCTACCATGCTGTTCACCATCAGCACCACCCCCATTAATTCACATTCGCCTTACCGATGCAGTAAAGCTTGTCGCCAACTTTGATGAAGAGCTGTCCCTGCGAGACGACGACGCTCGGGCGATTCAAGTCCAGCCGCGCTTCGCCCATTTCCGTCGAGTGCAGCACCTTGCCGCTCTTGGCGTCGATCACATCCGCTTCGCCTTTGTGGCTGATCGTGTACACCTTGCCATCGGCGACCGTCGGTGATGCTTCGTACTTCACCCGGCCGGGCAGCTTGTCGATCGACCACACCACCGTGCCATCAGGCGTCACGCGCGACAGGGCCCGGCGATCGCTGTTGAGCACGAAGAAATCACCATCGTAAAACGCAGGCGTGGCGACATCGCTGCTGAGATTGCCGCCATCGGATTTCCACGCCAGGCCGTTTTTAGAGATGTCACCTTTGCCGCCGAGCTTCGCCGCGTAGATGGGCGAGCCCTTGGGAGCGCAGGCGATGACCACGCCTCCGCCGGCGATCGGCGAAGGCACGAGCCGCCAGTGGCCGATTCGCGTGGGGTTCCACGTGCCCCAGCGCCACAGTTCCTTGCCGGTCTTGGGGTCGTGCCCGGTCAGGCAGTCGCCGCCGGCCACGAGCAGTTCATCGTGATCGCCGACCCTGTGCGGAATGATGGTGGTGAAAGCTTCGAGCGATTCCGCCGCAGCCTTCGCAGGCCGGACGACGCGCCAGACATTGGTGCCCTTGGTCGGATCGAACGCCAGCAGGTACGACTCGCCGCCCTTCTTGCCCCGGCCATGCACCGGCTCATCGCGCTGCATCACCGGCAGATACGCCACGCCGTTGAAGATCGTCGGGCTGGAGCTGAACGTCCACTGGAACGCGAAGTCGCCGTACTCCTTGCAGATGTTGCGCTGCCAGAGCTTTTTGCCTTCGACGGTGTAGCCCGCCAGGTCGCCGGAGCCGAAGAAGAAGATGACGACCTTTCCGTCCGTCACCGGCGAAGGGCCGGCCTTGTTGGAACGGTTGTCACTGGGCCCATCGGTGGCGATGTGATGCTGCCAGAGTTCGGTGCCGTTGCGCCGGTCGTAGCAGACGCCGATGAGTTTGTTGTCGGCTGTCGCGACGGAAACGAAGATGCGGTCGCCGAAGACGACAGGCGTGGAAGGGCCGTCACCGGGCAGGTTGATCGCCCAGGCGACGTTGTCCGCCTTGGAGAATTTCACCGGCAGATTCGTTTCGGAGGACGTGCCGTTGAAGGCCGGCCCGCGCCAGTGCGGCCAGTTCTCGGCGAGGGCAGGCGTGGCGAAGGCGCACGCGACGACGAGAACGAACAGAGTTAGCAGGCGTGGCATCATGTCAGCTCCTTGTGACTTTCATTCAAAGGTCATGCGCGACGATACGCACTTTCCACCGGGGATGTTCCGGCATTGTAACGGCCTCCCGCGCCAGGCCATGCGGGTTTTCCCGCTCGCCGGCACGAGGTGGCCATTTGTCTACCACCCCCCCTACCCCCTGGTAGCCATTTTGCTTTAAGTGCATGGGTGATCTCCAGTTGTCAAATGGCTACCTCGTGTCTACCTCGTGTCTACCTCGTGTCTACTAGACACGCTTGATTCAGAGGTTGAGGCGATTAACGGTCGATCACAGGCAGAGCAATCGCCGGCCCTGCGGAGTGCAGGTCATGCAGGCCGGGCGAGGCGATCGCCCGGCCGGAACCGGAATACGAACATTATACAAACTAGTGTGGCCGGCACCAAGGATGATTTTCATTTTCCTTGAGGCAATGAGTGTGCATCCGCGCGGTAACGGATCGGCCCGACCGCTAACCGGTAGAATGTTCAACATGGTCTGTCACACAGGTATCTTCCGCTGCGGCGCGATGGCGATCGTGTTGCTCATCGCGGGGTGTTCCGCGCCTCCGCCGGTTGCCGCGCCGACAACGGGGACGATTCGTGGCGTGGTGAAGTACGCCGGGCCGAAGCCCGAGCCGCGCAGGCTCAGTGTCGCAACCGATCCCTACTGCGCGAAATGCTGGGAGCTTGAAGGGAAGACGGGACCGCTCAGTGAGCGATGGATCTGGGGCGATAATGAAACGCTGGTGAATGTGCTGGTGTGGATCAGCGATGGACTGGGCGATCGTGTTTTTGAGGTGCCGAAAGAGCAGGTCACGCTGGAGTTGAGCGCGTGTCGCTTTGAGCCGCACGTGCTGGCGGTGCGCGTCGGGCAGCCGTTTTTCCTGACGAGTGCCGATGGCACGTTACATGCACCGGTGAACGTTTCGCTGATCGAGCCGATGGTCGTTCCGCCGCTCCCGGTGCCGGACTCGCTGCTCTTTCGCTTTTCGAAGGAGGAGATCGGCAAGGATTTTCAGTGCCAGGCTCACGCGTGGGAGCGGGCCTACGTTCACGTGCTGGCGCATCCTTATTATGACATCACCCGCCAGGCGGGGACGTTTGAGATCAGAGACGTTCCGCTGGGAGAATATGAGTTGAGCGCGTGGCATGAGCTGCGGGTGTTCATCGCCGATCAGCCGAAGATGCGCGTGATCGTTGAGGCGGGCAAGGTGAGCGAGGTAATATTCACGTATCGGCCGCGCGAACGCGGGTGACCAAGGCGTTTAGCGGTCGCACCGACAGGTGCACCCGCCGCGGCACACGACGATCGGCACGGTTATCATCGCCTGCGACGTTCGATGTGGTGTTACAACGCTGCGCTGGGGGTTCGTGCGCCGCGGAGGGTGGACCTTCGGTCCTACCGCTAAACGGGATGGTTCGACATGATGATGCATTTTGTTTGTCTTGTGGCTTCATTCGCCGCCGCGCCCACCGGCAACGCCTCCATCCGCGCCAAGGCCGGTGATTCAGACATCATCATCACCACCACCCAGCGCCTCGCCGGGGCCATTCACTCGCTCACTTTCCGCGGCGTCGAATACATCAACAGCACCGACCACGGCAGGCAGCTTCAATCCGCTTCCAATCTCAACCTCGCGACCCATCCTTATCACAGTGAAACGTTCAACCCGACTGAAGCCGGCTCGCGCAGCGATCACATCGGGCCCATCTCTTCGAGCAAGCTGCTTAAGCTTGAAGCCAAGGGCAACGAACTGAAGACGACAATTCAGATGGCGTTCTGGCTGCGGCCGGGCGAGAAGAGCGAGGGACACCCGGCGATCAACAAGACCGTTCTGTCGGATCACCTGATCGCCAAGCACGTAACCATCGGCACCAAGGACATGGCGCAGGTGATTCAATATGACGTGACGTTCACGGTGCCCAAAGGTGAGCATCACACCTGGGCCCAGTTCGAGGCGCTGACCGGTTACATGCCGCAGGCGTTTTCGAAGTTCTATCGCTACGTCCCCGCGAAGAAGGAACTCGAGCCGATCAGCGAAGGCCCGGGAGAACAGCAGCATCCGATCATTTTCTCCACGCCTGATGGCAGGCACGCGATGGGCATCTATTCACCGGATCAGCCTTCGAAGGGTTTTGAACACGCGGGGTACGGTCGCTGGAATTTCAAGGAGCACCGTGTGGTGAAATGGAACTGTGTGTTTCGTGTGAAGGATAATGAAGGCGTGAAACCGGGGGACTATTCGTATCGCAACTTCGTGCTGGTGGGCACGCTTGAAGAGGTGACGCGGGACATGAGCAGGTTGCATGAGATGAACAAGCCGTGAAGCAATCATTGGGGTATATTGAGCGACATGTCACCGCATGGCGGCCGGCTCGCAGGCGCGATGCGCGGGGAACTCAGCGGGCGATTCCACATTTCACACAAAGGGCACATCATGCCGAACGCCAACGGCGAACCTACGGAAGAAGAAGCGGTGGAGGCGATCTACAGCTACGCGGCGCAGCGGATGCGAGACGGCCTCAAGGGCAAGCAGCTCGTGGATGATCTGGTCGAACAGGGACTGGACCGCGAGTCGGCATGGGCGGTGGTGAAGAATTTGGTCCAGGCCGGGGCGGGCGCGGATCGATCGGGGGCGATGAAGCACCTGATCGTCGGCGGGATCATCCTGGCGATCGGCATCGCCGTGACGGTGGGGACCTACAGCGCGGCCTCGGCCAAGGGCGGGAGCTACACCGTCGCGTACGGGGCAATCATCTTCGGCGCGATCGAATTGTTCGTGGGGCTGTTTCAGTTGGCGACGGGTAAGAGCGATTGAGGCTTCATTCAAAGTCCCCCAGCATTCCTACTGAATCAATCCGCTGACCGGCAACGAATGTGCCCCAATAGTCCGGGCGAATCGCACGATCGATGGCAATCAAGGGTTTGAACAATTCAAAGCAGATATGATTGGATGATCGGAAGAACGGATCGCGCGTGGTGATATCAATTCCGCCGAAGCCGTTGCTCGACTCCAGCGGATCGAGCATCGTCATATAAGCACCGACATAGATGACGGGGAGTGCAAGCAGAATCCAAAGCAACCGGCGCCGCCATCGCGAGGCTCGGAAAGGCTGCGCCGTGAAACAGCACCCACTGCACTCGGGGCACGTTGTCTGAAACGATGGGTTGATCGGATATTGGCAGGCGCGGCAAAACATGAACTGAGTATCGGGTAGAACGCGCTGCTGGCGTTCACTATTGTAGTGCTTCAGAATTGCGTTACAGTTTCATGAACGAGCCGCGACCGTAAGGGAGCGTTTTTCGCCACTGTTTGCGCTCGCCGGACCGCTCCCTAACGGTCGCGGCTCGTTAAGATAAAGGGAGCCGCACTCAATCCGCGCCGTGGGCGGCGCGGCGTTCAGGCTCCGCGTCGCGAATCTTGCCGTTGACTTTCGATCCTGACTTCTTTTTCGACGCCTTCGCCCTGCGGTTCTTTTCCACCGCCGCGGCGAACAGCTTCTCATCAAACGCCTCGGCCACGAGTTCGTCCACGCTCTGCACGAAGACGAACTCGAGCTTTTTGCGTACTTCCTTGTCGACCTCTTCCAGATCGCGGGTGTTCTTGTCCGGCAGGATGACGGTGGTAACCCCGGCGCGGGCACCGGCGAGGGTCTTTTCCTTGACGCCGCCGATGGGCAGCACGAGGCCGCGCAGCGTGATCTCACCGGTCATGGCGACGCGCGGCTTCACCGGCACATTCAAAAGCAGCGACACGATGGCGGTGTACATCGCCACGCCCGCGCTGGGGCCATCCTTGGGCACAGCCCCGGCGGGCACGTGAATGTGGATGTCACGATCGTTGAGGTTCTTCAGGTCGTAGTGGTAACGATCGGCGTGGCTCTTGAAGAGGCTCATGGCGGCGGCGGCGGATTCCTTCATCACGTCGCCGATGTGACCGGTGAGTGTGATCTTGCCTTTGCCGGGATAGATGGCGGCTTCGATGAACAGGATTTCGCCGCCGACGGAGGTGTACGCCAGGCCGACGACCACGCCGGGAGTCTTGGTGCGCGAGTCGAGCTCGCGGAAGTATTTTTCCGCGCCCAGGTGATCGCGCACGAGTTTGGGCGTGACGCTCCATGATTTTCTGCTCGCGCGCTTCTGCGCGGCGACCTGCGCGGCGATCGCCCGGCAGACCGCGCCGATCTGCCGTTCCAGCTCGCGCACGCCGGCCTCGCGCGTGTAGTCCTCGATGACCTTCGCAATGCCTGCATTCGTCCACTTGCACTGCGTTTGCTTCAGGCCGTTTTCTTTGAGCTGGCGAGGCACGAGATATTTTTTGGCGATCTGAAGTTTGTCGTGCTCGGTGTAGCCGGGCAGCTCGATGACTTCCATGCGATCGCGCAGGGCCGGCGGCACGTTGCCCATGTAGTTGGCGGTGGCGATGAAGAGAACCTGCGAAAGATCGAAGGCCACGTCGAGGTAGCGATCGACGAATTCGTGATTCTGCCGCGGGTCGAGCACTTCGAGCAGAGCGCTGGAAGGGTCGCCGCGGAAGTCGGTGCCGAGCTTGTCGATCTCATCGAGCATCATCACGGGGTTGTTCGAGCCTGCGCGGCGAAGCTCCTGGATGATGCGCCCGGGCATGGCGCCGATGTAGGTGCGACGATGGCCGCGGATTTCCGCTTCATCGCGGATGCCGCCGAAGCTGAGGCGGCTGAACTTGCGGCCCAGGGCGTCGGCGACCGATTGCCCCAGGCTAGTCTTACCCACGCCGGGCGGGCCGACGAGGCAGAGGATCGGCCCCTTGCCCTGCGGATTCAGCTTGCGCACCGCGAGGTATTCGATGAGCCGGCGCTTCACCTTGTCGAGGTTGAAGTGATCGCGATCGAGAATCCTGCGGGCACGCACCAGGTCAAGTTGATCCTCCGTGGTCTTGTTCCAGGGCAGGTCCGCGAGCAGCTCGAGGTAAGTGATGATCAGCGAATACTCCGGGCTCGCCGGCGGAATCGAAGCGAGGCGATCCAAATCGCGCCGGGCTTCGACCATCACCTTCTCCGGCGGTTTGGCTTCATCCAATCGCTTGCGGAGATTCTCGACCACTTCATCTTCACCATCGCCTTCGCCCAGCTCGCGCTGGATCGCCTTCACCTGTTCGCGCAGGAACAACTTGCGCTGCGAGTCGGTGATGGACGACTGCACATCATCCTGAATCTTGCGCTGGAGCTTGGCGATCTCAAGCTGGTTGGACACGTACTGATGCACGGTGCGCACGCGGCGGGGAATATCCGTGTCTTCCAGCAAGTCCTGCTGCTGCTCGATGCTGAGATTGAGATTGGCGGCGAGGAAGTCGGTGAGCGGGCCGGGCTCCTCGATGTTCATGAGAATCTGCATCGCCTGTTCGGGCGCGCTGGGCGAAAGCTCGATGAGTTCGCGGGCCTGCTGGCGAAGCTGGGCGAGGGAGGCCCTGCCCTTTTTCGATTTGCCTGCGCCGCGCTCGCCCATGCGCGAGACCTTGGCGACGAAGTACGGCTTGCGCCGCTTGAGCGCATCGATGCGGATGCGCTGTATGCCGTGAACGATGATGGTCACCGTGTCATCCTGCTGGCGGATGAGCTTGAGGACGTTCACGAGCGTGCCGACCTGATGCAGATCGCCGGGGCCGGGATCATGCTGCTCTTCGTCGCGCTGCGTGATGACCGCGATGATCTTGCTCTTGGGCAGGGATTCATCGAGCAGCTTGCGGCTGCTGGGGCGGCCGATGCCCAGCGGCACGATCGTGCCGGGGAAGGTGACGGTTCCGCGGATGGGCAGGAGCGGCACGACATCGGGCAAGGGCGGCGGCGCGGTCGGCTTCAACTCGCTGCCGCCAATGCCTGCGTCGGGGTTTTCATCTTCAATCATGGGAATCATGTGCGTGTCATTTCTCGCAGCGAACCATTCGAAACACAAAGGGGCCGTGCGCGGGATGTTAAGTGGCATCGGAGTGGAAATCTCAATCCTCAAGCTCCAAATCTCAAACAAGCTCCAATCTTCAAGTCTCAAATTTCAATTCTTGGAATTTCGGACTTGAGATTTGTTTGTGATTTGAGATTTGACGCTTGTGATTTCATCCCGAACGTCCTCGTTTGACCGGCAGCCTTACCCACAGCAATCCCGCCTTGTACTCCGAATCCGCGCGGCGCACGTCCACGTTCGCAGGCAGCGCGATTGATCGACAGTATCGCCCGTGGTCGATCTCCATCGTCACGATGCGCAGCGGCTCGCCTTCCTCCAGCAGCGGCTCGGGCGCGGCGCGGTAGCCGCTCACCGTCAGCCGCCCCGGCTCGATGCTCACCTCCATCTGCTCCGGATCGACCCCCGCCAGATCGACGCAGACCACGATGCTGTCGCGGAGCTGATAGAGATTCACCTGCGGAGCCCACGTGTCCGTCGGACAGAAGTCACCGAATTTCTGATGCGTGAGCTGAATGGTCAGTTGCCGGACAGTTGTGTTCCGGCTCGAAGTGCGTCGCGCGGTCTTGATCATGGCGGGCCTCGATCGTTCAAAGCGGAATCGGTCCGTTATTCTAGCCCGTGGCGCTGGCGCGTGGTCGGGCACGGTGCAAGTGAACCTCATTCTTTGAGTATCCCCACTTCCCACAGAATGCATGCCGCGGCGAAGCCGACGTACACCAGCGAAGCGACGATCATGAAAAACACGCACACCGGCCCGGGCCTGGCCGACTTGGGCAGATAGCGCAGGTTGATGAACAACGTCAGCGGCACGTACACCGCCATCGCAAACCCGCCCATGTACGCGCCGTTCACGAGGAAGCCCAGCGTCGTCACGCCCTGGGCCTCGAAGTACCACGTCAGCCCGCAGCCGATGACCATCCACAGCGCCGCGATGAGGACGTACCACCAGCCCACCGGCCGCTTCTGCGCTCGTCGAACATTGGTATAGATGATGTCCGCGACGGAACGGGCGCAGCCGTCGAGAATGGTGAGCTGCGTACTGAAGAGCGTGGCCACGCCGACGAGAAGGAAGATGATCCGCCCGATGCCGCCCCACTGCTTTTCGAGGATGACCGCCTGATCGGAGATGAGTGTGTCCTGCCCCGGCACGATGCCTGCCGGATGCAGCACCGCCAGGGCCGCGAAGATGAAGAGCAGAATCGTCAGCGTGTTGAGCGCCCAGAAGAAGATCACCTGATCCTGCCGGATGAACCGCCACCAGGCGCGAAAGCGCGATGCGTTCTCCGGCGTGTCGGGATAAATGAAGCCTGTCGCGGGAATTTTCTCCGCCTTGCCGCGCAGCGGGTTCTGCATCTCGGGCAGAAGCGCGCCCATGCCGATGTGCTTGTCGCGCAGATAGAACGAATAGAACAGATTCGCCGTGCCGCCCGCGCCGGCGAAGACCAGGGCGCTGAAGAACGTGCGCAGGTTCACCTTCGGATCGATGTACCCGACGTTGATCACGCCTTCGCCCAGTTCCTGCCACGTGGCGGCACTGCCCACGGCGAAGGCGATCGCGATCAGGCCGCAGGTCACGATGATCACCAGCACTTCGACGGTGTGCTCGACCGATTTGTACACCACCTTCGGGCCGAAGAGCACCGCGCCGATGATGCCGAAGGTGATGCAGGTCCACAGGGTGTCGCTGCGCAGGAACGGAGCCACATCTTTCGGGTCGAGTTGAAGGAGTGTGAACAGGAGCGCGCGCAGGGCTGCGCCCGACCCGCGTGCCCAGCCCGGGGCGATCCAGCCCATGATGGTGAACAGGATGAACAGCGGCGCGAAGCCGCGCCAGGCGCGGGCGAAGCCGGTGAAGATCGTTTCGCCGGTGGCGATCGTCCAGCGTCCGATTTCAAAGTTGATCCAAAGTTGCAGCAGGACGCCGAGGACCGCGGCCCACACCATCGATGCGCCGAACTCCGCCACCAGCCTGGGCCAGATGATGATCTCACCCGCACCGATCGAAAGCCCCACGAGGATCGCGCCCGGCCCCCAAAGCTTCCAGTTGGCTTTGGTCTTCTCGGGGATGTCAGCGGGTTTCAGTTCGTCGAGCGGTTGGAACATGGGCGGAACCATGCGAGAGGGATCGCGATGATCTTAATGGAAACGCGGAGATTGAACTCCCCTCCCTCTCAGGGAGGGGCTGGGGGAGGGTCGGGCGAACGAAAGCCGTTGACTACCGTATGCGAAGTGCGACGAGCGATCGGGTGGCTGTGGCAGTCGTGCGCTCGACCCTCCCCTAACCCCTCCCTGGGAGGGAGGGGAATCAGACCGATCACATGCGTTCGATCGTCTCGATGCCCAGCAGACCCAGGCCGAGTTTGAAGGTCGCTGCGGTCACGGCGCTAAGCCGCAAGCGGCTCCAGCGCGTCGCGTCGTTCGGCGCGGTGAGCACGGGACAGGTCTCGAAGAACTTGTGATACGCCGCGGCCGTCTCATATAGATAGGTACACATCCGGTGCGGCTCCAGGCTTTGGGCCACGCTTTCGATCACGGATGGAAGCTGCAAAAGCTTCAACGCCAGTGCATGCTCCGCAGGCTCGGCGATCACAATGGTCTTGTCGCCCAGCGACGCGGGATCGACATTGCCCTTGCGGAAAATGCCATGCACGCGCACGAAGGCGTTTTGAATGTACGGCGCGGTGTTGCCGTCGAACGCGAGCATGCGGTCCCAGTCGAAGATGTAATCCTTGATGCGATCGCTGGAAAGGTCGGCATACTTGAGCGCGCCGATACCCACGGCATGGGCGATCTTCGTCCGCTCCTCAGCCGGCAGATCGGGATTTTTCTCGGCGATCACCTTGGCTGCGCGTTCTTCGGCTTCCTGAATCAGGTCTTCCAGGCGAACCGTGTTGCCTTCGCGCGTCTTGAAGACTTTGCCGTCCGGCCCGAGCACTGAGCCGAAGGGAACATGCTCAAACTTCACGCCTTCGCCCACGCCCATCATCTTGAGCACGGCAAAGACCATGGCAAAGTGCTGCGCCTGCGGCGCGCCGGTGACATAAATCACGCGCGACGCCCCGAGCTCCTTCACGCGGAAGGTGCCGCCCGCCAGATCGGTCGTCGCGTAAAGGAAGCCGCCATCGCTCTTGCGAACGATCATGGGCAATGGTTCGCCATCCTTGCCCATGAAGCCGGGAGGCGTGACCACCGTGGCTCCTTCGCTCTCGCTGAGCAGGCCGGCCTTTTGCAGCGATTCCATGACCGGCGCGAGACGATCGTTGTAAAAACTCTCGCCGCGAATGTCGGTCGGCTCAAGCAGCACGCCTAATCGGTTGTATACACGCTGAAAGTAGGTCGCGCTCGCCTCCACCAGGCGACGCCAGACGGAGAGTGTTTCCTCATCACCGCCCTGAAGGCTCACGACGCGCTTGCGGGCGCGCCGGGAAAAATCAGGCTCGGCGTCGAACCGTCGCTTCGCTTCCTGATACAGCGAAGTGAGGTCGCCCAGTTCCGCGTCCTTCAAACCTTTTTCGATCAGATGCTCGATTAGCATGCCGAACTGCGTGCCCCAGTCGCCCAGGTGATTCTGTCGAATAACCTTGTGGCCCTGATACTCAAGCACGCGGGCGATGGAGTCGCCGATGATCGTCGAGCGCAGGTGGCCGACGTGCATTTCCTTGGCGACGTTGGGACTCGAGTAGTCCACCACCACCGTCAGCGGCGGCGACGCCTTCGGTACGCCGAGGCGACCTTCCGCATCGCTGGCCATCGCGTTGAGCTGCTGGCTCAGGAACGCATCAGTCAAATGCAGGTTGATGAAGCCCGGGCCTGCGATTTCGATCTTGGCGAAGATGTCATCATCGCCGTGCAAGGAAAGGGCTTCAACGATCTTCCCCGCCACGTCGCGCGGCTTGGCGTTCACCTGTTTCGACAGACTCATCGCCAGGTTCGCCTGATAGTCACCGAACTGCGCCTGTGCGGAAAGGCGGACGAGCGGGTCGACCTTCGCATAGGCATCGCCGAAAGCCGCGGCCACGGCGGTTTGCAGGCGGGCGATCAGGATTTGCTGCAAGTCAGGCATGATCGGGAGCACCATCCCGACAGGGTGGTGCTGATGGCGAACGAAGTATTGACGCGACGTTTGCAACGGGCGATTGTGCGCTAATAGCACCACCCTGTCGGGATGGTGCTCATGGTCGGCGCGATCGTAGGTCGCGTCAAGTGAGATGGAGAGTTTGGAATTCTGGCGAAGAGGAAGGTCAAGGCTATCGTGCGCTCGACCCTCCCCCGGCCCCTCCCTGAGAGGGAGGGGAGTGAATCATTCGACTTCTTCCAGCTCGCGCGTGCGGTGCTGAAGCTGGGCCTTGAGCCGGGCCAGGATCGACGAGTGCATCTGGCTGACGCGCGACTCGGAGAGGTCCAGCGTCACGCCGATTTCCTTCATCGTCATCTGCTCGTAGTAATAGAGGATCACGATGAGCCGTTCGGCCCTACTCAGGCCCTTGGTCACGAGTTCTTTCAGATCCTGCCGCTGGGCCGCGTGGAAGGGATTGACCTGGCGTTCGTCCTTGAGCACATCGATCTCGCGCACATCCTTATTAGAGTCCGTCTCGAACCACTTGCGGCTGAGCGAGACCACGCCCACTGCGCTGGAGTCCTTCTTGATCTTCGCAAACTCGTCCTTGTTCACCTTCAGCTTGGTGGCGACTTCATCATCCGTCGCCTTGCGGCCCAGGCCCATCTCCAGCGACTTGCGGGCCTGATCGACCTGGCTGGAGCGCGAGCGCACGAGGCGAGGCACCCAGTCCATGGAGCGAAGCTCATCGAGAATCGCGCCGCGGATGCGCGGGGCGCAATAGGTTTCAAACTTGACGCCGCGATCGAGGTCGAACGCTTCGATCGCGTCGCGCAGGCCGAAGATGCCGGCGCTGACCAGATCGTCCACATCCACTTCATCCGGCAGCTTGGTATGAATGCGCTCGGCGTTGTAGCGCACGAGCGGCAGATATTTTTCCAGGAAATAATTGCGGATCTTTTCGCCACCGGACTTTTTGTACTCGATCCACACCTCCTTGATGTCGAGCTTGTCCATTGCTAATTCTGATACTGGCAGTACGGAAGCCTTTCCTCGAGCCATTGTCAACTCCTTGACCGTCGAATTCCTGCCGTCCGCGTTCGAGTCGTCCGTGACTGAACGGATGGGCGGCATTATCGACCGACCGCATTACGCGGCCGATCGCTGGTGCGTTTGCTTAGTCTCCCCAACCTCCGCCTCAGGAAGAGCAACCTGCTCGTCCGAAGCCTCGTCGGGTGTTTTCATAGGATCGCTGGGGATAGGATGGGCCAGCTTATATTCTTCGATGCTGGTCTCGATGGAGCGCTGACCGACGTAGCCGACAACCTTGCCGATGAACAGGCAGACGAACATCGCGACCACGGAACGATACAGCGTCGTCAGCGCGGTGTTGCCGGCGGCAATCCCGACGATGATGCTGCCCGTGAAGGCGATGAGCGCGAAACAAGTTGCGATGACATTGGCTGACATGGCCGAGCACTCCTTTGCTCAACCCGATACTCGCAGGCGATCCGTCACCTGCTGGCGATGGATAGTAAACGAAGAACTATGACTTCCGCAAGGGGTACGGAGACATTTTTGAGATAAAAGCGCAAAAAGTGCGAGTCCGATAAAGAACAAGGTGATCACCCCACGAGGCCGAAGAGGCGGCGAAGGAATCCGCCGCGACGACGCGGCTCAACCTGATGGTCCAGCGACCGCGCGACCTGCTGCATCGACAGCGCCGCATCGCAGCGCGGACTTTCCAGCACGAAGGGATTGCGCTTGCGTACCGCCCTGCCCACCGCCGGGTCAAGAAGGACATATCCCGCGTACCAGATGTGCAGGTTCAAGAACCGCCGGCAGACACTGTCGATGCGATCGAAGACGGACATCGCCTCGGCCTTGCCGCGCGCCATGTTCACCACCAGCCTGACATCCGGCTCGCCGCTGGCGCGATGGATCGCCTTGATCACCGCATAGGCATCGGCGATGGCCGTGGGTTCGGGCGAGGTGACGACGAGTTGCTGGTCGGCCGCGGCCGCGAAGCTGATCACGTTGGGACTCACGCCCGCGCCGGTGTCGATGAGTATCAGGTCCGCGGTGCCTTCAAGCTCCTTGAGCTGCATGACGAGGCGTTCACGCTGATACTCCTCCAGCGCGGCGATCTGCGCCAGGCCTGAGGCGCCGGGGATCATGCGGAACCCGCCGGGCGCGTTGATGATGATTTCTTCCAGCCTGCGCCGCCCAGCGATGACATGGCCGATGTTGCCAAGGCCCGGCGCGAAGTTGCAGAGAAGATCGGCATTGGCGGTGCCCAGGTCCGCATCCATCAGCAGCACGCGCTTGCCGAGGCGAGCGAGGGAGATGGAAAGATTCACAGCGATGTTCGTCTTGCCGACGCCGCCCTTGCCGCTGGTAATGGCGATGATGCGCGCCCGGCTGACAGCGGGTGGTTGAAAACCTTCCGGCAACGAAGGCGCCGACGATGCTTCCGCCTCCGACTCCGCCGCCAGCATCAGCCGGCGTAAAGACTCGGCCTGGTCCATGGTCGCGGTCATAAGCCCTCCCCCAGGACCAGTGCCGCGAGGCGATCGCTTCGCCCCAGCTCGATGTCGTGCGGCACTTCCTGTCCCGTGGTCAAATAGCTGAGGCGCTTTTTCACTTTTCGCGCCACGTTCAAAAGCACGCCGAACGTCACCGCTTCATCCAGCTTGGTAAACAGGATGCGGTCCACGCGCGTTCGGCTGAAACGGTCAATCACATCGAAAATCGCCGACTGCGTACACGTGGACGAAAGCACCAGGTGTACCTCATGCGGATCGCACGCGGCGATGAATTGGTTCAGTTGTTCGAGTTTCGGGTCATCGCGTTGGCTGCGGCCGGCGGTGTCGATGAGCACGACATCACAGTCAGCCGTCTTCGCCAGCGCGTCCGCCATGCCGGAGGGTTGCGTGACGACGTGCAGCGGCACGCCGATGATGTTGGCGTAGGTGCGAAGCTGATCGACCGCGGCAATGCGGTAGGTATCGATGGTGATGAGTCCGACTTTTTTCCTTTCGCGCAGCTTGAAGTTGGCGGCGAGCTTGGCGATGGTCGTCGTTTTGCCGACGCCGGTGGGCCCGATGAGGGCGATCGTGCGCGGTCGGCCGTCCTTCGTAGGGCCGGCGAGCGAGGGGCCGTCATCGGCAGGCACATGCTTCGAGATCGCCGCGCCCACGGCCTTCTTCACCTTCACTTCATCGCTCATATCTTCGGGCAACAGGCTCGCGCGGACCTCCTGCATCACTTCCTCCGCCAGTTCCTCGGCGACTTCCTGCTGGAGCAGGCCGAGGTACTGATCGAAGAGCTTGTCAGGCAGATCGGGATTCGCACCGGCTCTCTGCTTGCCGCGGCTGGTCGTGGCTGACTCGCGCTGCTGGCGCATCATCTTGCCGACCATTCGCTTCACGAGTCGCATCTCTTCGGTGAGATCATCCTGCTGCATTGGTTTGAGGGAAGGGGCGGGACGGGATGGCGGGGGCGCGTGTGATGGCGTTGCCTGTGGTGCGGCGATGGCGGCGGGCGGTGATGCAGTCGCGGGTCGCTCGGCGATGAGTGTGCCGCCTTGCGACATGACATGCGACGGAGCAGCCGCGGCGGCAGCCTGTTTCGCTTCCGCCTGCGCGGCCAGATACGTACGGCGAATCAGATCGCCCGCGGTCTGCGACTGCGCTTCAACCTGACGCGGCTGGCGCTGCGGCGCAGGGCGCTCGGCAGCGACCGGCCTGCGCGGACGGCGGGCGTGACCCGTTTCCGAAGCGCGGGCGGCAGTGATTTCCACGACAGTCTTCGCGCCGAAGCCGAGGATGCCTCCGCGTTTGTAGGTGCGCGTGTGGAGGATGACCGCATCGGTTCCGAAGGCGTGCTTCACCTGCACGAGTGCCGCGGGCATCGATTCAGCCACGAACGTCTTCAAGTTCAAGCCTGACCCCCTTTCCGCAAGATGTGGACTGAGAACCGCCCAGAGCGGCCTTGCGTCGCGCCGAGAACCGGCTCGACTCATAATCGAGATGATGGAACTTCAACGTCATTTGCGATGCATCCATGCCTGCCACGCGCCGCCGTCCATGGCGGGCGTAATCACTCTGGGGTTATCGGCCGGGCGAGGGGAAACAGCGCACTTTTCGCGCGGTCGTGCCGCAAAGCAGAAAATCAGAAAAGCACAAAAGCAGAAAACGAATCCGCCGAGCCCCTTTCCCCGACTTCTGCCCTCATTTTCTGCTTTTGTGCTTTTGTGCTTTTCTGCATTCTTCCCTAGTTCGCCCCCACCGTCACCGGCTCCAACTGCACCAGCCCCAGCGACTCCACTTCAACCCCCTTGCTCACTTCGTTGTACCCCAGCACCGCCGCCGTCGGCAGGTGCGGCTCCAGCAGTCGCCTCACCTGCGCCCGCACCTGTGGCGACGCGAGCACCACCGGCTGATGGCCCGCCTGGATCAACGACTGAAGCTCCGCCAGGATCGCCGCGACGATGCGGTTGGCGACGGCGGGCGGCATCGACATCGTCGTGCCTTCCGCGCCGCGGTCGATGTACGAACTGATCTGATCTTCCACAGCCGGGTCGAGGCTCACGCAATACAGCCGGGGCGAGGTTCGGCCGCCGGTCAGGTCCGTCTCATCGCGCGGCGAGACCATCTGCACGAACTGGTTGCAGATCGTTCGCCGCAGGGCGTTGCGCACATACTCGGTGAGCACATCCATGTCGCGCGTGCGCATGATCCAGTCGCCGAGCGTTTCCACGATCGTCTCCATGTCGCGGATGGCCACGCGCTCGCGCAGGAGATTCTGCAAGACCTTCTGAAGCTCGCCGGGCTTGACCATCGGCTTCTCGCCGCCGAGCACTTCCTCCACCAGCTTGGGCGACTTGCCCTTGAGCTGCGTGATGAGGTTGTTCGTCTCCTCGCGCGTGAGCAGTTCGTAGGCGTGATTCCTGATCACCTCGGTGATGTGCGTCGCCAGCACGCTGGTCGCATCGACGACGGTGTAGTTAAGCGCCTCGGCCCGCTCCTTCTGCCCGACTTCAATCCACACCGCTTCGAGACCAAAGGCCGGCTCGCGCGTGCGGATGCCTTGCAGCGTCCCGTCAGAAGAGACGAGACCACTGTCCATAGCGAGATGGTGATTCGGATAAATCTGACCGGAGGCGA
Organism: Phycisphaeraceae bacterium; assembly: GCA_040902585.1. GTDB lineage: Bacteria > Planctomycetota > Phycisphaerae > Phycisphaerales > Phycisphaeraceae > JBBDXA01. The sequence continues at coordinate 33,111 of JBBDXA010000088.1, forward strand.
CGGAGTTACCGCGGATCTTCACGTGGTAGTCATTCTGCTGTAACTGCATGTTGTCGCGGATGCGCACGGGCGGCATCACGAGGCCGAGCTCGCCCGCAAGCTGCCGACGAATCATGCTGATGCGGTCGAGCAGGTTGCCGCCCTGCGACGCATCGACGAGGCGCACCAGGCCGTAGCCGACTTCCAGTTCGAGCGTGTCCACCGTGAGCATCTGCTCGACGGGCGGCGGGCCGGGCTCGGCTTTCTTCGCGGCAGCTTTCGCTTCCACGTGCTTGACGTTTTCTTCCTTGGAACGAACCGACCAGGCGATTCCGCCGACGACGACGGCCAGCGCCAAGAGCGGCACCGCAGGCAGGCCGGTGAACGCCATGGCGACGAGGAACATCGCGGTCACCGCCATCGCCTGCCACCGGCTGGTGAGCTGTGAAGTGAGTTCCGTGCCCAGGTCGCTGCGGCCGCTGGATCGCGTGACGATCAGACCGGCGGCAACTGAAATGACAAAGGCTGGGAGCTGACTTACGAGACCGTCGCCGATGGTCAGCTTGGTGAAGACCAGCAGCGAGTCGGACATGGTCCAGCCTTTTTCGAACACGCCGACCGCGAAGCCGCCGATCACGTTGATGATGGTGATGATGATGCCCGCGATGGCGTCGCCGCGCACGAACTTGGCGGCACCGTCCATGGCACCGTAGAAGTCCGCCTCCTGGGCGACGCGATCGCGGCGCGAGCGGGCTTCCTGTTCGTTGATCATGCCGGCGTTGAGGTCCGCATCGATCGCCATCTGCTTGCCGGGCATGGCGTCCAACGTGAAACGGGCGGCGACTTCACTGATGCGCGTGGCGCCCTTGGTGATGACCACGAACTGCACGACGATGAGGATGATGAACAGAATCAAACCGACGATGAGCGAGTTGCCCGCGACGAAGGAAGCGAACGACTCGATGACCTTGCCCGCGACGGCAGTGGCTTCCGCAGCCGTACGCACATCATCGCCGCCGGCCGAGAGAATGAGCCTGGTCGAAGCGATGTTGAGCACCAGCCGAAAGAGCGTGGTGCCCAGCAGCAGCGACGGAAACACCGAGAAATCAAGGGGCGATTGCACATAGATGGTGGTGAGCAGCACGATCGCCGCCAGCGCCAGGTTGGCGGCGATGAGCACATCCATGATCACCGGTCTCATGGGCACGACGATGACCGCCATCATCGACACGATGGCGATGGGCACCAGCAAAGGCTGAAACCGCTTGAGGCGATCGAGCCAGGAGGGAATCGTCAGCTTGTTGGCGGGAATGGCCATTGGTTGCATGCGCTGCTAAGCCGCAAGCGGCTAGGCGGTTTTCTTTCCACTGAGGCGATACACATACGCGAGAATCTCCGCTACCGCGTTGTAGAACTCCGGCGGCACTTCCTGCCCGGGCTCGACACTTGAATAGAGCGCGCGGGCCAGCTCCTTGCGCTCCACCATCGGGATGCCGTGCATCACGGCAAGCTGCCTGATGCGCATCGCCATGAAGTCCGCGCCCTTGGCGAGCACCTTCGGGGCCCTCATCGTTTTGCTGTCGTACTGAAGGGCGATGGCGAAGTGCGTCGGGTTGGTGACGATCACATCGGCCTTAGGCACCTGCTGGCCGATGCGCTGCATGGCCAGTTGCCGGGCCACGCGCGAGCGCCGCTGCTTGACCAGCGGATCGCCATCCATGCGTTTCATTTCGTCCTTCAGTTCCTGCTTGGTCATGCGCAGGTCCGTTTCGTGCTTCCAGCGCTGGAAGATGTAATCCATCACCGCCAGCACCAGCAGCAGCACCGCCAGCTTCAGCGCCAGCGCGTAGACCAGCGAACAGGCACCGGCGAAAAGTTGGCCCACTTCCAGTTCGGTGAGCACGAGAATCTGGGGCAGATCATCGATGATGACCCAGGCCGCGACGCCGGCGATCACGCCGACCTTGGCCAGACTCATGACCAGGCGAATCGCCGCGCGGGCGTCGACGAGTCGTTTGAATCCGGAAAGCGGGTTGATGCGCGAGAACTGCGGGGTGATGGGTTTACCGCTGAGCACGAAGCCGACCTGGCTGACGGCGATGAGCAGCGTGATGGCGGCGACGGAGAGGAGGATCGGGGCCGCGCCGATGACCGCCATGCGCAGGCCGTAGGACATCATGCCGCCGATGTCGCCAGCCCTTGTGGGGTTGGCGGACATGCTGGAAGTGAGCATGGATTCGACGGTGAGCTTCATGCTGGTGAGCATCTGCATGCCGAAGACGTGCAGCACGATGACCGCCGCCAGCAGGGAAACCGCGGCAGTCAGGTCCGTGCTGCGCGCGATGTTGCCTTCCTCGCGCGCTTCCTGCCTGCGGCGAGGGGTCGCTGGTTCGGTTTTTTCAAGATCGTTTTCAGCCATCTGATGCCTTGAGCCGCTCGCGGCTTAGCGTTGCTACACACCGAAAAACCTCGACAGTTGATTCAGGGCCTGACGCATCGATCCGGTCGCGGCCATGGCGATCGTTGCCGTGGAGACGACAAGGATGCCGATGCCGACCATGATGCGAAGCGGGAAGCCGATGCTGAGGATGTTCATCTGCGGCACGGTGCGGGCGATGAAACCCATGGCGATCGTTTCCAGGAACACGATGCAAAGGAGCGGCGCGGCTATGCGGAACGCCAGGTCGAACATGGCCGCGAGCATGCCGATGAGCAGGTCCAGCACATGACCATCAACACGGAACCCGCCCAGCGGGACGTTGTCGTAGCTGCCGATGACGGTCGCCAGCAGGATGCGGTGTCCGCCGATGATCATGAAGATCATCATGGCAAGGATGAAGAAGAACTGGCTGGAGACGGTGCCGTCGTCATTGAGTTCGGGATTGAACAGGCCGCCCAGACCCATGCCCATCTGCTGGTCGACGATGTGGCCGGCGGTCTGCATGGCGATGATCGGCAGCGTCGCCCCGTAGCCGATGACGATGCCCAGGAGCAATTCCATCGCCACCGCGCCGCCCATCGCCCACATCGACATGCCGTGATCGACGACGTGTCCGACGAAGCCGGCCGAGGGCTTGCCGGGCGTGAGCAGCATGGGGTACACGCAGAAGCTGAGCACGAGCGCGAAGAGGATTTTGATGCGACCGGGAATCGTGTTGCTGCCCAGGACCGGCGCAATGACAAAAATGCCTGTGATGCGGAACATGACCATCAGCCAGGCAGGCACGTGATTCAGGATGGGGTCAAGGGTGACGGGCATTGAGCGATTGCGGATTGCGGATTGTGGATTGTGGATTGTGGATCGCGGATTGCGGATTGGGGGGGGG
>JBBDXA010000088.1:36425-36759 GCA_040902585.1 Phycisphaeraceae bacterium
CCCCAATCCCCGATCCGCAATCGATTACGTTTCTCCGCTGAACATTCGGCGGGCGAATTCCAAGGTCATATTCACAAGCCAAGGCGTGGCGATGATCGTCACCACGCCCATGACCAGGATCTTGGGCACGAAGCTGAGCGTCTGGTCCTGCACCTGCGTCACCGCCTGAAGAATGCTGATCACCAGGCCGATGAGCAACCCCGCCAGCAGGATCGGCGCGCTGAGCAGGAGCATCAGCGTGAGCGCTTCACGAACGGTTTCGATGGCTTGATCGAGTGTCATTTCAGATCCCACTAAGGGTGCCACGGGTCGGCGAGGTCCGCCGAGCAGACCC
>JBBDXA010000089.1:0-5812 GCA_040902585.1 Phycisphaeraceae bacterium
CGCCATCGGGCTTGGGTTTTGTGCGGCGCAACCGTCGGTTCTACGATACGTCTTTCAATTCAATGACGCTAGCGGTGCTCTTCATGTCCAACAAACCACGGGTCGTGATCACGGACTTCATCGCCGATGACCTGGCGATCGAGCGCCGTCTGCTGGGAGATGGAGTGGAAATCGTCGCGCTCAATGCGTTCCGTGAAGAGGAGATGGCGGGGCGGATCGACGAGGCCGCGGCTGTCATGGTGTATCACAACATTCGCCTGTCGCGCATGACCATCGAACGCCTCACGCAGTGCAAGCTCATCGTGCGCTGCGGTGTGGGTGTGGACAACATCGATCTCACCTGCGCGACGCAGCGCGGCATTCCTGTTGCGAACGTGCCGGACTACGGCACCGAAGATGTGGCGGACACGGCGATCGGCATGGCTCTCTCGCTGGTGCGCGGCACACACCTGATGAACTCGACGCTGCGCGGAGTACCGAGCCGGCAGGGCGGTACTGCTCATGGAGCACCGTCCCGGCAGGGCGGTGCCTCGGTTGGCGGTGCCTCGGTGCTCGGCGAACCGGCCGGGGCTTCGCGGACTCAGCCCCAGCCACCCGACGCGAACGAGTGGAGCTACACACTCGCCGCGCCGGTGCATCGCATTCGCGGTCGCGTCTTCGCCGTCATCGGTCTGGGCCGCATCGGCACCGCTGCCGCCCTGCGCGCCAAGGCTTTGGGTTTCGATGTGGCGTTTTTCGATCCTTATAAGGCCGATGGCTGTGACAAATCACTTGGCATTCGCCGGGTGGAGAAGCTGGATGATCTGCTGCGGCAGGCGTTCGTGCTTTCCCTGCACACGCCGCTGACGCCTGAGACGAAACACATGATTGATGCCGCGGCGATCGCCTCGCTTCCGCGCGGCAGCTTCATGGTCAACACCTCGCGCGGGGCTGTGGTCGACACCAGCGCCATCCCTGACGCGATCGCCAGCGGACAGCTCGCGGGCGCAGGCATCGATGTGCTCCAGCACGAGCCGCCGGGGGAAAGTGATGTGCTGGTGAAGGCGTGGCGTGATCCATCGCATCCAGCGCATCATCGCGTGATCATCAATCCGCATTCAGCGTTCTACAGTGAGGAAGGGTTGCTGGACATGCGCGTGAAGGGGTCGGAGGCGTGTCGAAGGGCGCTGAGCGGGGAGCGGATCAGGAATGTGGTGAATGGGGTGTGAGGTGCGTCCTGGTTGACGGTTTTGAACGCAGAGACGCAGAGAGGACAGAGTGCGCGGAGAGAGAGGCGAGATAAATAGTGATCCATCACTGCTTCTCTCTGATCTCTCTGTTTTCTCTGCGCCTCTGCGTTTCAAACCGGACGGGAACAGCAAAGCGAATGCAACGGGTGCATCATTCGCTCGACCCTCCCCCGGCCCCTCCCTGGGAGGGAGGGGAGCAGGACCGGTATACTGCCGGTCCGCAAGCCAATGACTCTCCTTGACCGCTACATCATCCGGCAGTTCCTCCTGAACTTCGTCATTCTCATGGTCGTGATCATGGGCCTGGTGGTCATGATCGATTTCATTTTTCAGATGGAGCAGTTCTCCGATGCGGGCGACAACTACGCCCAGGCCCACGGCGGCAGCGCGCTCATGTGGATGCTCAAGCTCATGGCCGGCTACTACGGGCCGCTGGTGCTGCTGCTGATTGCTTACCTCGTCGGGCTGCTGGTGGTCGCGGCGATGGGGTTCACTTACCTGGCCCTGGCGCGCTCGGGCGAACTGGTGACGATCATCTCCGGCGGCATCAGCCTGTACCGCGTGGCGGCACCGGTGTTGATCGCCGGCGGGCTGATCAATGCGCTGGCGCTGGTCGATCAGGAGTTTCTCGTTTCCAACATGGTGGATCGCCTGACCATGAGGCCCGGCGATTTCAAGCAGCCGGACCGGCAGACGGCCGGGATGTACTACATCGAAGACTCGCGCGGCGACCTGATCAGTTGCGGTTCGTTCGATCCGATATCAGGCCAGTTGTCGCAGGTGACGATTCTCGTGACCGATGACAAGGGCCAGTGGGACCGTCGCATCAGCGCCAAGACGGCGACGTGGAACGATGCCCGCCGGGGCTGGGAGTTTGTCGGCGGGCAGGTGATCGTGCGGATGGATACGGGCAACGTCGAGTCAGTGCAGCCGATTCGGCCGCCCGAGCCGGTCGCGTTCTTCGGAACCGATGTCTCACCGCAGGTTTTGAAGGCGCGGCGGGCGGCGATCTATTCTTCGCTTCTGAGCATGCGACAGTTGTCGGAGCTGCTGGACAATCCCGCGGCTGATCGGCCCGAACTCCTGCGCATCATGCACAGCCGATTCAGCATGATGGTGTTCAACATTCTGATCCTGGCGATTGCGCTGCCGCAGTTCCTCACGCGCGTGCCGCCGAACCCGGTGAAGGCTGCGGTGTACGGCGCAGCCATCGCCATCGGAAGCTGGATTCAGGCCATCGTGCTGTTGCAGTTCATGTCCGGCTCGCTCAACCCGGTGGTGGCGGCGTGGCTGCCGGTGGTGATCTATCTGCCGATCACCGCGGTGGTGCTGAGCCGGATAAAGACGTGAGCCTTGTTCGAATGGTGGAGCACCATCCCGGCAGGGTGGTGCCTCTTGGGTTCACGCAGCGCATTATGCACCGCCCTGCCCGGGAGTAGCACCGCCCTGCCGAGACGGTGCTCCATCACTCATGCCTGATGCGGGGCGTCGGTTCATATTCGATCGTGACGTTCGCGGCTTGATTCTGAATGGAATACCGCGCCGCTTCGACAACCAGTTCATTGATGAAGCTGTTGGCGGGCGTGGCGAGGATGCCGCGCTCGTCGATGAGTTGAAGTAGCTCGCGTCGCTTGTGCAGGGCATCGGTCTGCGACAGGGAAGCGGATACTTCTTCAAGCTGCGCGGCGGCGGCGAGGTGAGCTTCGATCGAATCGTAACCGTAGCCGACAGGGCGCTGGCCATCGCCCTCGAACGGGACGAGGCGGAAGTAATCCGGATTGATGAAGTGAAATGCTTTGTCGCCGACGGGTTCGATGAAGCCGTGACTGACGCCGCGGAACTGATCATTGTGATGGATGACCGCGCCGGCCCCGCTGCCTTCGCGGGCTTCAGTCGATTCGCAGAAGAGGCACATGCTCTGATCGTTGGAGCCCGCGCCGTCGTCGGGGTAACCCAGGCCGTTGATCACGCTGAGGATGCCGCCGTTTTCGAAGGTGACGTGACCTGCGGACCACATGGTCGCGCGGTTGCCGTTGGGGAACGTGCCTTCGACGCCGCGCACGCTCACGCCTGTGGGGCGCAGGCCGGTGATGAAGTAAACCAGATCGACATAGTGGCAGCCGATGTAGGTGAACGGATCGGTCTTGTCGACGGTGAACCAGTTTTGAAAATTGGAATCGCGATAGCTCCAAGGCTCGATGAGCTTCGCCTCGCCGCAGCGGAAGTGGCCGAAGCGGCCGGCGCGATAGGACCCGCGCGCTTCAAGACTGCGGCGATCAAAACGCTTGTGATACTCGATGCCGACGAACAGCCCGCGCTCCCGCGCGAGCTGTTCGATGGCCTTTGCCTGTTCGTAGCGATGCACCAGCGGCTTGACGCACAGCACGTGCTGATCATGCTCCAGGGCGAAGGTGACCATCTCATCATGCAGTTCATCGGGCGCAGCGACGATCACCATCTGCCGCGGCTTCATCGCGTTGACCGCATCCTTCCAAATGTCGGGGTGACGTTTGCCCGCGGGCTCTGACAGCGGCGGCAGGGCGGTGAACGACTGGCCGAGGAAGGCCTGCGCGAAGCGATCGCTGACCAAGTCCCGCAGTCGCGCGGTGCTGCTGGCGGCAATGGTGATGGCGCCGACGCGGTCGAGGCGCTGGAGGTGGTAGACCGACGGCAGAATCTGATCGTGTACGATCATGCCGCCGCCGAGGATGGTGAGATCGAGAGGCATTGGGAGATTATGGCAGGGGCGCTATCGTGACGCGACCGCCGGCGATGATATCGAGAGTGACACGGTGGCCTTGCATGAGTTCCATGCCGATCATGGGATCACCTTCTGCCGCATCGATCTTGACTGCGACAATGGTTCCGTGCCATTCGACGGCACCATCGAACACGTCAAATGCAACGGTGCTTCCGTCAGCGAGAATCGCTGCGGTTTCGTGATACCACTCCAGCTTCAATTGCCTGATGTATTTGGATGGAAGGGAAAGCGCGCCGCTGAATTCGGTATCCAGAACAAAATCCACCAAAATGGCATCGCCGCGGGGTCCGATGACACGAAGTCGCACAATCGCATCGATATCCGCGTTGACCGCCCCTGAGATCACGCAATTCTCCTGCCGCCGCGATGGTTGCGAACTCGCCTCGCATAGGGCGATCCAACTTTGCGACACCAGATGCGAGCATCAGGGCGGCGCCCGCGGAGCCGTTCAGCCGCTTCCTGTTCGCGTTCGGCGACTTCGAAGTCACCGGTTTCGACATCGATCACCAGAAAGTCGTGCGGTCGCGACATGTCGAGTTGGGTGCGAATGGATTTCTCGAACCATTCCTCGGCTCGCTGCTGCATCGTAGCGGCTTCTTCGTCGGTGGGGGGTTGTCTCATGGTGAGTTCCTCGCTGAATGATAGTCGAGGCGCTTCATGCTTTCGAGTTGTCATTCAAGACCAAGCTACTGTATCACCCACCGCCTCCTCCAACACCCCCAGCCCTTCGCGCACCGCGTCTTCCGTGATGCACAGCGGCGGCGAGACCTTCACGCTCGCGCCGCCGAAGCCTACCGGGGCGAACAACAACAACCCCTTCTCCACGCACCGGCGAACGATCTCCGTCGCCAACGCCTTGTCCGGATCGGTCGAACCGGGCACCACCACATGCAGCGAGCCGACGAGGCCTTTGCCCATCGCCGCGCCGATGTGCTTCGAGAATCGTTCCTGAATCCGCCGCAGTCCCTCCTGCAACACCTCGCCGAGCCGGGCGGCGTTCTCCACCATGCCTTCGTCCAGGATCGCGCCCAGGCTCGCCATCGCAGCCGCGCAGCAGACGGGGTTGCCCGTGTGCGTGCTGGTCATCGAGCCGGGCGGGTATTGATCCATGATCGCCGCCTTGCCGATCACCGCCGAGAGCGGCATGCCGCTGGAAATGCCCTTGCCGCAGGCGATCAAGTCAGGCGTGATGCCGTAGTGTTCAAAGCCCCAGAACCTGCCCGTGCGACCGAAGCCCGCCTGCACTTCATCGCAGATGAACACCACATCATGCTCATCGCACCAGCGTCTAAGCGCCTGTATATACGCAGGCGGCGCGAAGGCCGAGTCGCCGCCCTGGTACGTCTCCGTCATCACACCCGCCACGCGGTCCGGCGTAAACCCCGCCGCCTCAAGCTGCTTCTGGAACGCACTGAAGTCCACATCCTTGTTGCGGTAGCCGTCGGGAAAAGGAATTTGCACCAGGTCCTTGTCGAGGTTGACGATCCACTGCTTCAAGGACGGGATGCCCCCGGCCATCTGAGCGCCGAGCGTTCGGCCGTGAAAAGCATTGTGAAACGTGACGATGCCGATCTTCCTCTCGCCGCCGCGCGACAGGCCGTGCGTGCGGGCAAGTTTGATGGCGCACTCCGTCGCTTCCGAACCGGTGGTGAGGAGAAAGACCTTGTCGAGTCCTTGCGGGGCGACCTCGACGAGCGCTTCGCTCAGCTCGCTGCGTTTCTCGGAAGGGAAGCAGTAGTTGTGGATCAGGCCGTGATGAATCTGATCGAGCATCGCCTGCCGCACGCGCGGGTGATTGTGCCCGGCATTGGTGACGAGCACG
>JBBDXA010000090.1:0-5788 GCA_040902585.1 Phycisphaeraceae bacterium
CTCCGCTTGCCCATGGCACCCCAACTGATCATGCCACATAATAGGGTCACGCCCGGTCACTTCCGCCGCGGCGCGCTGCCGGCGGGCTGCAAAGGTGCCTCATCGTCGCCCTGCTTCTTCCCGTCAGGCAGTTCCACCGTATCGCCGCCAAGCACGAGCGTGCCATCGACCGTCGGCCCGAGTACGCCGCCCGAAAGGATGCGCTTCAACGCTTCATCGATGGTGATCGGCAGGTTGATGATCTCCTCGGCGGGCACGATCACGGCATATCCCGTGCCCATCGGCGTGCTCGGCAGGTAAACCGTCACGCAGCGCTTGCCGGCCATGCGATCGACCACATCCCATGAGCCGCCCGTGACCAGGCCGATCGACCACATGCCTTTGCGCGGGTACTCCACGGCGACGACGCGCTGGAAGCGCTTCTTCTGTTCCTTGTCGCCAAAGAAATAATCAGTGAGCTGCTTGACAGCCGGATAGACACTGCGAACCAGCGGCAGGCGCTGAAGCATGCGCTCGCCGCGGTAGTAGATCTGATTGCCGATGAAGCTGCCCAGGATGCCGCCGGCGAGGTAGACGATGACGATGACCAGCACGACGCCGATCAGGTCCAGCGGATAGAGCGAGCGACGCCAGATGTAGAGGAGCTTGTCCTTGCGGGTCTGGTATTCGAGTTCGGACTGGTACTTGCCCTCGCGATCCAATTCGCGGCGTTCGCGCGGATCGAGCCGGGCGCGGTACTCCTCGCGCTCCTGCGGCGAAGCGGTCGGATAGTTGCTGAAGCGCAGCACCAGGTTGCGAATGCCCTGGTTGATCGGCTCGGCGATGGTGTTGTCCAGGAAGTTGTAAGCCGCGATGATGATCCATACCGTCAGGATCGTGGGCATGACGATCGCCAGCCCGCGGATGAAGAACCGCTTGAAGTTCTCGAAAAAAGTTTCCCTGCGGCCATCGGGCATGGCGATCCTCGTAAGCGACCTGTAATTACGCGATCGATACTACCATAGGCGGAAAGCGGGAGGCGGGAGACAGGAGACAGAGGTCAGACCAAGCCCGGTGGCGAGCCCGCGAGCCGTCGGGGTATTTGTTGTGAGCATTCCATTCCTGCGCCGATACCCCAACGGCTCGGGGACTCGCCATTGGGCTTGACTGTTGCGTCTGCCCGTCCTGCCTGACCCCTGACCCCTGACTCCTGTCCCCCTCCCCATGTTCCACGTCGCCCTCTATCAACCGAGCATCCCGCCCAACACCGGCAACATCGGCCGCCAGTGCGTGGGCATGAACGTGCACCTGCATCTCATTGGCCCGCTTGCCATCGACCTTTCCGCACAGGCGACCAAACGGGCCGGCCTCGACTATTGGAAAGACCTCAAGCTCACCGTTCACGACACGCCTGATGCTTTCCTTCAGTGGCTCGGCGACCGCCAGCCCTGGCTCATCAGCAAGCACGGCAAACTGCGCTACGACCGCGTGCCCTACCGCCGCGATGATGTGCTCCTCTTGGGCAACGAAGTCACCGGCCTGCCCGATGCCTGGCACCAGCGCTGGCCCGAGCGCGTCGCCTACGTGCCCATTCTCGGCCCGGTCCGCAGCTACAACCTCGCCAACACCGCCGCCATCGTCATGGCTCAGTGCTGCCTCACCGCGGGCCTTTACGACGAATGAACGCTACAATGCGGACGGGTTGCGTCCTGATAAGTGTCGCATCGTTAAGGTGGCACTCGCGCATGAGCCGATATCGGGACTATCACTTTCAAGCAACACTTGCACCAAAGGAGTCGACGATGAACCTTCTCGAACAGCTTCGCAAAATGACGGTGGTGGTCGCGGACACCGGCGACATCGACGCCATCGCCCAGCACAAGCCGCAGGATGCAACGACCAACCCTTCGCTCATTTTCAAGGCGGCCCAGATGCCGCAGTATCAGAAGCTCATCGACAGCGCCCTGGCCTGGGCGGAGAATCAGAAGGGCACCGCCGACGAGAAGCTGGACAAATGCCTCGACAAGCTCTGCGTCAACTTCGGCCTTGAGATTCTCAAGATCGTGCCCGGCCGCGTCTCGACCGAAGTGCCAGCCGCGCTTTCGTTTGATACGGATGGGACGGTCGAACGCGCCCGTCAACTCATTGCGCTCTACGCCGAGGCCGGCATCGACAAGAAACGCATCCTGATCAAGATGGCATCGACGTGGGAAGGCATCAAGGCGGGCGAGAAGCTGGAGCAGGAAGGCATCCGCTGCAACCTGACGCTGCTGTTCAGCTTCGCGCAGGCGGTGGCGTGTGCCGAGGCGGGCGTGCAGCTCATCAGCCCGTTCGTCGGTCGCATTTATGACTGGTACAAGAAGAGCGAAGGCGTGGCGGACATTCCCGCGGACAAGGACCCGGGCGTCGCTTCCGTGACGAGCATCTACAACTACTACAAGAAGTACGGCTACAAGACCGAAGTCATGGGCGCCAGCTTCCGCAAGACGGAACAGATCATCGGCCTGGCGGGCAGCGACCTGCTCACGATCGCGCCGGACCTGCTGGTGAAGCTCGCTTCAACCGAAGGCACGCTCGAACGCAAGCTCGATGCCGCCGCCGCCAAGGGCATGACCATCGACAAGGTGAACATGACGGAGAAGAACTTCCGCTGGCACCACAACGAAGATGCGATGGCAACGGACAAGCTGGCCGAAGGCATCCGCGCGTTCCATGCGGACATGCAGAAGCTGCGGGCGTATGTGGCCAAGCGCATGGGCGTGGCGGTGGCGGTGTAAGATGGAGATGCCATGCTGACTCAGATTGACTTCCAGAACTTCAAGGCGTTGCAGAACACATCACTGCCTCTCCAACGCCTTACTTTATTGGTTGGGCCGAATGGGAGCGGGAAGTCGACGGCCCTTGCCGCACTACGATGCGCACAGGACAAGAATGTGCCGTTCGACCGTTTCCGAACGATCGGCGTTCCCGCAACCGACCCCGTCTCAATTAGTTTCAAGTTTCACATCGATTCCGTTGACGTTTCCAAGCGAATCGAGTCGGCGTCGCCGAACAAACCTACTGCGGATCGCTTCCATTTTGAGACAAATGACGATCGAGCGCGCACCACCCAACAAAAGCGCATCGAGGAGTTTTTCAGTTCCGTCCGATTCTTTCGATTAAGCGCGGCGCGAATCGCCCAACCCGTTGTCGTACCCAAGGGCGCGGTCGAGCTGATGGAGGATGGGCGCAACCTCGCGGGGGTACTGATCGCTCTGCGCGAAGATCATCCCGGTCGCTTCGCGTCAGCGGAATCCGAGTTGCGCAGTTGGTTGCCCGAGTATGAGGGAATTAATTTTGATCGTAACCAAGGCCAAGAGGGCCAACTTGCAATTAAACTTCGCAGGCCCAACGGACATGGAGCTATTCCGGCAAACGAGCTTTCCGATGGAACACTTCTTGCACTGGCGATGGTAACGCTGGGTCACCTGCCCAATCCCCCGGCTTTTGTGTGCATTGAGGAGCCGGATCACGGCATTCACCCGCGACTGCTCCGTGATGTCTGCATGGGACTTCATCGGCTTGCGTTTCCCGAAGAGTTTGGAGATAGCCGAGCCGCCGTACAAGTGCTAATTACCAGTCACTCACCCTACATGCTCGATCTCTTCCGTGAGCATCCTGAACGAGTCGTGATTGCCGAGAAGGATGAAAAACAGTTTCGGTCGACGTTCAAACGGCTCGATACAGTGCCACACTTTCATGACATACTCGGCGAAGCGTCGCTTGGTGATGCCTGGTACACCGGTGTCTTTGGTGGAGTCCCGGCGGCACGATGAAGATCGCTCTCCTTTGCGAGTCACCGGTTGATGAGGCTGCCGTGAAAGTCCTCGTCGAAACTGTCCTTGCAACGCCTGTCCAATGGATTTCGCACAAGATTCTCGTTGGGCGCGGTGGCGGGTTCGGGGCCATCCTCAAGGGCATTTCAATCGCGATCAGGGCGCTTCATTACAACAGTGAGGCAGACGCCATCGTCGTAGTCATTGACTCCGACAACACGCCCATCCACGGTGTCACCCATCTTTCCGAAGGTGAAGCAGCCAGGGATTGTCGCGTGTGCGAGATTCTCACTGAGTTGGATAAGTTTCATCGACACCTCACACCGCCACAGGGGCCTCGATTGAGGCTTGCAGTCGGCCAACCTGTGCCATGCCTCGAAGCATGGCTCTTGTACGGTCGTGATCCTCACGTGGGGGAAGCCCAATGGCGTCGTGTCGTGACCGAGGCCGGTTTGAAGGGACGGGAGTCCACTGCCAGCTTCAAAAAGCGATTGAAGCAGGAGGTATTCGGAACTGATGGACCGCCGCCACTCGATGCGGGTGAAGTAGCTACGAGGCAAGCTCGGCGCGTGACGACCGACCTTGATGGGTTCGAGCTGCGATTTCCGTCAGGCTTCGGCCTGTTTCGAGCGAAGCTTCGCTCCTGGGCGGATGGGTCTACTTGACAGATTCAAGCATTCCGTCCCTCTCGTATCATCCGATTGCCCTCTTCGCGAATCTGAACCCAATCGTCTTTCGTCATCGGTGTTGATGGCCCGCTCTCGATTCCTTCGATGATCGCATCCTCCAACTCCTTGCGTGTTCGCGCCTCCTGTTCCCGCAACATCCCCAACGGACTCTCTCTGTTCTCCAGCGGTATCTTCACCGGCTTGCCGCCCTGCCGGTGTGACTCGAACACCGACACGATCATCTCCGTGCTCGTCCGCGCTTCGTACACGCTTGCCTCCGGTTGCCGGTCGTTCTCAGCTGCGCTGATCAGGTCGCGCACGGCGAGGATGTTGCCGCCCATCAGACCGCCATCCTTCAAAGGCTCGGGCTTGCCGATGCCCGCGCTGCTGACATCAACCCACTGCTTGCCTGTGCGACCCGGTGACCACGAAGAGTCTTCGAGAATCTTCACGCTGGGCAGGTGCCCCGTGAGAATTTCGATGATGCCTTTGGAGCCATAGATCTGTAGGCCGAAGCGCGAAGGGTTGCCCGCCCTGCCGCGCACGCTGTCGAATGTCGCCGTCGCGCCGTCCGCCATGCCGTAGTGCGCATGGACTTCATCACCGGCGAGCAGGCCGATGCCTTCGGGGCCGTTCTTCACGTGCTCCTTCGTCACGGGCTTGCCGCCTTCGAAGACACGGGCCATGCACCAGAGCGGATCGCCCGCGAAGTAGTTGATGAGATTGAAGACATGCGTGCCCAGCACCCACAGGTCTTCGCCGCCGCCGCGGGTGTCTTCCTTGCCGCGCCCGCGATACTCCAGCACCGTGCCGATCTTCCCTTCGCGGATGAGCTGCTTCACCACGGGCAGCTTCGGGCTGTAGCGCGTCTGAAAACCGATGGCGAGTTTCACCTTGTGCTTCTCGCAGGCCGCGACGATCGCATCGGCTTCCTTCATCGTCCGACACATCGGCTTCTCCAGCCAGATGTGAATGCCTCGGCTCGCGCACTCGATCGCCATCTCCGCATGCCGATCCAGCCAGCGCTGGCAGATGGAAACGAACTGCGGCTTCTCTTTGTCCAGCATCTCGCGGTAGTCTTCGTAACCCTTCTCGACGCCGAGCCGTTTCAACTCAGCCGCGAGGCCCTGCTTGTGATCGTCCGCGACGGCGATGATTTCACACTCGGGAATCTGTTGCCAGACTTTGTCGTGGTCGTGGCCGTAGTTGCCTTTGGTGGTGGAGCCGATGACGGCGCAGCGGTATTTGGGCATGACGGTCTCCAAAGGGCCAAGGGTGGAGGGCCAAGGGCCAAGGGGCGGAGGGCAGGAGTCGGGAGTCAGGAGT
>JBBDXA010000091.1:0-36363 GCA_040902585.1 Phycisphaeraceae bacterium
AATTCGGGTACCCCGATGGCTCGGCGGCCTCGCCATCGGGCTTGGCTCCTGCACTCCCACGATCGGGTTGGGATCGGCTGCCCCGCACGTGGCGCCATCCGCCGCGTCCATCCTCTATGATGAACAACCATGCACCCGGTCTTCGAAGAACGCCGATACCTGATTCCCTTTCGCGCCACACTCCTGTCGCAGATCTTTACTGATGTGCTCGTGATCGGCGGCGGCGTGGCGGGCATGCGCGCAGCCCTTGCCGCCAGCGAACACAGTGATGTCATCATCACTACCAAGGGACAGATCGAGCAGACGAACACCTACTGGGCCCAGGGCGGCATTGCCTGTGTGCTCGATGAAACCGATTCCTTCGCGCAGCACATCCGCGACACGCTGGTGGCCGGCGCTGATCTATGCGATGAGCCGATCGTGCGCCGGGTGGTCGAAGGCGGGCCGGCGCGGATTCGCGAGTTGATCGACTGGGGTATGCGTTTTGATAAGGCTCGCATCGAAAGTGAAGAAGGCCCGATCGCGCTGGGCCGGGAGGGAGGGCACTGTCAGCCGCGCATTCTGCATGCCGATGGCGACGCCACCGGCAAGGAGCTGGCGACGACGCTGCTGCGGCAGGTGAAGAAGAAGGAGCGCGTGCGGCTCTTCACCGATTGCTTCGTGATTGATCTCATCACGCAGGAGGGTCCGGCAGGTCTGTCTCCCCTCCCTTCCAGGGAGGGGCTGGGGGAGGGTAGGACCTCCGCCTCGCAAACAGCGTCCTTTGATTCCGAGCGCTCGACCCTCCCCCCGCCCCTCCCTAAGAGGGAGGGGAGTCAAAACCCCGGCCCCAACAACGCAGGCCGCTGCGTCGGCGCGATCACCTGGCATCCCAAGTACGGCCTCCAGGTCATCTGGGCCAAGGCGACGATTCTCGCCTCCGGCGGCTGCGGGCAGGTGTACCGCGAGTCGACCAACCCGCCGCTGGCCACGGGCGATGGCATGGCGATGGCGTACCGCGCCGGCGCGGTGCTGGCGGATATGTCCTTCGTGCAGTTTCATCCGACGACGCTTTACATCGCCGGTGCTTCGCGCTCGCTCATCACCGAAGCGGTCCGCGGCG
Organism: Phycisphaeraceae bacterium; assembly: GCA_040902585.1. GTDB lineage: Bacteria > Planctomycetota > Phycisphaerae > Phycisphaerales > Phycisphaeraceae > JBBDXA01. The sequence goes on from JBBDXA010000091.1 coordinate 1,103, forward strand.
AAGGGGCGTATCTCATCGACAAGACCGGGCATCGCTTCATGCCTGAAATTCACGAGCTGGCCGAGCTCGCGCCGCGCGACATCGTCAGCAGGGCGATCCTCGCGCAGATCGGCAAGACGAACCACACGCACGTGTACCTCGACTGCCGGCACCTGGGCACGGAGCGATTCAAGCAGCGCTTCCCAGGCATTTTCGCACTCCTGAAAAAGTTCGACATCGATCCCGGCAAGGAGCCGATCCCGATTCATCCTTCCGCGCACTACATGGTCGGCGGCGTCCTGACCGATGGCGAGGGTCGCACCAACATCACCGGACTCTATGCCTGCGGCGAGGCGGCGGCGAACGGCCTTCACGGCGCGAATCGTCTGGCGTCTAACAGTTTGTTAGAAGGCCTGGTGTACGGCGAGATCACCGGCCGCGTCTGCCGGGAGGTCTGCGGCAACGGCCCGACCGCGCCGGCGAAGATCATCTCCGACATCCGCCCTTCCGAACGCAGCGAGCTGGATCTCTCCGACGTGCGTTCCAGCCTGCGCTCGGTCATGTGGCGGCATGTGGGCATCGTTCGCGAAGGTCCGCGCATTGCCGAGGTTGAGGAAATGTTCGATTTCTGGGCCCGCTACACGCTCGACAAGATTTTTGATGACATCACCGGCTGGCAGATTCAAAACATGCTGCTGACGGGCGCACTGATCACGCGCAGCGCCCGCTGGCGCTGCGAAAGCCGGGGCACGCATTTTCGCACGGATTTCCCCGAGCAGCGGGAGGAGTATCGCAAGCACGATCTATGGCAGCGCGGGCAGAGCCAGCCGACGCTGGTGGATGTGAACGATGCGCCGGCGAAGTAGGAAGTGGAGCCGGGTTGGGTGCCACGGGTCGAGGAGGTCTGCCGAGTAGACCCGTGCGCATTTTCGATGATCCCCGGCAATCCGCACGGGTCTACTCGCAAAGCCTCGTCGACCCGTGGCACCCAAAACGTGCTCCGCATTGCGGCATCGCCCCCTACAATGTCGATGAAGGCAAGACCGATGCGTGATTCGACCTGTCCCAATTTCCGCAGTGCCCGCCGCTGGAGTCGGCGCGAGCTGCTCCGCGCCGGCGGTCTCGGCCTCGCGGGCTTGTCGCTGCCGCAACTGCTTGCCTCTTCGCGCACGCAGGCCGCGCCCGGCGTTTCCTCCTTCGGCCGCGCCAAGGCGTGCATCGTCCTCTTCATGTGGGGCGGCCCCGCGCATCAGGACACCTTCGACATGAAGCCCGATGCCCCGGCTGAAGTCCGCGGCGAGTTCGATCCCATCTCGACCAATGTCCCGGGCATTCAAATCTGCGAACACATGCCGCTGTTGGCGCGGCGGATGGATCGCCTGTGCCTCGTGCGTTCGATGACGCACGACAACGGCGACCACACGCCTTCGACGCATTACCTGCTCACCGGCGAGCCGCCCGCGCGTTCGACGGACAAGCGCGATCAGTGGCCTCACATGGGCTCGGTGCTTTCGAGACTGGGGCGCGGAGAAGGGGCGCTGCCGCCGTTTGTTTCGATGCGTCCGAAGCTGCCCAATGATGTGCCTCGCTTCGTCGAGCAGAGTCAGGGGCAGTTCGCCGGCTGGCTGGGGCCGACGCATGATCCGATGACTATCGACGCTGATCCGAACACGAAGGAATATTCCATCGGCGAGCTCACGCTGAACCCCGAGCTTTCCGTGGAACGGCTCCAGTTTCGCCGGGATGTATTGGAAGATCTGGATCGCAGGCTCGGCCGCAAGAGTGCGGTGTTTGAATCGCAGGATCTGAACCGTCGCCGGGCGTTTGAACTACTCACCAGCGCCGCCCGCCAGCGCAGTGCGTTTGATCTGGATGAAGAGCCGCGCGAAGTGCGCGAGCGCTACGGCCTGAACGCGCACGGCCAGAGCGTGCTTCAGGCTCGCCGCCTCGTCGAGCGCGGCGTGCCGCTGGTCACCGTGTTCTGGCCTAACGACGGCATCAAGAACGTAAGCGTCTACTGGGACACGCACAGTCGCAATTTTGTCGATTTGAAATCGCGCCTGATGCCGGTCGCCGACAAGGCGTTCAGCGCGCTGCTCGATGATCTGAAGGATCGCCACATGCTCGATGACACATTGGTGCTGTGGACCGGTGAGTTCGGGCGCACGCCCAAGGTCGGCCAGCGTTCCAGTGATGCCGGTGCCGGCGCGGACGGTCGCGATCACTGGGCCGGTTGCTTCACCAGCGTGCTCGCCGGCGGCGGCATCAAGGGCGGCATGACTTACGGGCGCAGCGACAAGCATGCGGCGTTCCCCGCGGAGAATGCGGTCGCGCCGCGCGATCTGATTGCGACGATGTATCACCTCATGGGCGTGCCTGAGGGGCAGACGATGGATGATGCGACAGGTCGGCCGCAGTTCGTTCGGCCGGGCAAGGCGATTCGGGAACTGATGTTGTGATGAGCATGGTTTTCAGTGACCCGCATTGCCACCGCCAAGGTCGGTTGTGCTACGATGTCATATCGCGTGAAGAGTATTTCACGCCCTGCCTGGCGCGTTGGAAAGGGACGACCGCAGGCCCGCGGAAAACGCAGAGATTCGAAAGGAAGAAGACGTGCTGATTCAAATCAACGGAGCCGAGATTCACTCGACCGAAGCCATCAACGATCATGTGAACAAGACGGTTAACCATTCGCTGCACCTGTGGGAACGGCAGGTGACGCGCGTGGAGATTCACCTTCACGATGACAACGGCAGCAAGGGCGGCGTGGACAAGCGCTGCATCATGGAAGTCCGCCTGGCGGGCTTTCAGCCGCTGGCGGTCGAGGAAGTGGACGAAGACATGTACAACGCCATCACCAAGGCCGGCAGCAAGCTGGAACGCGCGGTGCGACACAAGATCGAGCGGCACGAGGCGCACAAGACCAAGTGAAGCCCCGGCGGTCGCACCGCTTGGCCAAGATCATTCTGCCACTGACTTACGCAAACCCAAGGCGGGTTCGCCCCGCGACGTCACGACGTCACGCCGCCACGTCGTTACGCCGCACACGGCTGTGGAAATCGTTCTTGACTACAGATGATAATACGTTATCATCTGTCCAATGGTGCGTTTTCGGCACATTCTCGCCTGCTCGCTGCTCCTCTCGCTGCTGACGCTGTTCAGCGGCCTGGCGATGCACTGGCACCGCGCGACGGCCCATGGCACCCTCATCGCCGTGAGCGCCCCGGGCACCCCGGGCACTACAACTGGGGCCGATGCGCACAAGCATTCGCATGATGGCGCTGACCATGGTCACTACCGCTGCGGGCACACCCATCATCATCATCACCACGCCGACGCCGGTGCTTCGCCGCACCATTCGTCGCAGCACTCCTCCGATCCCTCGCCTGCCGCGCCGGGCGATTCCTCAGACCACGATTGTCGCATGTGCGACTTGATCGCCGGCGTCATCGGCGAATCGCGCATCGAGGCTTCATCGCTGCCCTTGTTCGAGCTTTCCCATCGTCTCGCCCCTGTCGAAAGCGAGCGGGCCGCCCATCTCATTCGGCTCACACTCCGCGCCGGCCGCGGGCCACCGACCTCTCTCTGAAGCGTCTTCGTGCGGCTTCTTCTTTTCGATCGCCTCGCCTTGACGCGGCGCAAGTGCGCATGCATTCGCCTTCGTCCTGTTGCGAGTCCTTCGCGGCATGCTTCTGTTCCACGAAGCATGACCGGCTGAGGAGCATGTTTCTCATAGCAGAAGCATGGCACGAAGCCCATCGCAAGACGCATCGCTCGACGCACCACACGACGCTCGCAACAGGCATCGCGCGCTTCTTTCATCCCTGCATTGAACGGAGTTGATCCCATGCGCTTTCGCCGCGCTTTCACCCTTATCGAACTGCTCGTGGTCATCAGCATCATCGCGCTGCTCATCGGCCTGTTGCTGCCCTCACTCGGCAAGGCGCGGCAGGCGGCGCGCACCTCGCAATGCCTGGCCAACATCCGCTCGCTCGAACTGGCGCACTGGTCCTACATGACCGAGCACAACGGCTACTTCGTCGATGTCGGCTTCGGTCATGGCGGCGAAGCGGATGAAGAAGAGATCGCATGGTTCAACGCCTTGCAGCAGCAATACGGCGACGCGCTCGTCGCGCGATCGCCCGTCGATGACAGCCCGCACTGGCCCGGCGGAGATCCCACGCCCTCGGGCAAGTTCCGACGCACCAGCTACGGCATCAACAACGCCCTCACCCGCCTCAAGCCCGCGCTGCTGCCCGGCTCCTACCGCAGGCTCGAAGATGTCCGCAGGCCGTCGTCCGTCGTTCACTTTGTCTACATGACCCACACCGGCGCGTTCGCCTCCGCTGACCACCCGCACATCGAGAACTGGTCCCTCGGTGCGCCGGCCGCGGCGAATCACCTTCAGATCGACGCTCACGGCGGGCCGGCGAAATCGCCACGCAGCGTCAGCAACTACGGCTACCTCGACGGTCACGCTTCCACTCACACATTCGATCAGGTCTGGACCAACATCAACATCAACAAGTTTCGGCCGGACAAGGCGCATTGAAGCGGATGTGTTATCCGCCGCCTCGTCCCGCCATGAAAGGAGATCGACCCATGTTTCGTTTCAGCTCCCTCCCAACCGTGCTGGCGCTTGCGCTGGCAACGACCTCGGCCCACGCCTTGCCGCTGGTCGAAGTTGACATCGCCCCCTTCGTGCAGGGCGGCGTCATCAAGATCAACTCGCACGATGACGCCGGCGGTGTGCTCGTCGACACCAGCGGCAACGCCCGCGTCTTTCTCTACGACCTGCGCGGCGAAGGCGATGACTCCGTGCCGCCGTTCCTTTTTCTCGATGATCCCGGCATCAACTCCGAGGCAATCCCCGCGCCGGGTTTCACCCCAGGCAGCAACGTCGGCATCCAGGTGCTTTCAAGCCTGAAGTTCTGGGACGGCAACGGCCCGGTCAACTTTCAGGAAGTCACCAACGGCGAAGCCATCGAACTGACCGTGTTCGGCTTCGGGCGCAACGTCGCGACCGCCGCCCTCACCGACTTCGATCCGTTCTTCATCTTTGATGTCGATGCGAACGGCACCTTCGCGCACAATCACATCGAGTCCATCCTTCAGGACGAAAGCTCCGCGCTGTCGGGCCTTTATCTCATCGAGCTGCGCGTCGTGCAGGGCACGCGCGATAATCAATCCGGCCTGGCGGACGGCACTATCGACCCGCTCGTCACGCCTTCGCACTCGCTCTTCGTCCTCTACAACATGGCCTCAGGACTCGACGAAGACGAGTTACAGGTACTGGCCGAAGCGGTGCTCGCGTCGCTGGATCAGGGCACGGGCGGACCGGGCAACGGTGCCATTCCCGAACCCGCATCCGCACTGCTGCTGCTGGCGGGGATGACGGCCCTGGCGCGGCGACGGCGCGCTTGAACAAGTGGTGAGGAAAAGGAGACGGCCACGGGTGCGGCAACGCGCCCGTGGCCTTTGTCTTTGAATGCGGGGGCGGGTGGGCCTCGCGGACTTGGCCCGACCGCTAACCATTTTGGCGACTTACTTGCCGCCGCCGACCAGCGCCTTGAAGACATCGCCGGGGCCGATGTTGCCGATGGAAGCATCGACTTCCTGCGTGACCTGTGAATAGTCTTTGACCGTGGGCGCGACCAGCAGCGGCACGCGTGGTTCCTTGTCGTCAGCTTTGGTGAGCAACATGGCACCCTGGCCTGAGACTTTCACGACCCATCGGCCGACTTCGTTAAGCTGCCCGGACGCGGCGATGCCGCCGATCACTTCTTTTTCCTTCCAGTTCTCGATCGTCTGATACTCGGTATTGATCGACACGCCTTTGATCGGCGCAGTCAACTGGTCATACACCCGCCGCAGCAGCAGCCGGCCGTCCTGCTTGATGATGTAATCAGCGTAGACCTCCGCGCCTCTCTTGTAGGGCGTCGGGCGCGTCTGTTCCGAACCATCCGCACTCACGAAGACCACGCAGATGGTGCCATCCTCCTGCACGAGAAACTCGGTGACCACGGTCTTCTTCACCGCTTCGTTGAAGTTGTTACGCAGCGATTCGTAATCCTTCGCGAGCGTTTCGATCCTGTCGCGCAGCACCTGCGACGCCAGGTGTCCGTGGATCACCCAGTAGCCCAGCAGCAGGGCACCGACCACGAGCAGGATAAAAGCAACAGTGCCGAGACGGCGGATCATAAGCGGGCTCCAGGTTTCGATTCGCCCATGAATGCGGGCTTCACCTTCAATCGGCTATCGATGAGTGACATGATAACCGCGAGGGCCGATATCATAGGTTCTCGGCCTGTGCCGGGTTCGCGATTGCGGCCCTGCGCGGCGAATGTTCAGCGTTCTTCTTAGACCCCAAGGAGCGATTCCATGCCACACTCACTCGATCGTCGCCAGTTCATCACCCGCGCGGCAGGCATCGCCGGCGCAGCATCCATCATCGCCACCGCTCCCCGCGTTCTGCTGGCGGATGGGATCAATCCCGCGGCCGGCAAGGCGATCGCAGCGATAAAGCCCGCCCGGCTGTTCGAGGTCGGCACCGTCACCTACAACCTCGGCAAGGCGATGGATGTCGACACGCTCATCGCCACCTGCGAGAAGGGCGGCTTCAAAGCTGTGGAACTGCGCTCGACCCACGCACATGGCGTCGAGCCTGACATTTCCAAGGAACAGCGCAAGGCCGTGCGCGATCGCTTCACGAAGACGAAAGTGAAACTCTTCGATCTCGGCAGCGCCTGCGAGTACCACTCCGAAAAAGCGGATGTGGTCAAGCAGAACATCGAGCTTTCCAGGAAGTTCATCGAGCTCGCTGCCGATGTCGGCGCGGTGGGCGTGAAAGTCCGGCCCAACGGCCTGCCCAAGAGCGTGCCGGTCGAAGCCACGCTCAAGCAGATCGGCCACGCCTTGCAGGAAGTCGGCAAGCACGCCGAGAAGCACAAGGTCGAGATCCACGTCGAAGTCCACGGCACCGGCACCAGCCATCCGCCTCACATGAAGACCATCATGGATGTCTGCGCTCACCCGGCCGTCGGCGTCACCTGGAACAGCAACGATACCGATGTGAAGGACGGCTCGATCGCCGAGTATTTCCGAATGCTCGCCCCGCACATCATGAACGTCCACATGCGCGATCTCTACGTGAACTATCCCTTCGTCGAACTCTTCACGCTGCTCAAGTCGATCAACTACAACCGCTACACCCTCGCGGAGATTCCCGAGTCGAGCGATCCTTTGCGCGTCATGCAGTACTACCGCAAGACATGGGAACTGCTCTCGGCCTGAGCTGCTCGCGGCTTCCTGTTCGTCAAGGCAATGGGAACGGGTTGCGTCGCGCGTGGATTTACTTTTGGAGTGTTGCACTGCTATGAATGAACCATGTTCCACTGAATTGCAAGAACAGGTACTCTGTGAGTATCAAGCACTTCGCGACGAAATCCGGTTGATGTATGAGCGTCGCACGCAGCACCAGTCGATTGGCTGGGCCGCTCTCGCCATTTTGGTTGGCGCCGGTGGATCTGCCGGTCTTCCGGAATTAGCTGTCATGGGTGCGCTGTTCACTCAAGTAGTCTTGTTGGATGACATGCATAACTACAAAAACATGATGAGAGTTGCGACATACATTCGGATGTTTATCGAACCTCGACTTCCTGGCCTTTCGTGGGAACGTGTCCGACATACCGCGACGCTAGAGCAAAACAAGAACCGCCAATTGGGATTCTTTCGAGCGTTGACTGCACCACCGGTTGCTGCGGTCATCCTGACGTTCTGCTTAGCGCTAAGCTATACGGTGCAGTGGTGGCCCGTGGAATGTAGCAGGGCGATTCTTCTTATCGGGCTATGGCTGCTCTTTTTTACAGGCATGATTGCCTGTGCGAACCGGTATGTGTCGGTCGGGAGGTGTGTCGAGAACTTTGAAGAGGCCTTCCGAAAGATACAAGGCTGAATCGGCCCCGCTCAAGGCTTCGCGCGCCAGAACTGATGGCTCACCACAAAGATTCCCATCTCCATGTCGCTCATGCCGTGCCACGCGGCTGAGCCATCAATCTTCGCCGCGCACTGCCCCGTCGGCGGCACCGGCGTTTCCTCGGCGTCGTGCCCCAGCCAGTTGTTCGAATCCTTCAGCGTCGTCAGACAACTCCAAAGCGTGTGCTTGCCCACCGCGCTGTCCCGCGCCAAGTCCACCTTCGGCGCCAGCAGGCCCGCGTTCAGAATGTTGTAGTTGAGGTACTGCATCGTGACGTACTGATCTTTGTACTGCGTGTAAATGTTCGGATCGCGAACTTCCTTCAGCCTGCCCAGGCAAAAGGCGTTCTCCCGGCCCTGAAGATACTTGGGGAAAAACGTCTTGTTGAAGTCATACCCCGTGCCCTTGACCTGATGCGGCATGTACGAACCAACCGTGCGATGCGGATAGAACCCGCTGCTGTCCAGTGCATAGCTGGAAGACGCGATCATCACCTGTCGCACGTTCGAAATGTCCTTCGCCAGCACCGCCCGCTCCTTGGCCTTGTTGAGCGATGGCAGCGTCATGGCGATCAAAAGAGTGATGACCGCAATCACCACCATCAGCTCGACAATGGTGAACGCAGACGCACCGGCGACTCGCACTCGAGCTTCGTGATGGCAATCGCCTTCGCGGCGAGCGAATCGTGGCATGATTCAGCCTCGGGCAGTTGGAACGGGAAGTCTGACTTTTACAGCATAGGCCGCAGGAGTGCAATTCCCGATCTTCGCTCTCTTTCGCTCACGCCACAATCGGTTCACGCACCACTGGCTTGCGCCGTGGCGGATGAAGCCGCCGGCGAATCGCGATCCGGTCCTTGTTGCGGTGATAACTCCTCAGTGCCGTTTCCGGATCAGTGCCATACCGCAGTCCCAGACACGCCCGGCAAAGCAACACGCGCGGCGAGAAAAACAGCCCGTACCGCTCCGACAGCCGCTTGATAAACGCCGCATGCTTCGCCTTCAGCACCGCCGGGAGCGACTCGATCCAGAACTGCGCCGTTCGCGCGTCCCGCGCCTCAGCCTTCGTACACAGCGGCATGTACAAGAACAGCACCCGCTGCGGACAACCCTTCTTCTTATGTCCGCGCCCGATCGTGCTCAGCCCGGGCAGCCGCGGATCGTACCCGCCCCCCTTCATCTTGCCCGGCTCCAGTTCCGTCGGCCCATGACCGCACGCCGGCCCCGGATCAAAACCGTGTCGTCGAATCACATCCGCCCGCATCGACGGCGTCCCGCCCGGACAGATCAAATAATACGCCGGCAACTTCCGACCCTCATACACCCACCGTTCGATCCGCACCGGCTGCGTCCATCTCTCCTCCAGCCCCAGCACCTTCTCGCGTGAAGCCCCGCGATTCGGATTCGCCGACAGCCCCTGGTCCGGCTCCAGCAGCGGCCGCTTGCTCGTCCGCCGGCAGCGAAAGCCTTTCCATTCCGTGCTCGTGGCCGTCGGATGCCGCGTGCCTTCCGGCTGAAGCTTGAATAGGCTCGGTCGCATCGCCATCGCCCGCGCCGTCCGCCGATCGCCCGCCAGCCGACGCGGCATCATCTCGCGCATCCATCCCGCCAGGTCGCTCGTGCGCAGCGTGTACACCCCCGTGGCCCGCCTTCCGATCCCGCTGTGCACCCGCTTCTCAAACGGCAGCTCGCGCACCCCGCACCGCTTCGCCTTGCGCCACGTGGATCGCATCTCCGTGAGAATACACCCCGCCGCCTTCCGCACCCACGCCACCCGCACCTCCACACACGCCGAGCGATCGATGTGCTTTCCGCCACTGTTGAGCCACGTGGCGGGTTGGTCGAGCGTTTCCAGTTCCAGTGGATAGGGATTGTAGTTCATTAGGGTATTGTACGGTAGATGTCGATGCATTGCAACTGCCGGCTGCCCCGGCTGCATCGACTGCCCGGGACTGCCCCGGCTGCCCCCAGCGCGTCCTCTTCCTCCACCTGCCTCTGTGTATCGCCGAGGAATACCGCAACGCCCAGACCGCCCCCAAGCGGAAAATGAGGCATGGGGTGCCGATTTGTGATGCTTAAAGGCCGATAAGTCGGGGCGCAGATGATTTCTGGAGAATAATCCGTAAGTTGATGAAACACTATTTTAATATGAAAATTGTCCATTTCTATTCCAATTTCACCCGATACAATGCTTTCATCGAATGATGAAACATCTGAAAAATGTGAAACCAAATGGTCCCCAAGCTCAAGCGAGCCTTGCGCTGTGGTCTTTGCTGCGCGAGATTCCTTTCTTGATGGTAGGGCCGCTCATTGAAGAACCCGACCACCCCGATAGCGGCTACGGGCCGGATTTCGAGATCCACGTTCGCTGGCCGGGCGGCGAGACGACGCTCGTTGGCGAGTACAAGGGCAGCGGACAGCCTGGCGTGGCGCGTCCCGCAATCGCGGCGCTGGAGTTGTACCTTCAGAAGCGAACAGCCGTAACGGGCGTGTTTGCGGCCCCCTACATCTCAGCGAAGGTCATGGCCATGTGTGCCGAGCATCGCATGGGCGCGGTCGATCTGTCAGGCAACGCCCGACTGATGTTCGGCAATGTCTTCATCGACCGCAGCGGAAAGCCCAACCGGTTTACTGAGGATCGTGAACTAAAGTCAATCTTCACGCCCAAGGCAACTCGCGTGCTGCGCGTCCTGCTGGAGCGACCGCGCCATGATTGGCAGGTCAAGACGCTCGCGGCGGAAGCGAAGGTGAGCCTGGGCCAGGCTTCGAAAGTGAAACAGGCGCTGGAGCGAATGGCATGGTTGGAGCCAGAGGCTATCCGACTGCGCAATCCGGCTGAATTATTGACGCGTTGGGCATTGCAGCAGCGACGCATCGAGAAGCGCCGGCTGGAGTGCTATTCCTCGCGGCCGCCTGAACATGTTGAGATGTCGGTGGCCGCGGCTTGCGAGGCCGCTCAGGTGAAGATGGCGCTGTGTGGACAGTCGGCCGCATGGCGGCTCGCACCGATGGTTCGGCCGATGCGATCGACAAGTTACGTGGACGGCGACCTTGAGATGATCGCCAGGACAGTGGGGCTGAAGGAGGTCGACAATGGCGCAAACGTCGTGCTGATTCAGCCTCGCGATGAAGGTGTCTTCTACAAGAGCGAACAGATCGGTGAGTTGCCTGTGGTTTGCCCGGTGCAGGCCTACCTCGATTGCATGCGCTTCGGCGGTCGCGGCGAAGGGGCGGCAGATGCGATTCTGGAACAAAGGCTGCGCCCGACATGGTGACCAGGAGCAACTACGACGAGGCAAAGGTTGAAGCCGCCCGGGCCGTCCTGGCGGAGGTGTTCCGCGCGCTGGGCGAGTACAGGGAACACATGTTACTGGTAGGCGGATGGGTTCCTTCGATGCTGATTCCGAATCCAGAGCATCGGCATGTTGGCAGCTTGGACGTTGACATCGCACTCAATCACACGGCAGCGCAAGAGGAGTTCTACAAGCAGATCAGCGAGATGATGGAGTTGCTCGAATTCAAAGTCGATCCGAAGAATCGCCACCGATTCGCGAGGATGCTGGTGGTTTCCGGAGAGTCGATCACCATCCACGTCGATATGCTCGCTTTGGAATACGGCGGCCGCGGAAAGAAGCACCAGCATCAGCATGTGCAGAACATCGAGGCACGCAAGGCACGCGGGTGCGACCTTGCATTCGAACATCCGCTGGACATGAAGGTCGAATTGACCATGATCAATGGGGCCAAGGCGGTCGTGCCCCTGCGCGTCACGTCAGTGGCGGCCTTCATCGTCATGAAGTCGTTTGCCATGCGCGGTCGACGCAAGGACAAAGATGCCTATGACGTGGTCTACTGCCTGCGTGAGTACCAGGGCGGAATCGATGCTGTCGCGGAAGATTTTAAGAAGTTCGGCACCCACGGCCTGGTCCGGGAGGCAATCGAGATCCTGACTGAAGAATTCAAAGACACCACCTACATCGGACCAAAATCCGTGGCGGATTTCCTTGAACTTCCGGAGGGTGACGAACGAGAGATAATGTTGCGAGACGCGGCCGAGCGCGTGCAGGAACTGGTCGAGAAGGTGAAGCAGGGGTTCTCATCATGAGCAGTTCGAGTGGTGGTTCCTCGATTACCTTGCTTGATCTGCTGGTCGGAGCAATCCGACGCGTCGGTGCTTTCGATCGCCATGTTCAGGTACAGCCAGCGGCGATATTGGAATTCTCACGCCACGGGCAATGTCCAGCACTATTCCTTCGCCATCCTTCTCAACACCGTCTGCAAAATCCCGCCGTTGCGGTAGTAGTCCACTTCCACCGGCGTGTCGATGCGGCAGGTGGTGGTGAAGGTCTTCATTGTGCCGGCGGCTTCCGTCGATCCTTCATCTCGCTCACGTCCTAATTCGTCATTATGACCGGTTTCCCCTCCGCGTCCAGCACCCGAAAGTAGCCCTTGATGCACGACGGAGATCGCACACAAATCTGGATGTGATTTTTCCCGGCGAAGCCCGCGTTCGGATAGAGGCGCGGGCCTTCGACAAACGCCGCGCGGACGGTGTCGAATTCCTTCAGACCCGCGTCTTTGCGACTCTGGTGCAGGGCCTGGATGACCGCGTTGTCCAGGTATCTCATGAGCAGGTCATCACCGCCGCGGTTCTCCGGGAGCGGAACGCCCGTTGATTCCATTCCCGCTGCAAGGTCGTTGTAAGCCCTTTGGACGAGGCGGAGGTAAGTGGAGTCGAGCAGGTTGAGGCAATAGCCGAGTTCGATGACAGCACCGATGACGGCAGGTGTCTTGATCGGGCGTTGGGCGCGGGAAGGGTTGTCACGCAGTTCGGCTGCAAACTCCAACGCGCGATCGGCGTTGTGTTCCCAGAAGTAGACACCTTCGCCCAGCCAATCGTATGTGTTGCTGCTGGGAAGGAGGACATCGCGACCCGCCAAAACGCGCTCGGCTGTCTTGGCATCGCAGCCGTGAAACCCGAGGACGAACGATGAGAACGCCCCGTACGCGCCGTCGGCTACCGCCGCGCGAGTTGGTAGCGAGGCTTTCCTTTGCCTTTGACCCTTACGATGATGCCGGCTTTGAGGAGAAATGCACGAGCCTCCTTGGGGTCCTTGAGCTTGTGCCGCAACTCCTTGGTCGCGGCCAGATGCTCTTCAACAACTTGGTTAGGCGATTGCATCATCACACCAATATTATCGGAGGAAGCCGGTCCAATGTCCAGCACTATTCCTTCGCCATCCTCCTCAACACCGTCTGCAAAATCCCGCCGTTGCGGTAGTAGTCCACCTCCACCGGCGTGTCGATGCGGCAGGTGGTGGTGAACACCTTCTTCGTCCCGTCGGCCTTCGTCGCGGTGACGGTGATGTCCTGCCGCGGCTTCACCTTGTCATCCACGGCGATGTCGAAGGTCTCCGTGCCGTCCAGGCCCAGGGTCGCGGCGGTTTCGCCGGGCTTGTAGCACAGGGGCAGCACGCCCATGCCCACGAGATTGCTGCGATGGATGCGCTCAAAGCTCTCGGCGATCGCGGCCTTGACCCCAAGCAGGAACACGCCTTTGGCGGCCCAGTCGCGGCTGGAGCCCATGCCGTAATCCTTGCCGGCGAGGACGATGAGGGGGATGTTGTCCTTCTGGTATTCCATCGAGGCTTCGTAGATGGAAGTGACGGAGCCGGGCGCGAGTGACTGAGTGACAGAGTGACTGAGTGACGTAGTGTCGGACTTAACTTCGTCACTTCGTTTCTTCGTCACTTCGTCACTTTCTCCGAAGTACGTCGTCCATCCGCCTTCGGTGCCGGGGGCAAGTTGGTTTTTCACGCGGATGTTGGCGTAGGTGCCGCGCGTCATCACGCGATCGTTACCGCGACGGGAGCCATAAGAATTAAACATTGCAGGGCTGACGCCGTGGTCGATGAGGTACTTGCCTGCCGGTGAATCCTTCTTGATGGAGCCGGCGGGGCTGATGTGATCGGTCGTGACACTGTCGCCGACCTTCACGAGACAGCGAGCGCCGTTGATCGAGGCTATCGCATCAGGCTCGGGGCTCAGGTCCACGAAGAAGGGCGGCTCCTGAACGTAAGTTGACTTCGCATCCCACTTGTAAAGCGCGCCGGTGGGCGCTTCGATCGCCTGCCATTCATCGGAGCCATTGAAGACGTTGGCGTATTGCTCGACGAACTGATTTCGCGTGACACACCGGGCGACGGTGTCGGCGATCTCCTGTTGCGAAGGCCAGATGTCACTGAGCATGACGGGTCGGCCGGCGGGGTCGGTGCCCACGGGCTCCCTGGTGAGATCGATATCCACGGTGCCGGCGAGTGCGTAAGCAACGACGAGCGGCGGACTGGCGAGAAAGTTGGCCTTCACATCGGCATGCACGCGGCCTTCGAAGTTGCGATTGCCTGAGAGGACGGAAGCGACGGCGAGGTCATGAGTCTGGATCGCTTTGCTGATGGGCTCGGGCAGGGGACCGGAGTTGCCGATGCAGGTGGTGCAGCCGTAGCCGACGGTCTGGAAGCCGTGAAAATCGAGGTCTTCGGTGAGCTTGGATTTATTGAGATACTCTGTGACAACCTTGCTGCCAGGGGCGAGGGATGTTTTGACCCATGGCTTGACGCTGAGGCCGCGGCCGCGGGCTTTTCGGGCGACGAGACCGGCGGCGACCATGACGTCCGGGTTGCTGGTGTTGGTGCAGCTCGTGATCGCGGCGATGACGACGGCCCCGTTTTTCAGTTGGAAGGTTTTGCCGCTGTGGGTGACTTCAACGCCTTCCAGATCGGCATTGACGACGGCAGTGGCGGTGTCGCCTTCGGATTCCATCTCCAGGCCGTTGGGCTTGGCGCCGCTGCGCGGCTTGTTGTAGGTCGTCTTTAGCTCATTGGTCCACAAGGACTTCATGCCGGTGAGAGCTACGCGATCCTGCGGCCGTTTAGGCCCGGCGAGGGAGGGCTCGACGGTGGACATATCCAGTTCGAGCGTGGAGGAGTAGACGATCTTGCTTTCGATCGCCGGGTCGCGCCACAGGCCCTGGAGTTTGCAGTACTGCTCGACGGCAGCGATGAGTTTTTCATCGCGGCCGGACAGGTGCATGTAGGTGAGTGTGTTCTTATCGACGGGGAAGAAGCCGATGGTCGCGCCGTACTCAGGGGCCATGTTGGCGATGGTGGCGCGGTTGGCGACGGGCATGTCGTCCAAACCTGGGCCCCAAAACTCAACGAACTTATTTACAACTCCATGCTTACGGAGAATTTGGGTGACGACGAGGACGAGGTCGGTGGCGGTGGCCCCTTCGCGGAGCTTACCGGTGAGTTTGAAGCCGACGACTTCGGGGATGAGCATGTAGATGGGTTGACCAAGCATGACGGCTTCGGCCTCGATGCCGCCGACGCCCCAGCCGACGACGCCCAGGCCGTTGATCATGGTGGTGTGACTGTCGGTGCCGACGAGCGAGTCGGGATAGAGCACGCCATCCTTGTCCCACACGACCTTCGCGAGGTATTCGAGATTGACCTGATGCACGATGCCTGTCGCGGGTGGGACGACGCTGAAGTTGTTGTACGCGCCCTGCGCCCACTTGAGCAGTGAATACCTCTCGCTGTTGCGTTCAAACTCGTGCTGACTGTTGATGGTCAGCGCCTGTCCCGAGCCGAATGCATCGACCTGCACGGAGTGATCGATGACCAAATCGCATGGCACGAGCGGGTTCACCTTCGCCGGATCGCCGCCCATGCGGACCATCGCGGATCTCATCGCCGCCAGGTCCACGACGCAGGGCACGCCGGTGAAATCCTGAAGCACGACGCGGCCGGGGTTGAAGGGAATCTCCACTTCGCCCACGCTCTTGGCGTTGTACCTGGCGATCGCCTTCACAGCGTCTTCGGTCACGATGTAGCCATCGAGATTGCGCAGGCATGCTTCCAGCAGCACCTTGATGGAAAAGGGCAGCGTTTCGATGTCAGCGACGCTCTTCAAGGCGTCGAGCTTGTACACCGTGCGCTGGCCCAGCGGCGTGTCGAGAGTGGTCTTGGCATTGAACGAGTTCAACGTGCTCATGATCGATCCTTCGCTTGAAAAGAGGGCGAATCAGCATCCTAGCACGAACCGGAACAGAGTTCGAAACAGGAGACTTCCCGCATTCCCTACAATTGCCGCCCATGCCTGATGCAGACACGCATAAACCGCGGCCGATCGTGATCCTCGGCCCCACCGCTGGCGGCAAGAGCGAACTCGCCGTCGCGCTGGCCCAGCGCTGTGCGCGTGAAGGCGGCATCAAAGGCGAAGTCATCGGCGCGGACTCCATGCAGATCTACAAACAGATGGATGCCGGCACCGCCAAGCCTTCACCCGAGCAACAGGCCCGCGCGACGCATCATCTGATCGACATCGTCGAACCCACGGAACGCTTCACTGTCGCCGACTGGCTCGCGCTGGCCGATGATTTACTCGACGATCTTCCGAAGCGCGGCATCACGCCCATCGTCGTCGGCGGCACGAACCTCTACATGAAGGCCCTGCTCGAAGGCATGTTCGAAGGTCCGCCGCTGAATGAAGCCCTGCGCGAAGCGCTGTATGCGATGACGAATGAGCAACTGCGCCAGCGGCTGCTCGCCATCGATGCGCCCGCCGCCCAGCGCATTCACATCAACGATCGCAAACGCACGGTCCGCGCGATCGAAGTGTACGAACAGACCGGCCGGCGCATCAGCGATTTGCAGACGCAGTGGGAGGGAGAGGGGGAGGAGGGCCAAGGGCCAAGGGCCAAGGGCCAAGGGGGGGAGAAGCAGCAGCAGGAGACAGGAAGAAGTAGGCACGACGTCAATCCGCCATCCGCGATCCGCATTCCGCAATCCCTTGGCCCCTGGCCCTTGGCCCCTGGCCCTTCTCGCTACCGCCACAACCCGACTCTCATCGGCCTACACTGGCCCACCGAACTGATCAACCCGCGGATCAACCTGCGCGTGAAGGAAATGTTTTTCCCCGCCGCTTGCGGCTTCGCATCCGAAAGCCTGCCCGATGAAACGCGTCGCCTCGAATCCGCCAACCGCCTGGGTCCGCAGGCACGCAAAGCCCTCGGCTATCAGCAGGTGCTCGACGCAATCGCCGGTCGCTGCTCGCCGGAGGAGGCCTTCGAACGCACCAAGATTCTCACCCGCCGGTTCGCCAAGTCCCAGCGCACCTGGCTGAAGCGATACCAGGGCGTGTACTGGCTCGACGCCTCGATCCTGTCCCCCCGCGAACTGGCGGATGCCGCCTGGCGGGCGGTCCGAGCGGCCGCCGAGGTCTGAAATCCGCCCGATTCCCCAGCATTGCGCCGTTTTGCCCGCCCTGAGCACCTCGTAACCGACTGTAAATAAGCAAATTACGATTTCAGCTTGACAATCCGCTACTCCGATGCTCAAGTTACCCGCCACATTCGGACCGATGGAAGAACGGGCTGAACCGGTTGAAATCGGACCTTCGGGCTGACCAGGAGTCGAGCGTTACGGATGGCAAAAGCACCTAAAACAAAGCGAAAAACAGGCGGCGATGCGGCCAAATCGGCAGGCGGCGGTGCCAAAAACGCCAGCGGCAAGCACCTGGTCATCGTCGAGAGCCCCGCCAAGGCCAAGACTATTAATAAGTACCTCGGCAGCGACTACGTGGTCATGGCCTCGGTCGGCCACGTTCGCGATCTGCCCAGCCGCAATCCCAAGGGCGTCAAGAACCCCGTTCCCGGTGTCGACCTCGAAAACAACTTCGAGCCCACCTACGAAATCCTTGCCGACAAGAAGAAGACCATCGCCGAACTGCGGAAGGTCGCCAAGAGCGCAGCTGACATCTGGTTCGCGACCGACTTGGACCGCGAGGGTGAAGCGATCGCCTGGCACCTCGCGCAGGCTTTGAACGTAGACCTCTCCACCGCCAAGCGCGTGGTGTTCAATGCGATCACCAAGACGGAAATCACCAACGCCTTCTCGCACCCCCGGCCGATCAACGGCGACCGCGTCAACGCCCAGCAGGCGAGGCGCATTCTCGATCGCATCGTAGGCTACCAGGTCTCGCCGCTGCTTTGGAAGAAAGTTGCCGGCGGCTTGAGCGCAGGGCGCGTGCAGTCCGTCGCGGTACGGATCGTCGTCGATCGTGAGCGCGAGATACAGGCCTTTATGCCTGAAGAGTTCTGGAAGATCACCGGCTACTTCACCGCTGATCTTGCCAACACCGCCAAATTCCGCGATGCCTGGCGCAAGTGGATCGCCGAAGGCGAAGCGAAGGCGGCCGCGGAACGCGCCAAGGGCAAGCCCGCGACGGCGAACGGGCGCACCATCCGCGAACGCAACGGCTGGCTGAGTGAACACAAAAGTCTGTCGGCCGAGCTGGTTGAAGTGGACGGCACACGATTCGAACCCAAGGCCGTCGATGAAGTGATCCGCGTCGCCCAGGCGGCCGGCCTGATCATCGACAAGAAGCAGGTCACCGACGATCCCAAGGGCAAGGGCCCCGCCGCCAGGCGGATCAACCTCATCGGCAGGATCGGCGTCGAGCGCGAATGGCGCATCAAATCGACCGCGACCAAGCGCACGCGCAGCCGGCCTTATCCGCCGTTCATTACCTCGACGCTGCAACAGGCCGCGTCGAACGTGCTCGGGTACACGACGAACTCAACCATGCGTCTTGCCCAGCAGCTTTACGAAGGCGTTGATCTTCAGGGCATGGGCAGCGTGGGTCTGATCACCTACATGCGTACCGATTCGACGCATATTTCGAACGAAGCTCTCGCGATGGCGCGGAAGTTCATCGAAACGAAGTACGGTCCCAAGTACCTGCCCGAAAAGGCGAATCTATATAAGAGCTCGAACAAGGCCGCGCAGGAGGCGCATGAGGCGATTCGGCCGACGGATGTGAATCTTTCGCCGGATAGCCCATCGATCCGCAATTCGCTCAACGATCAGCAACTGAAACTTTATCGCATGATCTGGCAGCGGTTCGTCGCCTGTCAGATGACGCCCGCGGAGTGGGATTCCACAGCGGTGCTGATCGAAACGAAGGTGACAGGTGACAGGGGACAGGGGACACGGAGCGATCAAAGCCCACCCACTCCCGTGGGTGGGACCGACCCGCAGACCATCACCTTCAAAGCCACTGGGCGCATGCTCGTTTTCGACGGTTTCTACAAAGTAATCGGTGTGCCACAGGTGAGCGATGAACTCACGCTCCCGAAGCTGGAAGAAAAGCAGCAACTCGGGGCGCTGGAGATCGATCCTTCGCAGCACTTCACCAGTCCGCCGCCGCGGTACTCGGAAGCCTCGCTCGTGAAGAAGCTGGAAGCGGAGGGCATCGGCCGCCCGAGTACGTATGCCTCGATCATCAACGTCATCCAGAATCGCAAGTACGTCGAGAAGGTCAGCAACCGGTTCTTCGCGACGGACCTGGGCATGGTCGTGACCGACAAGCTCGTCGAAGCCTTCCCGCGCATTCTCGACGTGGGCTACACAAGGAAGATGGAGAGCGAACTCGACGCGATCGAAGAAAAGAATCGCGACTGGATCAAGATGCTCCAGGAGTTTTACGACCCCTTCAAAACGAGCCTGGCCAGCGCCTACGAATCGATGGAGCACGCCAAGGCCGCCCAGGAGCCCGCTCCGAAGGAGTACGCCTGTCCGACGTGCAACGCGCCGACGGTGTATCGCTTCGGCAAGAACGGCCGGTTCCTCAGTTGCTCGCGCTATCCGGATTGCAAGTATGCCGCGCCGGTCGATCGTGAAGGCAAACCGCAGGGCGCGCAGATGACGGACATTCTCTGCCCGATCTGCGGTAAGGGCATGACGCGGCGCGTCGGTCGCTTCGGCGCGTTCCTCGGCTGCGAGGACTACCCGACCTGCAAAGGCATCGTGAATCTCGATCCGAAGAAAGGGATCGTCAAGCTGCCCAAGGCTCCGCCCCTGCTGACGGACTTGCCCTGTCCCAAGTGCGAATCGCCTTTGAACATGCGCCGTTCCAAGCGCGGGCCCTGGCTGAGTTGCTCGCGGTTCCCCAAGTGTCGCGGGCGCCTGGCGTGGAGCGCAGTGGAAGAGCCCAAGCAGAAGGAACTGGAAGACCTGCTGGCCGCGCACGAGGCGGCTCATCCGATGCCGCCCGTGAAGACTACCGAAGGGAAAGTGATCGGCGAGGATGACGCCTACGTGCCGAAGATTCAAGGCGGCGAAGAGCCGGCCGAGAGCAGCGCGGAAGAAGTCGCCGTCGATGCGGACGCGGCGTAATCGCTACATTCCAATTGAATCAAAATGACAAGGAGCGCCCGCCGATTGGCAGACGCTCCTTGTGCGTCGTGGTCTGATTGATTCTCTGCCTGCGGTCAGTCGCGTCTTCTATTGAAGACGTTTCACGCGGGCTGTTGTTCAAACTTCAATACGCCTTCTGCACTTCGACGCCCTTGTTCTGTTGGCGGCGGAGCTTGTCAAACTGCATCGTGTTGTCCTGTTGAATCTGGAACTGCTTCGAGCGCAGATTGCCCTGGTAATCAGGCTGCTCGGCGGCAGGCTGTGCTGGCTGGCGGCCCTGCCCTGCCGCCGCTTCAGGCGTGCCGAGCCAGGTCTTGCCGCGGTAGAAAGCGTAGCGCGAGTCGCCGGCGCGGGCGATGACCGTCGCCGAGCCGCGCAAGCCGTCGGCGATGAACAGGCCGCGCAGGTCCGTCTCGCCGCTCTTGAACTTCGAATCCGCCGAGCCGATGGCCTTCACATGCACCTCAGCCGGGCGGATATTCTTCACCTTGTCGATCACGTTGGCGCGCACACCGCCGGACGCCACCTCTTCCTGCACCTCGATCTCCAGCGGCGTGATCAGCACCAGCCCGCTGGCGAATAAATCATCGCCCCGACAGATCACCAGATATGCGCCTTCCTCTTTCAGATCGAGCTTCGCGCTCTTTTCCTTCTCGACGTAATCCTTGCCGTCGCCCAGTTCGATCGACAACACCTGCTGCGGCGAGATGCCCGCAAGGTTCACTTCCGTGATCTTGCTCAGGTTCTTCTCGCGCAGGTAAAGTTTCATCAGGTCCACGCGGTACACCTGAAGGCTCGCCTCCTTGATGTTGCGATACTTCAGTTTGAGTTCGACCGCCTTGCCCGGCTGGAAAATGTTGACTTCATCCAGGCCGATGCGCTTCTCCTCGAAGTAGCTGATCGCCTGCTTGGCGTCGGCGTAGATCGAATCAACCGTCTGGTACCACTTGATCGCATCCGCGGCCTTGCCCTCGGCGTGATAGATCTGGCCGAGGATGTACCGCGCGAAATCGCGGTCCTTGCTCTCGCCGTCCGCCACGACCTTCGCCGCCGCCAGCGCCGGGTCATAGTCGCGACGCCAGAAATGGCCCAGGGCGATCATGTACTGGAAGTTGGTCGCGAAATCGCTCTTCGCATAACGCTGGCGGAACACTTCGCTGAGCTTCACCACGCTGTCGTAAGCCTTCAGATCAAGCAGCACGTTGATCAAAGAGAAGGCCGCGTCATCGGCGAGCGGGTCTTCGGGGTACAGCGTGAGGAACGTCTCAAGCATCGCCACGCTCTGCCTGAGCATGTCCGTCTTCGTCGGCGCGGCATGCCCATTAGCCGCTTGCGGCTTAGCAACGCCCGGGATCTCTACAGCAATCTTCCTCTGCTGCTTCGCCAGCAGATGCGCCTCGGCCGCCTTCTGATACAGCACCTGCGAAAGGGCGAAGTACGCGCTGGTCACTTCCGGGGCATCGGGATATCGCCGCCAGAGATTTTCCTGATAATCGATCGACCCGAGCAGTTGTCCTTCATCCTGAAGGATCGCGCTGATGTTCGAGTCATTGATGAAGCTGTTGTCGATGGTCGCGCGGAAGACGAGCATCGCCCGTTCGAACTCGCCGATGTCGCGGTAAGCCTTGCCGATGACCAGAATCTTGTCGAAGGGAATCGTCAGGTCGGGGAACCTGCGACGAAGGATTTCAAACGTATCCACGATCCTGCGGGCATCGTAGAAACTCTCGCTGGTGTGAATCCAAAGCAGCATGCGGGCCACATCGCGTTCGTTGTAGCGGTACTCGCGGTCGAAGAGGGGCGGCAACTGTTCCAGCGCTTCCTTATAAAGACCATCCTCAAAGAACAGCCGGCCCAGCGCGAAGCGTTCGCCATCGTTGATCACATAAGGATCGGGCGACTTCGCATTCGGGGGCAGCACCGTCAGCGTTTCCGCCTCGCCCAGCCGCATCAGGTTCGGCTTCATCACATCGCGTATCACCGTAGGCTGAGCGCGGAAGTCGCCGCCTGAGTAGCCGACCAGTTCATAGCGCACATCACTGATCTCACCGGGTGCGAAGTAAAGCACGAAGCTGGAATCGCGCACCTCCACATGGCGATGCTTTCCGCTGAGCGAACCTTCGACGAGCCTTGCACCGGCTGGCAGATGCTCCTCGAGCATCAGGTAACCGTTGTAGGAACGGTTGCCGGTGTTGATGTTGATGAGCACCTGCGTGCGCTGGCCCGTCTCCAGGTTGCGGACCGGCGAGGTCGAGTAAACGCCGATGGGCTTGCCGCGATATTCGAGCATCGCGTGGCGATACGAGCGGGCGGTCACGAAGGGATAGGCGAAGGATTTGGGATCGTTCATGTCCGCGCTGAACCCGCGCAGGGTCGCGGCGTAAGCGTACTTGCCCTGGCCCTTCATTTGGAAGGTGACCATGTTCGGGCCGTCGATCAGGACATCCGAAGGCACATCGACAAGCAGCGTGCCTTCCGTGCCCTTTCGCGCGACCTGTTTCACTTCCTTGCCGTTGACCAGCAGCGTCAGCGTGTAGTCGTCGCCGGCCTGCTGGGCCTTGCCGTAAAACGCGGCGAGGGCGGCGACGGCTGGGCCGCGCGCCTTGGCGGGATTGAAGTCGAAGCAGCCGCGGGCGTTCATCAGGTAATCCGCGGCCTTGGCGGCGATCGGCGCGGTGGGCCGGGCCTTCACCCAGGCGAGCAGGGCGATGGCTGTGGTCTCGATCTCTTCATTGAGCCAGACGTAGCGGCCTTCGCCGGCCCAGAAGGCGAGCTCGCGCTTGTCCTTCGTCATCGTCTTCGCCCGCGCTTCCAGTACGGTGAGCACTTCCTCCGCCAGTTCGTTGCGATCGAGATTGGCGAAGGCCAGCGCGGTGTAGGCGAGCGCGATGGGGCTGAGCTGCTGGCGCTCGCGGTGAAGGGCGTTGAGGTGCGTGAAGTCCACCGACTTGCTGGTGGACAGGGCATGCACCAGCACCGCGCGGGCTTCGCTGTCGGTCGATGCCACCTGCGTCATCGTGATTTGAAGATAAGTCGCGGCCTTCTTGAGCGTGTCAGGATGAACAGCTATGCCCAGTTCATTCGCACGCACCAGGGCCCAGTAGCTCGTCGCGCTGACGAGCCAGTCGGGTGAACCATTTTGATCGCCGAAAGATTGCCACACCCAGCCGCCGGAGGAATGCTGCGAGACAACCAGGGCGGCTGCGAGACCGCGAGCGCGATCGGCGAGCGCTTCGTAACTCTTGGGCGGTGCGTTGGTGGTCTTTGCGTATTCGAGCGCGCTGACGACGGCGAGCAGATCGCTGCCGGCAAAGGCGCCGATTGGGCGCGGCGGCAGGATCATCGAAGCCCTGCGCGGCAGAGGCATCGCATCCGCCATCGCCATATCCAGAATCGCCTGCTTGAGCGTCGGGCCGACGGTGAGCGTGAGCCATTTCGTGCTGTATTTCTGGCCTTTGGGCAGTTCGACGCTGACGTTCGCATCACCCGTGGCGATGCCGCCGCCGTGGTCGGCGTACTCGATGCCCCAGGGTTCGACGGCCGCGCGTTTGACGAGGGCATCGCGATGTTCGCCCGCCTCGGCGGTGACTTCAAACTCCAGTTCGCCGACCGCCGGCGTGGTGAAGACATCGAACACGAACTCGGTCGTGCCCTGTTTTTGCACCTTCACGGTCGGCGTGAACGTGATGTAATTCTTCGCGCCGGAGCGGACCACGAAGCGCACTTTCACATCGCCTTCGTAATCGGTGAGATTGTGAATGCGTGCGATCAGTCGCGGCTTGTCGCCTTCGCGCAGGGTGAGCGGGGCTTTGAGTTCGACGAAGAAATCTTTTCGCGTGACGATCTCAGCCGTTGCGTCGCCGACGAGCGTGTCGATGGTGGAGCCGCGGGCGGTGAGCCGCCACTTGGTGGTGTTCTGCGGCATGGGGATGGTGACGGTCGCTTTGCCTTCATCATCGGTGATGATCGAAGGCAGCCAGTGACCGGCATCGGGGAGGTCCTGCCGGGCGACGGCTTCCGGGTCGGCATCGTTCAATTGCAGGCCGGCGAGAATGGTGGTGCCGTCGTTGCCGCTTCTTCGTTGCGGACCCGTGATGTAACCGACGCGCTCGCCGCGGCGAGTGCCGTTGGTCATCAGACCCGGCCACAATGCTTCCTCCTGTTCCACTTCCGCGAGTTGCACCTGGATGGCCCGTTGTCCTTGGCCCTGCTGCATGTACCATTGCGCGTTGGAGGGCGGAGCGTTGGGAGCATCGAAGTTTGGGTTCACCTGTGGCCGGCCGAAACGGTGCAATTCGGTCTGCGCCATCCGCAGTTCTTCCATCTCGCGCCCTTCGCGCGCGACCCGCTCGCCTTCTTCCAGAAACTCCTTGATCACGCTGCGAGTGGCGCCTCTGTACTGGAAGCCGCAGGTGCTCGCGGCGTAAAAATGCGCCTGCCTGAACGCACCCTCCTGAAAGAAGGAGAGAATCGGCGGCACGTTCTCGCCGTACAGCGCGTAGAGCGCTTCATCCACGAGTGACAGCGTGAGCTCCGCTTTCTCCGGCTTACCGAGTTGATCCGTGACGGTGATTTCAAACTTCGCCTGCTCGCCCGGCGCAGCGACGCTCTTGGCGGGCTTGAAGGCGATGTTCAGTTGCCTCTGCACGTTGAAAGGCCTGCTCGCGGTGCGCAGGTCGCGGCCGTCCATCGCAGCCGCGGCCACGCTGAAGTTGGGATAGTGCGCATGGGCGACATCGATCTGCACCGGGTTGCGGCCCTTCTTGAGGGTGACGATGCGATGCGAAAGGATCGTTTCGCCTTCGATGGTGATGAGGGCGAGTGTGCCGTCGAGCCGGGAGTGCAGATCGATGGCGACCTTCTGCCCGACCTTGAGCGTGTCGGTTTCGGAAAAGAGGCGAAGTTTGGTCGCGTCTTCATCGTCGGAGACGAGCACGCTGCCGTGGGCGACGACGGGTTGATCGAAGCGATCCTTGCCCGCGAGGCGGAGGATGTACTGCCCGCCTTTTTCGAGCTTGAGATTGACAATGCCTTCGCCGGTGTTCGGATCGGTCGTGACTTTGTGTTCGCTGACGGTGACTTCGGCGGGGCCGATGGCCAGTCGGCGTCGCGCGGCCCCGCCGCTGGAAGTATTGGAAAGGGCGGCATTGAGATCGAACTCTTCGTACGCCCCGATGATCTGCCTGTATTCCTGTTCCACCCAGGGCACCATATTGAGCACCGGGTCCGCCTTGCGCACATCCTGCCGCAGCACGATCAGCGTCATCTCCGCGCCCGTGGGCTTGCCGTCCGGCGCGAACGTCTTGACCTTCACATCAAACGGCTCACCAGCGAGAACGATGTCACGATCGAGCGACACACTCGCGCCGAAGCCCACGCTCGCCAGGAACACCGCGTCCTGCACGCCGATGTTCTCGCCTTCGATCCTCGCCTGGAAACTCAGGCTCCGGCCGACGGTCATCGGCGTCGTGTCGAACGTGAACTCAACCTTGCCTTTGCGATCCGTCGTGCCCAGATGAATGCGGCCATCAGGCAGCGTGTAACGCACCTGTCGATCCGCCACGGGCTGGCCCCAGTAGTACTCAGCGGTGATGGTGCCCTTGATTTTCTCGCCGCGGAAGTAGACGCGGCGATCGAACTCCATCGCGAGCTTCATCTTCTCGAGTTGGAACTGCTGCACGGTGAAGGAGCCGTTGTAGGCGATCTCCGGTTTGCCCTTGAGGTGAGCCGTGATGGTGTACGCGCCCAGCGGTGTCGCTTCGTAGAGCGGCAGGGATTGATCGAAGGAGCCGAACTCGCTGAGCGTGATCGCTTCCTGTCGCAGCAGTCGGCCTGAGGGATCGCTGATCTTCAGCACATAGGCCGCGTCTTTGGCGACGACGTATTGCCCGTCCTTCACGTCGCGGATGATGCCTTTGATGTGAACCGTCTGCCCGGGCCGATAGGCGGGGCGGTCGGTGAAGATATAACCCTTGCGGCTGAGGCCGGAGCTGATTTCAAGGCCGCTCAGCGAAAGCATGTTCGATGCGATGTTCGTGCCGCGCTTGGCGAACACGCGCACGTCGCCGCAGTCCTTGAGGTCATCGAGCGTCTGGGTGTAGACGCCGTCCTCGCCGGTCTTGCCGGTGGCGATCACCTTGGTGCCGTCGCTGACGAGCACTTCCACGCCCGCCGCGGCCTTCTTGCCGAGCATGTCCTGCACGTAGACGAGTACTTCGCGCCGGCTGGCTTTCATGATGAGATCCAGATCGCTGCGCACGACGAGCGTGGTGGATTCCAGATCGTCCTCGCTGATGTTGATGATGCAGACGCCGGGCGTACCGATTCCGGGCTTCTCCTGCGGAAAGGGAATCTCGATCTGCTGCTCGATGGGTTTGAACTTCGCGTAGTTGTCGATCTTGATTTCCCACTGCTTGTCAGGCTGGATGAGAGCGATGTCCAGGCTTTCGACGCCGCCTGTCGCGTGGACCTTGCGGAAGTAGGCTTCCATGTCGAGGTAGTACTGCTTGACGGTGAGCTTTTCGATGTTGCGGACATTGAGCTTGATCTTCGGCGTCTCGCTGGAGCGGAAGGTGCGCTCGGTGGCGAGCGTAAGCTGCTTCTTGGTCATGATGGCGACGCGGCCCTGGGCGTAGCCCGCGTAGGGGCCCCAGTTGAGGCGACGGTAACTTTCCAGGGCCTTTTCAAGGTCGCCGAGTTTCTCTTCATAGATCATGCCGACGCGATAGAGGGCGAGGGAGGCTTCCTCGCTGCCGGGGTACTTGCTGACGAGGCGTTCCCATTCGTCGACGGCCTTGCGGTAGCCGAGGGCGATCTTTGCGGCGTTGATGTCGGCTTTCTCAACCGCTGTCTCAACCTCCTGCGTCTGCGCATAGCTCATCTGACCGAGGATGAAAAGCACCTGCGGGGCGCGCTCATCAAGCGGATGGGCGGTAAGAAAAGCGTCGAACAGCTTGCGGGCGTCGTCGTGTTTCTTGTTGACGATCGAATCGAGGGCGATCATGAACTCAGCGGAGATGACGTTACGCTGGCTGTCGGCCCACTGCGGTCCGTTGGGGTAAAGCTTGATGTAGTTCTGCCAGTGGGCGATGGCGGAGGTGTATTTCTTCTGCGCGAAGTGAATTTCGCCGAGCTGGAACACGGCCAGCATCGTCCACTCATCCTTGAGCTGCTGCGCTGACTTGCCCAGTCGCTTCATCGATTTGGACGCGGCCTCGCCTTGGGGCAGGTTGAATTGCTTGCCTTCGATGAAGCTGGTGTAGGCGGCGAAGGCCTGATCGTAGCGGCCGTGCCGGTGGTAGGTCTGGGCGATGAGCCAGGCGGCTTCGATGGCGTGCGGATGGGCGGGGTAGGCCTTGAGGAAATCTTCCGCGGCTTTCACGGCGCGGTCCAGGTCTTCGACGCCGTCAGGCATGCGATACGTGCGGACGATCTGCCAGTTGGCGTCAGCGCTGAGCTTGACGAAGGGATGCACTTCGCCTTCGACAGGGCGTATTGCGATGCGATCGACGAACGCGAGCAGGTCTTCCAGGTTCCGCCGGGCTTCGATGGTGTTGCCTGTTTCGATTTGCGACTTGGCGAGGCGATAGCGTGCTTCAAGGCGATTCGCGCCCGTGGGAATCGTGCTCACCTGTTGCGGCAGGCGCGGCTCACTGCCCACCGGCCCGGTCCACTGCGGATCGAACTGATTCAGGTATGCGTGAAAATCATTCACCGCCTGCGCGTGATTACCCGCCTTCTGAATCGCCATTGCCCGCTTGAACATCACCTCTTCGCGCAGCGTGTCATCGATCTCCATGCCCAGCACTTTGCCGTAGAGGTTGTAGGCCTTGCCATAGTCAGGCTTGGGCGCGGAAAGATCCTTCGCATCCGGCTCAACCGCAAGGGCATCGGCGAACTTCACGATCACCCCCGCGATCTCCCGCTTGCGCTGCGGCGCGAGCAGGGCGATGGCCTCGGCTTCGAAGATCGCCTCCGCCTCTTTGAACTTGCGTTGCCGCGCCAGCGCGGTGCCCTTCATGAACAGAGCCTTGGCGTACCACGTGGATTTGGGATGCTTCGAGAGCAGGGCGTCGGTCGCGGTGACCGCCTCGGCGAACCGACCCGCGCTCAAGTGGGCGGTCGCCTTGAGGTAGATCGCCTCATCCATCGCCTTGCCCGTGCCCTTCAGGTAGGCGTCGGCTGCCTTCACAGCTTCGTCGTACTGCTTCGCCTGGAGGGCCGCCCGCACTTTGTCCAGAGCTGGATCATCCGCAGCCCGTAGCGAGCCACCTATCGCCACGAGCGCGATGAAGGCCGGCAAAAGGGTTTTGAAGGTAATGGACCGGTCCGACGCGTGGAGCGTTGTCATGCCCTGATCTCCGTTGGTGGGCTGGGGGGCTTGTGTCGATCCGCGAGCGAAGGAAGGTGCTCGCGTCTTCTATTATCGCCTGTAAAGACGTTCCTGGAGCCATTGTGTACAAAAAGGATGTATTCGGACTGTCACAAGCGTGTCACGAGTCTGCGAGCCGGGGCGTATTCGCCCCGGTGGGCTTGTCTGAGGGTGCCTGAATTCTCCCCTTGCTTGTTTGGCTCGCGTCTCGACAATGGATGATTATGGACGAACGTACGATGCGAACTTCACGCAGGCAGCGGTGGGGCGGTCGGGGGCAACCCCCGGCTTCCGCCGGGGGCTATTGGCGGCGTGGTGTTCGTTTCATGCTAATGCTTGCGATCATCTCCTGGACGACCGCCTCGCTCGAAGCCGCCGACAAAGTCGATTACGTCACACAGATCAAACCGATCTTCACCCATCATTGCAGCATGTGTCACGGCGCGGTGAAGCAGAAGGGCGGCATCCGCGTCGATGCAGGCGTGCTGATTCACAAGGGCACGGACGATGGCGCGATCATCGCCCCCGGCAAGGCGGATGAAAGTCTCCTGCTCCGCGCGGTCATCGGCGCTGAGGGCGTCGAGAAGATGCCCAAGGATGGCAAGCCGCTGAGCGCAGAGCAGATCGCCTTGCTCAAACGATGGATCAACGAAGGTGCGGCTTATCCGAAGGAAGAAATCATCCCGCTCGACCCGGCGAAGCACTGGGCCTTCAACGTGCCGATGAAGAGCGAGCTGCCGAAGGTGAAGGATGAGGCGTGGTCGAAGAATCCGATCGATGCCTTCATCGCGGCCCAGCACGAGAAGCAAGGCCTCACGCCGCTGGAGGAAGCGGAGCCCAATGTCTGGCTGCGTCGCGTGTATCTCGATCTCATCGGCCTGCCGCCGACGGAGGCGGAGACGGCGGCGTTTGTGAAGGAGTGCGGAGAGGGCCAAGGGCCAGGGGCCAAGGGCCAAGGGAGCAATCCGCAATCCACAATCCGCAATCCGCAATCAGCCTACGACCGCGTCGTCGAGAAACTCCTCGCCTCCCCGCGCTACGGCGAACGCTGGGGCCGGCATTGGATGGACATCTGGCGCTACAGCGACTGGTACGGCTACCAGAAGGAACTGCGCAACAGCCAGAAACACATCTGGCGCTGGCGCGACTGGATCATCGAGTCGCTCAACGCGGACAAGCCTTACGATCGCATGATTGTCGAAATGCTCGCAGCCGATGAAGCCGCCCCGACCGATCAGGATGCCCTCCGCGCCACAGGCTTCCTCACCCGCAACTATTACAAGTTCAACCGCCACGTCTGGCTCGACTCGACCGTCGAGCACACCGGCAAAGCGTTCCTCGGCCTGACCCTCAACTGCGCCCGTTGTCACGATCACATGTACGACCCTGTCTCGCAGGAAGAGTATTACAAGTTCCGCGCCATCTTCGAGCCTTATCAGGTGCGCTACGACCGCGTGCCTGGCGGCGGTAATGATGCGGAGAAGAACGGCCTGAGCCGGGCGTACGATGCGGAGCTGAATGCGAAGACGTTTCTGTTCGAGCGCGGCAATGACAAGATGCCGCGCGAGGAGTTGGTGATTACGCCGGGGGTGCCGAAGGTGTTCGTGACCGCGGCGCGTGACATGTCCATCGCCCAAGTTGATTTACCTGCCGAGGCGTATTATCCCGGCATGCAACCTCTCATCCGCGAGAGCGCTCTGGCCGCCGCGGAGAAAGAATGGAAGTCCCGTCTGGCGGCGGTTGAGAAGACGGAGCAACCCGGCGAACTGCTTCAGAAACAGGCCGACGCAGCCGAGGCGGAACTCAACGCGCTCAAGGCCCGGATTGCGGCCGATGATGCCAGGTTCGCCGCGCCTCCTTCCGCCGATGCGGGCAACCTTGCGAAGGAAGCTGCTCGCCTGTCACGCCAAGCCAAAGTGGTGGCCGCTGAGGCAGCCGAAGTCGAAGCACGCCAGCAGGTAGCCGCAACCGAACAAGCGCTCGCCAACGATGAAAAGAAGAATGCAAAGCCCGTGGACGACGCAAAGAAGAAACTCGATGCCGCCCAGAAGGAACTCGTGAAGGCCCGTGATACCTTGCAGAAGACGGACGATCAGTACGCTGCGTTGTCGGCAATTTATCCCGCCACCAGCACCGGCCGCCGCCACGCCCTTGCTCAGTGGATCACTTCAAAGAAGAACCCGCTCACCGCGCGCGTCGTCGTGAATCACATCTGGTTGCGACACTTCGGCAGCCCGCTTGTTTCCACCGTCTTCGACTTCGGATTAAGCGGCAAGCCGCCGACGCATCCGCAGCTTCTCGACTGGCTCGCTGTCGAACTCATGGAGCACAACTGGAGTCACAAGCACATTCATCGTCTCATCGTCACCAGCCGCGCCTACCGCATGGCATCGAATGGAGTCCCATATGGAGCACCATCCCGGCAGGGTGGTGCCCGGGCGACAGGTAACGCTGAGGCACCGCCCTTCCGGGACGGTGCTCCAGCCAATCCGCAATCCGCGATCCGCGATCCGCAATCAATCGACCCCGACAACACCTGGCTCTGGCGCATGAACAGCCGCCGCATGGAAGCCGAGATCGTCCGCGACAGCGTCATCCACCTCGCCGGTCGCCTCGACACCACGATGGCCGGCCCCGAGCTCGACGAGAACGCCGGCCTCACCACTTATCGCCGCAGCATCTACTACCGCCACGCCATGGAAAAGCAGATGGTGTTCCTGGAAATGTTCGATGGCGCCAGCCCGACGGAGTGCTACCGCCGGGCGGAGACGATCGCCCCGCAACAGGCGCTGGCGATGGTGAACAGCTCGCTGTCAGTGGACATGGCGCGGCTGATCGCGCGCGACCTTGCTGCGAAGGTCGATGCGAAGCCCGATGACGAAACGAGCAACGCAAGGTTCGTCACCGCGGCGTTCGCGCGCATTCTCAGCCGCGCGCCGAGCGAACAGGAACGCGCGGCCTGTCTCGCTTTCCTCCTTGAACAAACGCGAATCCTCCCCGGCAATGCCAGCGCGAAGGATGCGAACGAAACGAAGCCCGGCCAGATCAAGCCCTCCTCCGTGCCGAGCCTGCGGGCAATGGAGAATTTCGTGCATGTGCTGCTGAATCATCATGAGTTCGTCACGATACGGTGATGCTATGAACCATCAGAATTCCCGCCGCGCCTTCCTCGCCGACATCGGCATGGGCTTCACCGGCCTTGCCGCTGGCGCGATGCTGTTTCGTGATGGCGTATCACGTTCACTGGCATCGACGGAATCCGGCGTCACAGACGCCGGCTCGCTCGGCCTGCCCCATCACCTTCCGCGCGCCAAGCGCGTCATCTGGCTCTTCATGTCCGGCGGCACCAGTCACATGGAAAGCTTCGATCCCAAGCCGGCCCTTTCGAAATACGCCGGCAAGGAAATTAAAGAGACGCCGTTCGCTTCCGCTCTTGAATCTCCGCTGACAAAAGAGAACGTGCGCATCGTCGTGCCCAACGATGCCAACGGTCACATCTGGCACAAGCTCTATCCGCTTCAGGTCGGTTTCAAGAAGCGCGGGCACAGCGGCATCGAAGTCAGCGACTGGTGGCCGCACGTTGGCAGCGTCATCGATGAGATCGCCGTCGTGCGCTCCATGTGGACCACCGACAACAATCACGGCGCACAGCTTCAGTTTCACACCGGCCGCCATCGCCTCGACGGTTTCTACCCGACCATCGGCGCCTGGACGCACTACGGCCTGGGCGCGATCAACGAAAATCTCCCGAGCTTCGTCGTCCTCGGCACGCCCATCGCCGACTGCTGCGGCGGCAACGAAGGCCACGGCGGCGATTACCTGGGCCCCGAACACAACGGCATTCGTCTTAATGTCGATCCGAAGAATCCATTGCCCTTCGCTTCGCCTCCTGTCGCCAGCGGCGTCACACCTGACGAACAGAAAAGCAAGTTCGATCTGCTCAACAAGCTCAACAAACTCGGCGGCATCGAATACCCCGATGACCCGGCCCTCACCGCCCGCATCAAGTCCTACGAGCTCGCCTACCGCATGCAGACGGCGGTCCCTGAAACCATGCGCTTCAGCGAAGAGAGCGATGCCACGCAGGAGCTCTACGGCCTGAATGAAAAGCCCACGCAGGACTTCGGCAGACTGTGCCTGGCCGCGCGCAGACTCGTCGAGCGCGGCGTGCGCTTCGTGCAGGTGTTTCACGGCTCCAACGGCGGCGCGGGCGCGTGGGACTCGCACGCCAAGCTCAAGGACAATCACTCCAAGCTCTGCGGACAGGTGGATAAGCCCATCGCAGGCCTCATCAAAGACTTGAAACAGCGCGGCATGCTCGATGACACGCTCGTGGTCTGGGGCACCGAGTTTGGCCGAACACCCGGTGCTCAGAACAGCGACGGGCGCGATCATCATCCTTACGGTTTCTCCATCTGGCTCGCAGGCGGCGGCGTGAAGGGCGGCATCGTCCACGGCGCGACGGATGAACTCGGTTTTCATGCCGTCGAAAATCGCCACTACATCACCGACCTGCACGCGACAGTCCTGCATCAACTCGGCCTCGACTCGCGCAGGCTCAACGTCCCCGGCCGCAAGCGACTTGAAATCGACTACGGCCAGGTGATTAAAGGAATTCTCACGTAGTCATTTCGCTCATCTGAGCTAGGATTGATGAAGCTGCCTTTTCCCGCCGCGACTTCGTGATACTCTTGCCCTGATTCGATCAATTGTTCTTGACCATGACCCGCATGCCTTCACTGATTCCCCTATTCCTGCTCGCCTTCTTCGCATGGGCGGACCTTGCCGTTGCTGCCGAGCCTCCAACTTTGTCGCCTGAGAAGGAGATCCGCGCGTTCTTCGATCAGCACTGCATCAAGTGCCACGGCCCGAAGGTGCAGAAGAGTGACTTTCGCCTCGACACGCTGGCGGTGCCTTCCAATTCGGATGATGCCCGCAAGCAGTGGACCGCGGTCGCCGAGGCAATCGAAGTGGGCGACATGCCGCCGAAGAAGGAAGCGCGACCGGATAAGACGGCAGCCGCGACCGTCGTGCGTTCGATCTACGCCTGGTCCGCAGCGAGCGTGAAGTCACGGCCGCTCGGGCTTCGCAGGCTCAACCGCGTCGAGTATGAAAACACGGTGCGCGATCTGCTCGGCGTCGAAACCGAACTGGCCGAGCTCCTTCCCGAAGACGGCAGCGTGCAGGGGTTCGACAATGTCGCGGATGGTTTGAGTATTTCCACGGTGCTGATGGAGCGTTACCTCGAGGCCGCCGACGCAGCCTTCGAGAGCACCATCCGTCGGATCAAGCCGTTGCCCGCCGCGACCCGCCGGGTGGACTTGATGACCGTGGGCGAGAATGTCGCTTCCGTCAAGCAGAAGCGCGGCGGCACAATCGAAATCGAAAATTCCTTCGTGAAGTTCACGCCCGGCTGGCCTCCCGTGCGCATGGATGATGTGCATCCGATCGAGGACGGCGTCTATCGCTGTCGCCTCGCGGTCTGGCCTCATGAGCCCAGCGGGCGCACGCTGGAAGTGGCGGTTTACGTCGGGCCGCTGTTCGGGCCCGGCAAGCGGCGGTTCGCGGGTATGTTTGATGTGACCGGCTCGCCCGACAAACCGCGCGTGATCGAGTTCACCGCTTTCATGAATGAGAACGACGCGATGCACGTCGTGCCCTGGGTCTACCCCGAGCACATCACCTATCGCGACAAGGACAAGGAGCCGCGCCCGGGCATCGCCATCGCCTGGGCCGAAACGCATGGCCCGCTCGATCAGAGTTTTCCCAGCGTCGCGCAGAAACGACTCTTGGGCGATCTGCCCATGGTCGAAGGCGAGCCGATCTGGATGCGCCATCGCAAAGGCATGAAGCTGCATGTGGTCAACTCGGCGAATCCCAAGGCCGATGCCGAGCGGATTCTCAAGGCCTTCATCCCTCGCGCGTTTCGCCGGCCTGTGTCGCCCGAGGCGATCGCACCTTATGTGAAGCTCACGCTCGATCGCCTCGATGAAGGCCGTACGTTTGAACAGGCGATGCGGGCGGGGATCACGGCTGTTCTCTGTTCGCCGCACTTCCTGCTGCTGAACCAGGACACGAAGGTGGATGACTACACGCTCGCCTCGCGGCTGAGTTACTTCCTGTGGTCGTCCATGCCGGATGATGAGCTATTGAAGCTCGCCGCTGACGGGAAGCTTCGCGATCGCAAAGTGCTGCACGAGCAGGTCGAACGGATGATCAACGATCCTCGCATCGATCGCTTCGTGACGAACTTCACCGGCCAGTGGCTGGATCTGCGCGACATCGAATTCACCACGCCTGACGCGAAGCTTTACCCCGAGTTCGATCCGCTGCTCCAGGAATCGATGCTCGGCGAAACGCGCGGCTTCTTCAGGCACCTGCTCCAGAACGACCTGAGCGTGATCAACTTCATCGACTCGGATTTCACCGTGCTCAATGAACGCCTGGCGAATCACTACGGCATCGACGGCGTCAAGGGCCACGAGAAGTTCCGCGTGGTGAAGCTGCCTGCCGACAGCATTCGCGGCGGCATCCTGACCCATGCGAGCGTGCTGAAGGTGACCGCCAACGGCACGAGCACATCGCCCATTCTGCGCGGCGTGTGGGTGCTGGAGAACATTCTCGGCCAGCCCGCGCCGCCGCCGCCGCCGGGCGTGCCCGCGGTGGAGCCGGACATTTGT
>JBBDXA010000092.1:0-4133 GCA_040902585.1 Phycisphaeraceae bacterium
AACTGAAAGACTTGCGGTATTGTCAGTGGCAGGGAACGTAGCGTTGTAGTATTAGTGTCGAGCAGGTATTTGCTCACAACGACTCCCGACTCTCATATTCGCCCTGATCGCCGCGTTCCAGATCGCCGCGCCAGGCACCGATGACGTTCTCAAAGAACCCTTCAGGCCAGCCTTTCGCATCGCGCACATACTCGGTCTGCTCGCCGGCTTCCGGTCGCACCAATACCGTGACGCGATATCGCCCCTCTTCAGCCACAGGAATGCTCAGGCGAAGCAACTTGTCTGAGCCGGCCTGGTGAATGGTTTCAATAGTCTTCATTGGTGGACCTCATGATAGTGTGCATCATTCTAAGCCGTCGCCCCGACGTTTTCTTCGATCTCGCGCTTCAGATGCTTCGCCAGGTACTCGCCGGTATAGCTCCTCATCTCCATCACATCCTCCGGCGAACCCGCCGCGACGATCGTGCCGCCGCGCTCGCCGCCCTCGGGGCCCAGATCAATCAGCCAGTCGGCACACTGAATCACATCCATGTTGTGCTCGATGACGATCAGCGTGTTGCCCGCGTCCGCCAGTCGATGCAGCACGCTCATGAGTTTGTCGACGTCGGCGAAGTGCAGGCCGGTGGTCGGTTCATCGAGCACGTAGAGCGTGTGACCGGTGGGTCGCTTGCCCAGCTCGGTGGCGAGCTTGACGCGCTGAGCTTCGCCGCCGGAGAGCGTGGTCGATGCCTGGCCGAGCTGCACGTAGCTCAACCCCACGTCGTTCAGGGCCGCCAGAAGCTGCGTCACGTTGGAAAAGTTTTCAAAGAAAGCAAGCGATTCCTCGATGGTCAGGTTCAGCACATCCGCAATCGACTTGCCGCGGTACTTCACCTCCAGCGTCCCGCGGTTGTATCGCTTGCCGCGACACACTTCGCACTCGACAAACACATCAGGCAGAAAGTGCATCTCGATTTTCTTTGTGCCCTGGCCCTGGCATGCTTCGCATCGACCGCCCTTGACGTTGAAGCTGAAGCGCCCGGGTTTGTAGCCGCGGATCTTCGATTCCTTCGTCTGCGAAAAGAGCACGCGGATCAGATCAAACACACCGGTGTACGTCGCGGGATTGCTGCGCGGCGTCCTTCCGATCGGCGACTGATCCACCTCAATAATGCGATCCACATTGTTCAGGCCCACGATGCGATCGTGCGCCCCGGGCTTCTCGCGCGAGCCGGTGACATGCTTCTTCGCCGCGCGAAGGAGAATCTGATTCACCAGTGTGCTCTTGCCGCTGCCTGAAACACCGGTGACGCAGAGGATGCCGCCCAGGGGGAAGGCCGCGTCGACGTTCTTCAGGTTGTTCTCGCGAGCGCCCTTGATGGTGATCGCCTTCTTATGATCGAGCGTGCGCCGCTGGAGCGGCACCGGCACCTGCATTTCACCGCTCAGATACTTGGCGGTCAGCGACTTGTTCTCTTCAAGCACGTCCGCGACGGTGCCCTGCGCGACGACTTGTCCGCCGTGACGCCCGGGGCCAGGCCCGATATCGATCAGCCAGTCCGCGGCCCGAATCGTGTCTTCATCGTGTTCGACGACGATGACGGTGTTGCCGATGTCAGTCAGGTGACGCAGCGTGCGGATGAGGCGATCGTTGTCGCGCTGATGCAGGCCGATGGTGGGTTCATCGAGCACATAGCAGCAGCCGACGAGTCCGGAGCCGACCTGCGTGGCAAGGCGAATGCGCTGAGCTTCACCGCCCGAGAGTGAACCGGTGGCGCGGTCGAGCGAGAGATACCCGAGACCGACGGAGAGCATGAAGCCGAGGCGGGCCTGGATTTCCTTCAGGATCGGCGCGGCGATCTGCTGTTGTTCGGCGCTAAGCCGCAAGCGGCTGAAGAAGCCGGTCGCGTGTTCGATGGTCATCGCGGTGACATCGCGGATGTTGAAAAGAGAAGGGCCAAGGGTGGAGGGATGAGGGCCAAGGGATTGCGGATTGCGGATCGCGGATCGCGGATTTACATCGGCCCCTTGGCCCCTGGCCCCTGGCCCTTGGCCCTCCCTTTCCGCCTCCACAAACACATGCCTCGCCTCGATTCTCAATCGCCCGCCGCCGCAGGTTTCGCACGGGGCTTCGCTGAGATATTCGTGCAGCTTCTCCTTCACGTACTCGCTCTCGGTATTCTCGAACCGACGTTGCAGGCCGGGGACCACGCCTTCGAAGTAGGTGTCGTACTTCGCTTCGTCCGCCGCGGTCGTGCCGTGCATCAGGATGCGCTGGATCGCCTTGCTCAGCTTTTCAAACGGCGTCGTCATGCCCACATCAAAATCACGGCAGAATCGGCGGAGAATCCTCTTGTAGAAGATGTTCATCCGCATGCCGTGCTTCTTCCACGCTTCAATCGCGCCGTCACCTAGCGTCAGCGACGTGTCCGGCACGATCAGATCCGCATCAAACTCGAGGATCGTTCCCAAGCCGCCGCACGCAGGGCACGCGCCGTACGGACTGTTGAACGAAAACAGCCGCGGCTCCAGCTCGCTCAGGCTGCACTCAGGATGCAGCGGGCAGGCGTATTTTTCGCTGTAGAGCGTGTCTGTCCATTGCCGATCGCGGATTGCGGATTGCGGATTGACGTCGGCCCCCAGGCCCTTGGCCCCTGGCCCTTGGCCCTCCGCCGCCTGCACGCTGACGATGACCAACCCCTCTGCCACCTTCAAACTCAGCTCGATCGAATCCGCCAGTCGCTGGCGCGTGGCGTCATCATGTTTCACCACGATGCGATCGACGACGGCCTCGATACGGTGCGCCTGGTAGCGCTGCGTCTTGGTCGTGAACGGTGAGCCGCCCTTCAGTTCGCGCATGTCGAGCACCACGCCATCCGCGCGAGCCCGAACAAAGCCTTCCTTGATGAGCGAATCGAACACTTCCTGGTGATGCCCCTTCTTCCCGCGAATGACCGGCGCGAGGACCATCAGCTTCGTGCCCTCCGCCAGGGCGTACACCTGATCGACAATCTGCGTCGCGTTCTGCGACTCGATCGGGCGACCGCAAACGTGAGGGCCAAGGGCCAAGGGCCAAGGGCCAGGGGATTGCGGATCGCGGATCGCGGATTGCGGATTGTCATCGCCTGTCTCCTGTTCCCTGCCTCCTTTCCCCTTCTTCCCCTTGGCCCCTGGCGCTTGGCCCTTGGCCCTCACCTCCTCCCGATGCCAGCACCGCGGCTGCCCCACTCTTGCAAACAGCAAACGCAGGTAGTCGTAAATCTCCGTCGTCGTCGCCACCGTCGAGCGCGGGTTGTGCGAAGCGGACCGCTGCTCGATCGCGATCGTCGGCGGCAGCCCCTCAATACTCTCGATGTTCGGCTTCTGAAGCTGATCGAGAAACTGCCGGGCATACGCGGAGAGACTCTCCATGTACTTGCGCTGGCCCTCGGCATAGATCGTGTCGAATGCGAGCGAGGACTTGCCGCTGCCCGACAGGCCGGTGATCACCACGAGGCGATCGCGCGGAATGTCGATGTCAATGCCCTTGAGGTTGTGCTCACGAGCGCCGCGAATGGAGATTGCTTTAAGGGACATCGAGGGAGATTGTAGAGGGAAGGGACGGAGGCACGGAGGAACGAAGGGAAGAAGAACACCTAAAAAAAGCCCACGGTCTCCTGACCGTGGGTGCTTTGATTATTCTTGAATGCTCACATCTCTCAGGCGGGCGTGACTTCCACGAACCTTTCGACGCTGGCGAGGTCGCGAAGGACATCGAGCGACGCGGTGATGGTGCCGCTCTCGCCGAGTTTGCCGTGCATGGGCTGCTGCTTGACGATGTGGCCAGCGTAGGTGCGGCCGCCGCGGGGCTTGGGGTCGTAAAGACGCTTGCGGATGGAGCGCTGACGGTTCACCTCACGCTTGGCGGCGGCGTCTTTGCACAACAGGCGGGCGAGAGTTTTCTCAGCGGCGGCATTCGTGGGGGCCTTGACGACCTTGACCAGAATCCTGCTGCCGGGCTTGATTTGCGTTGCCATGATGCACCTTTGTCGTTCAATTCGAGGGCGTTCGGTCGGCCGCGATAAGCCTGATTCCGAGCGAGCCACGTATTATCAAGGAAAACGGCGTGAAGGTCAAATGACCAAGCCCAATGGCGAGTCGACGAGCCGTCGGGG
>JBBDXA010000092.1:4143-5732 GCA_040902585.1 Phycisphaeraceae bacterium
CCCCCCACGGCTCGGCGGACCTCGCCATCGGGCTTGGGGGGGCGTTCCCAGACTTTACCGGCGACTTGGCAACCATCGCAAACTCGCTAGAATACGCGGCTCCCCCGGAAGTCCC
Source organism: Phycisphaeraceae bacterium (assembly GCA_040902585.1). Classification (GTDB taxonomy): domain Bacteria; phylum Planctomycetota; class Phycisphaerae; order Phycisphaerales; family Phycisphaeraceae; genus JBBDXA01. The sequence goes on from JBBDXA010000092.1 coordinate 4,259, forward strand.
CGGAAGTCCGCCGGGGGTCCCCCACCGTCGCTCCGGCCACGAGCCGGGGCTACTTAACCCACGACGGAGTTTCAGATCATGGCAGAATTCACGCGTTTCGGTTCCGCTCCCCGCGCTAACGTCACAGTCAAAAGCTCGACGGGCGAAATCTACGTGGACTACAAGAACAGCGAAGAGCTTCGCCGGCTCCTGACGCCCAACGGCAAGATCCAGAGCCGCAAGCGCACCGGCATGAACGCCAAGCAGCAACGCATGGTGGCGATCGCGGTGAAGCGGGCTCGCTACATGGGGCTGCTGCCGTACACGTCGGCAACGCTGTGAGAGAGCTTTGAGCTTTCAGCGGTGAGCGATCAGCTATCAGCATTAAGACAACGGAACCCACGCACGGGAGTGCGTGGGCTTTGCATTTGGCTGATGGCTGATGGCTGATCGCTGATCGTTCTCACCGGGGCGAATACGCCCCGGCTCGCTACGTCCACCCCACCGCGTAGAACACGGCGGTGAAGATCAGGTCGGTGTAGATGATCGCTTCGATGCAGTGGACGACGGTGTTGGTTGTTGCCTTGCCGACGCCTGCCGCGCCGCCGGTGACGTGCAGGCCGTTGTAGCAGGCGATCGCGCCGATGATCATGCCGAAGCAGCCGGCCTTGAAGAGGCCGGTCAGAAAGTCGGACAGCCCCAGCACATCCAGCGTATTGGCGCGGTAGACCCCGGGCGGAATGTCCAGCACCGCGGTGCCCAGCCAGTAGCCGCCAAGGATGGCGATGAGTTCCGCGATGATGCAGAGGATGATCAGCGAAATCGTTGTGGCTAAAATGCGCGGCATCACCAGGAAGCGCACCGGGTTCAGCGCGTGAGCTTCCAGCGCTTCGATCTCTTCACCCACGACCATCGTGCCTATTTCCGCGGCGATCGAAGCGCCGGCAAAACCAGTCACCACAATCGCACTGATGAGCGGGCCCAGCTCGCGCACCACGGCAATGGCGACGATCGTCGCGACGGTATCGATCTGACCGAACTCGTCGAGTGGCGGCGCCATCTGTAAAGCAAGGATCAGGCCAATGCTGAAACTCACCAGCACAATGACGCCGATGGATCGCACTCCGAGACGGACGATCTGTGAATAGAGCGCGAAGCGACCGAAGCGCACCCGCCGAAGGATCATTGCCCTCCAGACCCAGAGCCAGGACTGCCAGATGAGGCGGGCGATGCCGCCCACGTAATCGAGCAGCCTGACGGGCGGACTGCCGAGACGATCGAGAAAGCTCAGGAAGGCGCTGTGCTCGGCGACCGAGCGCGCGGTGACCGGTGGTGGCGGCGGAGCGGGGACCTGTTCAGATGGAGGGGTCGTGGCGGACATTCGCTGTCAGCCATGATCGGTTGAAGGAGGGTCACTAGTCAAAAGACGCTTTGAGCGGCAGTGATTCAGATTGGTTTGGTGTGGGTGGCTGGGGCTGAGGCTCGGCGAAGCCCC